>DVNB01000039.1 GCA_018714695.1 Candidatus Ornithomonoglobus merdipullorum | reverse complement strand
GCTCCGAAGAACCGCTTTCCGATTGTGTAAATTATTATTTTGTTAATATATATTTCCTGTTTCTGTTTTCGCCTATAGGTTGTATCACTGATTTATTGATCATTTTTCTAAAAATTATTCTCACCGTCGGTGCTTTAAGATCAAGGAGTTGACAAGCCTGTGAATTTGATATCGAACCGTTTTCTTCGATAAACCGATAAATTGCAGTTTCTCTGCTATTTAAGTCTTTTATCGCTATTTTATCGCTATTTATCGCTATTTTATCGCTATTACCATTCTTGACGAGCGGGATTTCAGTTCTAAACACATCATCCTCAAACATTATAGGCTCACTGTCTGCATACATTTTGGTATATTTGTATAAATTGCGGACCCCTGAGCCGAGTTCATCAGCTCTGCCAATATTATTAAAAAAATTAGCGATTATCGGATTTTTGGGGTATGGCGTAAAACTGTCAGCCTTAATGCGCCCGTAATGATACGTTTTATTTGCGTTTTCTGTCAATATCCTATCCTTTTCTATAATTACCTTTGCAGGAAAAGGACTTGAATATTCACGGTGCATTAAGATATTGCTGACAATTTCACGTGCTATAATGCTCCTAACACTTATTCTCTGTGTTCCGTCAAGGAAGAATTTATCATCTGCATGTCGGTATATAAACTCAATGAGTTCATCATAGCTATCAATTAGATTGGTACGAATATCCTCTCTGTCATCATAACGATCTATATTATCTACACGATATATAGCATCCGTTTTATATGCCGGCAAACATGATTTAATAGTTTCATCCTTTCCAAACAGAAGAACTGCTGCAAGATTAAAGCCCTCTTTTCCTGTAGAGAAGTCACGCCCATATAATCCTGCGCTTCTCAAAATCGACATATCGTCCATCTGTATCCATGGATGATTTGCATCCTTGCTTTTCGCCATATTCCTAACACGCTTCATCAACGACATATCTAAATCTTCAATAGACAAATAAGGAAACATTTTTTTTTCTGTGAAGTCGGTTTGCTTACGCATATATAATTCTGACATTTGTGTCGTGGACTTGCTTATATCCACATCTGCATCTTCTATCCTGTCATAAGTGATTTTATTGCAAGTATGGACCTGCGAGCTTCGGGGCACATAAACGTATAGTATAATCTTGCCATCAATTTCGTATTCTTCAACAGATAAATAAAGCGTCGGGGAAATTTTCTGAGGATTGTTTATCATATTGGAGAAATTCTTTTTCATATCTTTTACACAGTTTCTATTGACACCTATTATTTCACCGGTGTCCTTAACACCCATGAATAGATGACCGCCGAAACGATTTGAAAAAGAACATACTGTTGGATACACTTCTGATGACACTTCATTTTTACATTCCTTAAATTCTATCGTTACTCCTTCACCTTGCTCGATAAGAGCAAGCAAAGCCTCATTTGTCATATCAATTACTCCTTATTTCCTAACGTATCAGATTATAAAACCTAATTATATTATACTATAAATCTCCTATAATGACAAGTGTTTAATAATTAAAATCAGGAAATTTCTCCAACTCATCAAACTCCTCATCATTCATCTGTTCAAGCTTGGCAAGCAGCGAATCCGACATCTCAGCAAGCTCTGTTTCGTCCGGCTCAAGATACTGCTGCATATACGTGATAGCGTTTATGGTTTCGCGTCTTGTGTTTGTTTGATAGATACATAAAAGGTTCATTTCATCGTGGGTCAAGTTCATCATGGTATCACATCTCTCTTTCTTTTGATTTTGGTTGTATTTTGTCCTGCGGAGGCAAGGGACGTTTCAGCTTGGCAATAAGGGACGGCTTTTCCTTGGATGTCTTTTGCGGCTTCGGACGCTTTTGCTCCTTATGCTCGTTCTCTATTGCTTCCGCAAGCTCAAGCAGTGATATGGATTTACCGGATTTCACATCCTCCTCAATCTTTGACACCGTACTTCTATTATCGCCGTTATTGATGATTCCGTCAATCATGCCGTAGTCATCTTCAACCGACATTTCAGCGTTTTTGAGATAGTTGTCCTTTACCTTTTCCCAATCGGCTTTTTCTATGCCGAAAATACCATCGAAGTTTTTTATCTCGCTTGCGTCCATTACAAGAGCTTCGGTATCGTCATAATGGAGCATATACACCGCCGCATCCATATTAAAGAGCTTTTCCGCTGTCTCCTGTGTAAGCGGCAGCATATTCTCATAGCTGTAGCCGTAAGAGTTCATATCCGCAAGAGTGATGTTCGGGTCGGGAATTTTATCAAGGTCGAGCATTTCATTATCAAGACCGCGCTCCTTTTTGACCTCGGCAAAGTGCCTATCAATATCGGTAATCATTTTATTTGCAGTCTTATTTATAATTTCGAGTGAGCTTTTAAGCTCCGGCAGTTCCTTATCCTTGCTCCATAGTGCGATGTACGCCAGACTGTTTTCATCAGTCTTAATGCCGTAATAAGCAGATACTGTAAAAGCTATGCTCTCGGCCTGCACTTCTTCGGTGCTCCTTGATATTTTCGCCGTTTCGGGGTTATGCTCATCACTAACTTTTGTGTTGTGGAGCTTAGAATGTGCTATTTCATGCAGTAATGCCGCTACCGTCTGCACCTCGCTCATATCGCTGCGTATAACGATTTTCTGCTCATCGAATGAAAAATATCCGTCCATACTCTGCTCCATGGGCTCGAAGGTGATAGGCACATCCGAACTGCGGCGTATCGCTTCGACAAACGCATCGTAATTTTGCACATTTCCCGACAGGTCACTCACAAGCTGAGGCAAAGGCTTGCCCTCGGTCTGCGACACATCAAAAACCGATACGACACGATACATCGGGACCTGTATTTCCTTTTCTTCCTTTATCACCTTACCGTTTTCGTCAAGCATTGGCAGCCTGGTGTCGGGATCAAGCTTTGTTTCCTCAACTTTTTTCTTGTACGGTGTGGGAGCGATTATCTTGATGCCCTTTTCGCCCCGTTTGACATTGCGCCCGAATTGGTCGCGCCACTTACTGAAGCTTGCAACGTGTGTAGCGGCAGGCTTTTGCATATAGATGAGCACTTGATTGTTTACGCTGTAGCGGTGAAATCGGCTCATCGTTTGCAGATATTCCCGATACTTATCGGATTGAAACAGCTCCTTTATACCGGTTTCAATGCTATCTGTAATCTCTTTGAGCCGCTGCTTGTTTGTCTTTTTTTCCTCTGCCATCTAAAACACCTCCGGTTATTCCTTTTTGCTGAAATCAAGACTGAATGTCGTCTTAGTTCCATCATCGGTCATAACGATATACGCATCATACTTTTTGCCTGTCTTTTCAGAATAAATGCCGCTGACATAGGCTCTGCCGTCTTTTAAGAGCTTTTGCACCATTATTTTTGTAAGTCCTACACGCTTTGAAGTCAGGAAACGATTATCCTTCCAAAGAGCAAACCTGCAATTATGTTTCTCGCAAAAATAGCCTTTCTTGCTCTCGGTCACATCACTGCCACAGCGAGGGCATTTTCCAACAACCTCTCTGCCCGAGGGGAACAGCACTTCTGCTCCGTCAATTATCTTGTAATCACGTACAAGCATCTCCACCATATTTTCAATTGCAGACATAAACTCATCAGCAGTAAGTTCACCTTTTTCTATCATCAGCAGCTGCTGTTCCCACTGCGCCGTTAAGAGCGGTGACTGTAATTCCTCGGGCAATATCGTTATAAGTGAAACGCCGATACCATTCGGGATAAGGCTGACAAACTTTTTATCTTTTTTACGTGTGACAAATCCGGCTGACACAAGCTTTTCGATAACAGCTGCTCTCGTTGACGGAGTACCTATGCCATGTCTTTCTGCTTCATCGGGAATATCCTTTTCGCCCGCCTTTTCCATAGCAGACAAAATTGTGTCCTCAGTAAAATGCTTTGGTGGGGTAGTTTTGCCCTCTGTAACGGATATATAGTTGGTATTGAGTATCTGTCCCTCTGTAATCTCGGTTAGGTTGTTATCCGGCTGTTCGGCTTTAAGATACATCTTCCAGCCAAGCTGAGTAACAAATTTATCTTTAGCCGTAAACTCTTTAGATCCGCATGAGATTACAGCCATTGTCTCCGTGTAGCAGTACGGCTCACTGACCGCACAAAGTGTTCTTCGTGCTACGAGCTTTAATATTTCACGCTCGCCCGCAAGAAGTGACGAAAGGGCTATGTCTTTGACACTCTTTGTAAGAACAATGGCATGGTGATCCGACACTTTTGTATTGTCGCACACTCTGTCCGCATCGATATTTGGCGGCAATGTCGTTTCAAGTAGCTCTGCGGATATAGCAGCTATTATGCTGACTGTATCTTTCATGTCCTCGGTCAGAAATTTGCTGTCAGTCCTCGGATATGTACACAGTTTCTTTTCATACAGAGACTGAAGATAATCAAGTGTCTGCTGCGCCGTATAGCCGAGCGATTTATTTGCCTCTCGCTGCAATGTTGTAAGGTCGTAAAGTGCGGGAGGCTTCTCGCTCCTTTTCCTGCGTTCAACAGATTTAACGACTGCTTCGTCACGGTTACATGTCTGGGCGATACTCGTTGCTGTTTCCTCGTTATTATACCGTTCGCTCTCCGCTTTAAAGCTGCCGAAATCAAGCGACACCTTGTAAAACGGCTCACTCTTAAAGGCGTTTATCTCCGATTCACGCTGTACTATCATCGCAAGAGTAGGGGATATGACCCTGCCGACATTCAGTGTTCGGTGATACAATACCGAAAACAGGCGTGTGGCATTGATACCTACAAGCCAATCCGCCTTGCTTCTGCAAAGAGCGGCATTGTAAAGATTGTCGTATTCTCTGCCCGGTCGCAGATTATTAAAACCGTCACGTATCGCGCTGTCCTCCATTGATGAGATCCACAGCCGTTTCATTGGCTTATCACAGCCCGCAAGATTGTATACCGTTCTGAAGATAAGCTCACCTTCACGTCCTGCGTCACAGGCGTTTATGACCTCTGTAACATCATCCTTGTTCATTAACTCCGACACTATTTCAAACTGCCTGCGCTTATCCTCGCTCACGGCATACTGCCAATTGTCCGGGATTATCGGCAAATCCTCATACTTCCACTTGCCGTAGCTTTCGTTATAGCTCTCAGCCTGTGCAAGCTCGGCTAAATGCCCAAAGCACCAGGAGACGGCATAGCCGCCTCCCGAAAAATATCCGTCATTATGCTCGTTCGTGCCTATCACCTTTGACAGCGACTTGGCAACACTCGGTTTTTCTGCAATCACTAACTTCATTTCTCTTTATCCTCCTCATTATCATCATTTTCTGCTTCATCATCCTGCTCAGTTTCCACTTCTGTTTCTTCTATCTCATAGTCCTCATCCTCCTCAAAGAGGTCATTGGGGTCGGTGTCACCCTTGGTACTCGATTTCTTGTTGCGTATCTTGAACCAATATATCGCTCCGCCCGCACCTGCTAAAGCAAACAAGATAAGAAATATCACAGATGCCGATGAACCCTGTTCCTCCTCGGCAGGCTCCTGCTTTTCGGGAGTCTGTGTTGCTGCGGCTGCTGCCGTGCATGAGTCCTTGTTTTCGGAACATACAGCGCACTCAGCGTTCACGCTCCCAAGCTCGCACTTTGTCGAACAGGTGCACACGGTGGTTGCAAGCTGTTCTTTCTGCTCATCCTCCATAAGCGCCATCAGGTCTGTTTCATCAACAGCATTGAGGAAATATACATTTTCCGCGTCGCCGCTGCGGTCGATAATTATATAAAAGGTATTGCCATTCTTGGACTGCACAGTGATAAATTGCTTATCCTCTATAGTATCCTCATCACTGACCTGATGCACATCATCAACGGTGGTGAGGGTTCCGCTTGGCGTGAGCGGCGTTTTGTTCTCTACGCCGTCGTTCACGCTGAGTTCCTCTTCGGTATAGCTGCTCGTCTCCGTATCCGAAGAAACATTGGCAGATACGGGCAAAGAGAAAGCTGCCATACATAGTACAGCAGCTATAGTTCTTGAAATGATATTCTTAAAGCTCATTATCGTTTTCCTCCAAATCATTCTTAATCTCGCTCTTTCCGAGCAGGCTCAAAAGCTCGTCTATGCTGAATCCGCTTGTGCGCACTGCGCCGATAATCTCGGCGTTTTCAAGCTGTGTTATCTTATCGGCAAGCCGTTTGTTTTTGGCTTGCAGAGCTGAAATCTTATTTTCATTCTTCTCAAAATCTGCTTTGAGCCTTGTAATTCTCTCATTCATATATATCTTCCTCCTCTTGATTGTTATTTATTGTAATCGTCCAAATTGCATAAAATGCGAACTGAAATATGATGAATTTATATTGGCATACTGAATAGGGTCGCCGCAGTGAATCATTTTATTGTCACCGACATATATCCCGACATGCGATGCTCCTGCCGTGTCATATGTCCCCTCAAAGAAGATAAGGTCTCCGGGTCTTGCTTCTTCGGGAGATACCCTCACGCACAGCTGACGCAAACACTCGGCTGTTGTCCTGCCAACACTCCAACCGCTGTGATTGACCACCCAGCACACAAACCCCGAGCAATCAAAAGATGTAGCAGGCGTAGAGCCTCCCCAGACATAGGGATAGCCGAGATACTTTGTCGCTTCATCCATCATAGCGGCAAACCTATCATCCGATAACGCTTCGGGAGGTATGGTGTAGTCTTCATACTCAGTATTAATGTACTTATCCACGTATACGGAGTCTCCGAACAAATCGGGTCTGTTGCCGAGTGTTTTCATATATGTTGCGTACAGCTCCAGTTGGTCTTGGGTGAGAATATCCGATGGGATATGTGACAGATTATTGTTTACAAGCGTAACCGTGCATATATAGTAGTCGTATGTCGAGCCATCGGCTCCAGTCCGCTGTTCCGTTGTGACAACCTCTGTAAGTGTGTACTGCTTTGCGAACAGGTCGGTCAAATCCGTTTCCACATCAGCCGCAGTCCATGCGCCCTGCTTTATTGCCGTAAGAACAGACACAAGCACATACGGATCGTGCTCTATATCGTCAAGCTCATACACATATTCGTCATAGCTGTGGGTACTCTCAAAGTTTGATATATAATCCGACAGCTCCTGTTCCAATTCTTTATACCGTTCCTCTGCCGCAAGCATTTCGCTGTCCTCGCTCGGATATGTGGAACCAGCTATAGCAGATGAAGCGCCTTGGAACATAACCGAGCACGACGAGAATATACAGCTGATGATTACAATAACGGCGGCAATACCGCCTATCACGGCAAATGTCGTCTTGTGCCGTCCGATAAACTCAACAACCTTTTTGGAGGTTTCAGCAGTGCCCTTGGACGCTTCCTTTGTGATTTCGGACGCTTTCTTTGTCGTTGCGCCGCTGCGCTTGGCTTTGGCGTATTCTTTCTTTATCGCCCTCTTTTGCTGACGCTTGGACTGCGGATTGGAACCATTGCGGTCTTGATAATTTGCCTGCTTATCAAGTGCCCGAATATTTGCCTTATCTGCTTGCTTTTCAGCCTTATCGGCATCCTTGTACGGCTTGAGCTTCGAGGAACGGTATGTAAAGGTTGCTGTTCTGATACTTGTTTCAGCCGTCTTTTCAACGCTGTGCGCCGCACTTGCAGCCGCGCTGTCATCCTCGCCATCGCGCAGCACTTTAACGGCAGCGCCCGCCGTAATTTGTGCGGATGCCGTTCCGATTTCTGACCACAGATTTGATGATGGTCTTTTTTTATCGATCTCTTCAAACATTATCTTGGTCTTGACCTTACCGCTTTTTTTATCGATAAAGCGTTGCTTTTTCTTTATTTTTTTCTTGGGTATCCTCGCTTCTGCCTGTTCCAGTTTATTGGCTGCCTTATCTGCCTTTTTAACAGCGCGTTTAAGTTCGGGGCTTTGCCGTTCTTCATCGGTGAACAACAGCCGAGGTGATTTCTTGGGCATCTCTTACCACCGCCTTGTCTGTTTGTCTTTTTCATCATCATTCCTCACCCTCATCATTATCTATGATCCCTTTTTTGACAAAATACTCATAGATATATTTCTTGCCTTTTGCCGTTACAAGGGTATATGTTCCTCTGTGAAGATTTATAGGGTTTGTGTAGTCGCGTAGGATAAACAAGCCTTTTGAAAGAGCAACGGAGTGCGGACGCAGCTCGTTCGTCAATGTCCTGTATATGAACTTGTGTTCCAACAGCAGGTCAATAAAGCACTTCTGAGGTATCTCAAACTCCTTCGCCGTATCCCGGAAATTTGTCGCATACCCCGGATCGACAAATATGTCATAATATACAGCCTTTGGCATAGCGGCGTTTAGGTCGTCCTCAAGCTGTAAAAGCTTACTGTCCGTCTCCTGCTTTTCGGCGTACAGTCGTATAACAAGCTTCCGCATAACGTTGGGGTCTTTAGCCATGGCATCGAGCAGCTCGTTTGTTACATACGCGCCATGTTTGCGTATGCTCGGTATGACTTCGGCGGTTATCCATCGCTTGAACTTTTTAGCCGACGGAAGCTTGCTCGATAAGATAAGAGAGTACAACCCTGACTCATTGATAACAGTCATTTTCTGCACGCCTGAAGGTGTTGCCATTTCGGCAACACCCTTATCCTCAGCTTCTACTTTTTTTGAAACTGCACTTCTGGGTTCTGCATACCCCAATGCTTCCGCTACATCTTTCCCGATAAACCACGGTTCGTCGTCAATCGTAACCGTCCTCACGCTGCCGAAATCTTCGTTGGTAAATACCTGTAAGGTGCTATTCATATAATCACGTCCTTTCTGTTTGTTCTGTTAATTTAGTGGTCATGATGCCGTAAAGCTTCGTGTCCTTCGGGAAACGGTCAACGAACGGCAATATTGTACTCCCGTAAAACAGCAGCCCTTCGCCCTCACTTGAATGCGTCACATATGAGAGCTGATGGTTTGAGATGTTGAGCTGCTTTGCGAGTATCTGTCTGTCACCCTGTGCCTGATTGAGCATATACACGTAATCGCTGTTTTCAAAAATGTTCTCAACCTCTCTTGAAGATAGCAGGTCTTTTACGTTCTGCGTTATACCCGTAGGAATACCGCCCCATTTACGGAAACGCTTCCATATTTCAACGGTGTATGCTGCCGTCTGCTCCTCTTTGAGCAAAAGGTGCATCTCGTCGATGTAATATCGTGTTGACTTGTGTGCTTCACGGTTCACGGTCACTCGGTTCCACACCTGATCCTGAACT
>DVNB01000038.1 GCA_018714695.1 Candidatus Ornithomonoglobus merdipullorum | reverse complement strand
GAACTACTAATTTCATTATAGCACAAATGAATTATAATTGGGTTTGCCAATTTAAATTCTGGTATTTAATTTGCCAGTTTAAATTCTGGTTTGTAAATTATTACACTGGAATTTACTTTGGCAATTGAACTTGATTTTATTGTAAAAGAAATGTTGCATAAAAATTCAAAAAACACTTGAAATCATAAATGATATGTAGTATAATTGAGCTACCTGCTGTCTTGCCTTATGGTATGCATGCGGGAAAATGTGAATGAATAGAGGGGAAATCTGTGTATTGTAAAAATTGCGGTAAAAAACTTCCGGATGATGCACGGTTTTGCGATAGATGTAATATGTCCGTCCGAAAAATGGGCAACAAAATGGATTTGATAGAGGAGCTCAAGGAGGAGCGGCTTGCGCGCAAGAAGGAGCAAGAGGTCAAGGAGCGCTTTAAAAGCATTAAAAAGACAAAGCGCCGACGCAGAAGCAAGGCTGTGATCGCAGTGATACTGGTGCTTGCTCTCGGTATTGTCAGCGGAGTGGCAATGTACATACATTATATGAATACGTCGGATCTCAATAGGCCGGCAGCCGGTGTTACAGCGGCACCAACGGCAACGGCTGCGTCTATACCGGTACAGACTGTGAGAGTGATCGATGGGAACAGCACGCCGTCACCGCAGATCACTCCCGCCAGCGGGACAGCCGCAGTGAGCCCGAATGAGGACGGGTATATAGAAACCACGGTCGAAGGCGCGGCCTTTGCATATCCGCGCGGCTATGAAAGACGAAACAACAGCTCGGATGTGCTGCTGTCTCTGAGGGACAGCGACAGCGAGGCAGTTATAACCGTTGATTCAGAGGATACGGAGGAATCTGCCAAGGATCTTATGAGGGGATATGCCGACAGGAACAGCGGCACGGTAGCGGAGTCGCTGGCGGGGGACGATTGGTACAGCATAACCATATCGAATGGCAGCGAGAATTACCATCGATGCGGTATAGTCAGGGCAGGAAAGCACATTTACTATGAAATGCGCTATCCTACCGCATCTGAGAAAGAGGGAGAATATAGGGAAGATATTCAATATATGGACGATCATTTTAAAGAAGGATGACCGCCGCAGCCGCGGCAGCGCCGATAAGTGCGCATACGGCAAGAAATATATATTTTTTAGATGATCTTTTGTTTTCGGGTCTGTAGTGCTCGGTCGAAAGCTTCATATTATCAAGATACGCGTTTACGATCCGCTCTGCCTCTATAACGGCTCTCGATTCGAGTTTCGGATCGTAATCGCGCATCACTATTATTGCCTGGTGCACGTAAGGGGATGCCAGGTTATCGAGTATCACAACTTTTTTCATCATATCTTTCATTTTGATCATTACCTTTCCGTACGGCAGAAATGCCGTTTTTTATTTTGCATATGAATTCCTGTATGTGTTAGCAATAGATATTATTTCCGTTTTAAACAGGGTTTAAACACGGGATATGTTAAACATGTTATAAAAATAATGAAATATTTAAGAAACAATTCGTAATATTTCTGTAATAAAAGTCTTGACAATGTAACAAAAGTGTAGTATAATGTAACAAGCTGAAAGGAGAATGTTACATGGAATTTGATGAGCTTTATAAGCAGAAGCGCTTGGCTGAGATCAACCGCAGACGTGAACAGAAGCGCAGGCGCAGATTCAGAAGAAAGATATGCACGGCAATCACATTGGCAGCACTGTGCAGCGCGACTATGGGTACTTATTATACCGTTTCGGCAAAAGAAGTGACAATAACAGAGATAAACGAATTTGAGGGAATAAACACAACAATGACGGTCACTACCCATGCCGGCGATGTGGCGGATGCATTGAAGGAGCAGGGCATAGAAGTCGGGACCACCGACAAGCTTAATAAATCGGCAGATACCGAGCTGGCAGACAATGAAGAGATAGTCGTTCGCCGCGGTAAAGAGATCAAAGTAGTAACGCCGTCAAGCGAGGAAACGGTAGTGGTAACGAGCGCGGATACACATGAGGCGCTTCGTGAAGCAGGGTATGAGGCAGATGTTGAGGACGAGATAAATCTTGACGGTGCAAATATTGCCGAGAGTGAAACGGTGGAGCTCAAGACCGTAACGGTGGAATATGAGACCGTTGAAGAGGAGATACCGTTTGAGACGGTATATGAGGAGGATCCCGAAAGTTATGTGGGCGAGGAAACCGTCGCTGCGGAAGGAGTTCCGGGAACGAAGGTGCTTACGTATAAGGTAAACAGGTATGAGGACGGGACGGAAAAGAGCAGAACGCTTGAGAGCGAGGTCGTTTCCGCAGAGCCTGTAAATGAGGTAATATTGCAGGGAACAAAGGAAAAGCCGGCTCCGACCGCTGCGCCGACCGCAAAGACGGCGGCGGTAACGTCGACAGCCACCGAGTCAGGCGGAACGATAAACGGCTACAGGTATACGAAAAAGATAACCATGAACGGCACGGCTTATACGGGTTCGCCGTCACAGAACGGAGGAAGCGCTTTGACTGCAATGGGTACACCTGCTGTATACGGAGTAGTAGCGGTAGATCCGAGCGTTATTCCGTTGGGATCAAAGGTGTTCGTTGTGAGCGCTGACGGCAAATATGTCTACGGCGTGGCGAGAGCCGAGGATACAGGCGGAGCTATCAAGGGAAATAAAATAGATCTCTGCTTCAATTCAAACAGCGAAGCGATCCAGTTCGGCAGACGTGATTGTATAGTTTACGTGCTCGAACAGTAAGCTTCAAGTAAAAAAGTATTGACAAAGTATCATTTTTGTGGTACTATAACATAAGCCGATCTGCCGCCGGGTAGATCGTAAAAGCATTAATTTTGCATCGGTAGGCCTATGGAGATGCGAAATTAATGCTTTTATTTTTTGATTAAAACGGAGGAGTCAATATGTTCAGAGAAATGAGAAGAAAAAATCAGAAGCTTTCAAATGAGGTGTGTGAGAAGCTGTTAAAGGAGGGGAGTTCCGGAGTGCTGGCGCTATACGGTGACGGAGGATATCCGTACGCGGTGCCGATCAGTTATGTTTACGACAGCGGAAAAATATATTTTCACAGCGCCAAGAGCGGACATAAGATAGATTCGGTAAAAAGGAACGGTAAAGCGTCATTCTGTGTGATATGCCGTGATGAGATAGTGCCGGAGGAGTATACAACGTATTTCCGAAGTGTTATAGCGTTCGGTACGGTCAGGATCATAGAGGATGATACCGAAAAGCATGACGCTATAGAAAAGCTGGCAGTAAAATATGCTCCGAATGAGAGCGAGGAAAGCCGAAGCGATGCAATAGACCGCGAATGGGCGCCGTTGTGTATGCTTGAGATGGCAGTCGAGCATATAAGCGGCAAGGAGGCCATAGAGCTTGTGAGAAAAAGGAACGCATGAGAGTAATCAATGGAGGAATCTTTTAAAATATGAAAATCAGAGGAGCATTAAAGGAATTTTCAAAATACGCATCACTTAACGTAATGGGGATGATCGGTCTTTCATGCTACATATTGGCAGATACGTTTTTTGTCTCAAAAGGGCTTGGAGCGAACGGACTCGCGGCATTGAACCTTGCGATACCTATATACAGCTTTATACACGGAAGCGGACTCATGGTCGGCATGGGAGGCGGTATAAAGTATTCGGTGCTCAGAAGCCGGGGCGGCAGCGGCACTGTTTTCACAAATGCAATATATCTTGCCGCAGTTCTGGCGGCGGTATTCGTGCTGATAGGTTTGTTTTTTACTGAAGGAATACTGACGCTTTTTGGCGCAGAGGGAACTGTGCTTAATATGTCGGTAACATATCTCCGGGTGCTGCTGCTGTTTGCACCGGCATTTATAGCGAATAACTTGATACTGTGCTTTGTGCGTAACGACGGCGCGCCGCAGCTTTCGATGGCGGCGATGATCACCGGCAGTCTGTCAAATGTGGTTCTTGACTGGGTATTCATATTCCCGTGCGGTATGGGAATTTTTGGTGCTGCGTTCGCTACAGGGCTTGCGCCGATAATAAGCATGGCTATATTGTCGGTCCATTTTATAAAAAAGAGAAATGGGTTCAGAATTGTAAAGACCGCGCCGGAGCCAAGGCTTTGTGTCGGAATACTTTCGGGCGGAGTACCATCGCTTGTAACAGAGGTCTCCTCGGGAATCGTTATAATCGTATTCAATGCGATAATAATGGGACTTGAAGGGAATATCGGCGTTGCAGCATATGGGGTTATAGCAAATATATCTCTCGTTGTGATCGCCGTTTATACCGGGATAGCTCAGGGTATACAGCCGATACTTAGCAGAAGCTGCGGCGAAGGAAATGTAGGTGATATGCGCGCAGTGCTGCGATATGCGCTTATTGCGATGCTGGCAGTTTCAGCAGCGGTATATTCCGCAGTCGCTTTCGGAGCACCGGGGATCGCAGCCGTATTTAACAGCGAGGGAGATCCGGCATTGCAATCTATAGCCGAGTACGGCATGAGGCTTTATTTTACTGCATGTCCGTTCGCGGGCTTTAACGTGGTCATATCGGCATATTTCACCTCTACTGAGGCGCCGCTTCCTGCGCATATAATATCCCTGCTGCGCGGTTTTATTGTAATAATTCCCGCGGCGTTTCTGCTTGCTTTTGCCGCCGGAATGACAGGCGTGTGGCTGGCATTCCCGGTGACGGAAATGATTGTGTGTGGGGCGGGAGCGGTATTCTATAGCGGGATCACGAGGAAACATAGATCGCTTAATGAACGCGGATGAGAATAATCAGGCTAGCGCTTGCGCAACGGTGAGATAAGGTGTATAATATAAAAGGATATTTTTCTAAATTTTTTTGATGATCTTGAAAGGATATGCGCTGTTCGATCGTATTATATATGAAAGCGGATAAATAAACCGCAAATCATCAAAAAAGGAGGAAAAAACCATGAAGAGGAGATTATTTAAGGTGTTGGCAGCAGCAGCGGCAGCAACCATGCTCATTACCGTAACGGCTGCGGCTCATGGAGGACACGGAAGATATTATGCCGATACGAACAATGATGGGATCTGTGATTATTGCGCAGGAAACGGCTGCGGACAGTGCGGTAATTACAGGCAGGACGGATACGCTCGTTACGGCGGCGGACATCACGGCGGCTGCGGCTGCAGATAAAACTGACTTTGATACGGGGGATGATCATGCGAAGTGAACAGGAGGCAGAAAGGGCGGTAGACAAGTATGCTGACACGGTCAAACGCCTGTGTATGATATATCTTAAAAATCATGCCGATACTGAGGACGTGTTTCAGGACGTATTTCTGAAATACGTCCTTTGCCCCGTGGCCTTCAAGGATTCGGAGCATGAAAAGGCGTGGATCATACGTGTGACGGTGAACGAGTGCAAGGATGTGTTAAAAAGTGCATTCAGGCGGCGAAGTGTTCCGCTTGAGGATGTGCGGGAGTTAGCGGCAGAGGAGACAAGTCATAACGATGTAATAGATGCCGTTCGAAGTTTGCCGCAGAAGTATAAGGATGTTGTATATCTTCATTATTATGAAGGTTACACTGCCGCAGAGATAGGGAAGATGCTTCGCAGGCGTGAAAATACCGTATATACTCATCTTGCGCGTGCAAGAGAGGCTTTGAGGGAAAGGCTGGGTGATGATTTTGAACGCGATACATAATGCTCTCGGCGGGATACATGCGGAGGATGAGCTGAAAACAAGGACAAAAGCGTCTGTGGCTGCGGCGATCGAGTCAAAAAAACGAGCGAGACGCAGGATGACCGCAGCTGTATCGGCTGCCGCGTGCGCAGTGATATTTTCGGCTGCGGCAATTGGATGGAATATTTATTACACGCCGGTCTATGCGCTGGGCATCGACATAAATCCGTCTTTGGAGTTGGGAATAAACAGATTTGACATAGTTGTAAGCGTCACCGGATATAACGAGGATGGGATCGCTTTGGCTGAATCTGCCGATATCAAAAACATGAGCTACACGGATGCTGTAGACACATTGTTAAACAGCGACGCGGTGAAGGAGTACACCGACGGCGGCGCGGATGTGGTCGTTACCGTAAACGGTGGAAGCGAGAGCAAGACAGGGGAGATGGTGACCGCAGTGGAAAGCTGCCACAGTGCGTCGGGAATGCACTGCTACGGCATGAGCAGCGAAGACGCGGACGAGGCTAGGTCACTGGGACTCAGCATGGGAAAATACGGCGCATATCTCGAGCTCAAGAAATACGATCCCGACATAACAGCGGACGAGGTCGCATCAATGACGATGCGTGATCTGAGAGAGCGTATAAAGAGCTACAGCGGCGAGGATTACTACCCCGGCGGAGGACAAGGTGCGGCAGGCGGCGAATGTGCAGGCGATGGCGCGGGAGCGCGAAACGGTAACGGTGCTGGTGCACAAAATGGCAGCGGGCATCATCATGGAAGGCACAGTGAATGATATGCGTAATTTTCTTGAATATGGTGCGAGTGTTCTTACAGGACTTGCCCGCAAATGCAGTAAAATCAAGGGTTTCCGATAGTCAATATACAGTATTAACTACAAAATTAAATATTTTTCATCTCTCAAAATGCTTTGATTATAAAAGAATCAGGGCATTTTTTGTTTTACCGCACCGGTTTCATTGCTCCCTATTTATGCGTATTGTAACATAAAATCCTTAGATGGTCAACAAACCGGAGAATTAGATTTTATGAGAAAGGATTTTCATAAATGAAACAAAAAAACAATAAGCAACTATGCCCGACTTGTAAGACCGGACAAGATACATATTTGCTTGACAACCGGAACCCGTTTTGTCCGTACCTGCATTGTCATAACGGGAAAACTTGTACTATGTATAGGCCAATCAAACAACCGAATAAGAAGAACAAAAAGCGTCGGATTTTCAAAAAATCCTGACGCTTTTTTCATTTCACAGAAAGGGGGATTTTTATGGCGGTTTTCAGAATCAACAAAACCCGCGACTATACCGTAATGAGCAACCACCATTTACGGAATACTTCGCTGTCCTTAAAGGCAAAAGGGCTCTTGTCCCTTATGCTGTCTCTGCCGGATAATTGGGACTATACCACAAAAGGGCTGGCGTCAATCTGCAAGGACGGCATAGACAGCATATGCAG
>DVNB01000037.1 GCA_018714695.1 Candidatus Ornithomonoglobus merdipullorum | reverse complement strand
GATTGAATACCGTGCTGCCGTATGGACTTATGGAAATAGACGCTGTAAGAACATTAACGACCGAGAGCACGGCTGTGCTTATTCCATATAAGACGCAGGAGATAATCGATGACGGCGGATTGTACTACGGTATCAACGCGATATCACATAATCTGCTGATGTGCAACAGAAAATTACTGCTGAACGGCAACGGCTTTATTATAGGTGTGTCAGGTTCAGGAAAATCATTTGCAAGCAAAATGGAGATAGCAATGGCGGCGCTGTTTACGGATGATGATATAATCGTTGTAGATCCCGAAAGAGAGTACGCTCCGCTTGTGTCAAATCTCGGCGGCGAGGTGATAAAGCTGTCGGCGTCGTCGCCAAATCATATAAACGCAATGGATATAAATGAGGATAATAACAGTGAAGATAACCCTATATCCATTAAGTCTGAATTCCTAATCTCATTGTTTGACCAATTACTTAAGAACGGTGATGCAAGATTCGGCGGAGGAGTGGGAGCAAAAGACCGCTCTATCATAGACCGCTGTACAATAAGCGTTTACAGCGATTACTTTAAAGGAAAAAACAATCGTATGCCGACACTTGCGGATTTCCGTGAAGAGCTTCTGAAACAGCCTGAGCAGGAGGCTCACGATCTTGCACTGTCGCTTGAGCTGTTCGCTACAGGAAGCCTTGACGCATTCTCACATCAGAGCAACGTAAATGTTAATAACCGCATTGCTTGTTATGATATACTGGAGCTCGGAGACCAAATGAAATCTATTGGACTATTGATAATGCTCGATAATATAATGAACAGGGTAATGGCAAACCGCAAGCGGGGAAAGTACACACGCGTGTACATAGACGAAGCGCATTTGTTTTTCAAAAATCCATACAGTGCCGAGTTTCTCTTAAAAGCGTGGAAGCGTTTCAGAAAGTACGGAGGGCTTCTGACGGGCATCACACAGAACATTGCCGACTGCCTCAGCAATGAAACGGCACGGGGAATGCTTGCTAACAGCGAGTTCCTGCTGATGCTAAATCAAGCGCCGTCCGACAGGATAGAGCTTGCGGGGCTTCTGAATATTTCACAGACACAGATGGGATATATAACGAACGCACCTGCGGGACATGGGCTGATAAAGGTCGGCGGCTCGATAGTGCCGTTTGTGAATGATTTCCCTGCGGATACACAGCTCTATGCACTTATGAGCACAAGTCCGGGAAGTGAGGCATGATGTTATGCAGATAAATAAGAAATCTAATACTGCGGTAATCTCAATAGATAATTTGTCTGATATATTTATTACTCTTGGAGCAGAAGGGAAGAAAGCGGCTATATCGCGAGCGGCGAAGTGTATATCCGAGACATTCGACGAGGTGTGTGATGTATATCACATAAAGGACAACACATTCGTATGTGTTTCTACAATAGATATACGCGGCTACATATCACAGTTCAAGGATGCTATAGGCTTTTCGGAGATAAAAGAGAAATACCCGCTGAAGGTGACAGTGAAATATGAAAATGACGCTCTATAAGGCGGTGATCGAGTGAAGGATATTAAGAGCAAGCCGAAGGAGGTTAAAAGGAATACCCATAGTCTAAAAACAAACGGCGGATACAAGACAAAGAAAACCACTGTTGCTACGAGTGCGGCTGACGGTCTTAAACGGCAGTATGTGAAAACAAAGGCGGAGCTGAAGAAGCAGACAGAGGAGCAGAACGAGCGCCCTGAGAATTACGCCGCGGAGGAGGTCGAGGACAGAGCGAAACATGCCGCATATGCCGCGGCAGATGTAGCGCAGCAATCGGTCAAATACGCAGTGGGACGGATAAAGGAGAGAAAGGCTCAGAAGATAGACGTTGATACACCTGTGCCGGAAAATCCGGCACAGGAGCCTGCGCATAAACAGCTTGAAGCTCCGAGGACGAATAAGCCGCAGGACCGTCAGAGGATAAAGGCACGCCGGGAAGCGGCTGTAAGGACCAAAGAGCGAGCTGCACCGATAAAAACAAAAGAAACCGTTCTGTCTGAAAGCACACAGAAAAATGTTTTGGAGCAGTCCAAAATAAAGAGCAAATCGGAATATCTGAAAAGCAGAGCAGTTTCCGACAATAAAGTCTACAGGCTGAAACAGAAGAGAGTATATCATTCCAAAGATAATCTCATAAAACCTAAGACCATACAGGCAGTACGTGCAAAGCAGGCGGAGAAACGGTTAAACTATGCAAATGATAAAAGCAAAGCGGCAAGCGAATATGCAAAGACCAAGCTTAAACATAAAGCCGAAATGCGGAAATCGGAAGTATCCGTAGAAGCATCAAAAACGGATATGATTCCGACATCAAGCAATACCACATTCCCGGAAAAAGCAGCATCGTCTGAACCGCATATCGCGCCTAAACAGAAGTCTGTGCCGGAGGAGCAGATAAAGGTCAAGAGGACGGATATAAAGACAAAGGACAGCTATATCCGTTCATACTACAGCGGCAGGGCTAATATAAAATCGAAGCCTGACGCACTTGAAAGCCCGCGTATAATATCGCAGGAAAAACAGCTCATCAAATCCAAGCCGAAGAATGTGATAAAATCAGTGTCTGAACAAACATCTGTAAAGTCGGCACGTAAAACACGGCTGCATAAGATGCCTAAAGCACGGAAAACAGCAAAACGCGCTGTATCAAAAACACAGAAGCAGATAACAAAACAGGCTGCTAAGCAGGCGGCAAAACGTTCAAAGGAGCTTGTGCGGCGCAGTGCACGGGCAGCAAAAGCGACCGGACGCGCGGCTGTTCATCTTGCGGTAAAAGCGGCGCAGGCTATAGCGGCAGCGGCAAAGACTGTGGTATCGGCAATAGCCGCGCTCGGCGGATGGGCGGTGCTGCTTGTGGTGCTAATAGTTATAACAATCATTGCGGCAATAGCGGCCAGTCCGTTCGGGATATTTATATCAGAAGAAGTAAACGAAACAGGGTCAATACCTCTCTCGCAGATAATATCGGAATACAATATCGAGCTGACGCAGGAGGTCGAGGATATAGAGCTGTCCGTGGGACATACAGAGGCGGAGATCGTCGATAACCGTACCGATAATAATATTGTCATAGCCGTGTTCGCGGCAAAGACAGCCGGAGCGGAGGATGATACTGCCGAGGATGTTGTGATATTTGATGAAGCTAAGGCAGAGAGACTCAAAGATTATTTCAGAACCGCAAACACGGTCGAATACAGTATAACGGAAACGAGCATATCGGACGGGGAAACAACAACGGTTGAAATATATCTCACAATAACTATAACGGGCAAGACAAAAGAGGAGCTTATGGACGAATACGGACTTACGGCAAAACAGCGTGAAGCTGTTGAGACCTTGCTTGAGCATGGAGATGTAATAACCTCATCAAGCCACAGCCTTGCAATAACAGACGCAGATGTACAGAGCATAATAGAAGGTCTGCCGGAGAGCCTGCCGCAAAAGCGCAAGGACGTAGTGAAAAATGCAGGCTCGCTTGTCGGTAAGGTAAACTACTTCTGGGGCGGCAAATCGAGTGCGATCGGCTGGGACAGCGCATGGGGAACCATGCGGAGGGTAACGGCGGAAGGGAGCCCGTCATCGGGAACGCTTCGCGCATACGGTCTTGACTGCTCCGGATTTGTAACGTGGGCGTTTAACAACAGCGGAATGGGATATGCTGTCGGCCACGGTACATACGGGCAGAGAGAGGCAAGCGTACAGGTATCGGCATCATCGGTGCAGGCTGGCGATCTGGCGTTTCTGCCAAGCTACAGCCATGTTGGAATAGTAGCAGGCAAAGACACGGACGGAAATATTCTTGTTATCCACTGTTCATCAAGCGCCAATAACGTGGTTGTTTCCACTGCCCAAAGCGTGGGATTTACCGTGTTTAGGAGACCGAATTGCTATTAAAGAAACAGTATACCAAAAACGGAGAGTTGTTGTCAAATTTATCTGAGCGCATTGACTTTTTTGACATGGGTGAGCATTGCATGTTATTATTAAATCAGAAAAATAAATTTTTGGAGGTGTCACAATGAAAGCAACAAAAATATTTACGGCGGCAGTAACGGCAATGCTCATGGCCTCATCCGCACAGGCGGCAGAGATCCCGCGGGAGTCGGCGCCGCTAAATGCGACAGAGGAACAGATAGTTATAGCGGAGAAGCTTATATGCGATATTCTCGATGAAGTGGCAATTGGGAACATGGGTTATACCGAAGCGGCAGGCATGGCAAATACAAGGGTACGAAAGGCGGTGATTGCCGGAGAAACGAACGGTTACGGCTATGGGATATTGTCACCTATCGCCCAGAACGCGATACTTGATATACGCGATATGTACCTTAGACCGGAAGCATACGCACAGGCGGAGGAATATTTGAAGGTGCTGCTTGCGGATTTGATAACGGCGGTGCAGAATGGTATGGATTATATGACGGCATTGGAGCAGGCGTATAGAAAAATATATTATGAGTTAAATCCATCTGTTGATTTGGAAGGACAACTATCTGTTGACAGCTGCTATCGTAATATGCCGTCTGTAGAGCGGGCAATATTTAATCGTACAAGATATTTATTATTGAAAGCAAATGACTGATTTGAATAGATAGTCATATGTATTTAAAACAGCGTGAACGTATACTCACGCTGTTTTAAATTTACAATTTAAATACCACACGTAGAATTTTGCATAACCATGCGATTTTTTGCTTGTTTATGATGATATTTTTCAAAATTTATTATATCATATAAATGCGATAAAAGCAAGGTTTTACGTTTATTTAAACAAAATAATTTTACGTAAAGCCGTCAAAAAGCAGTCAAGATAAGGAGTGAAATTATGGCAAGAAAAGGCGAAAATATTTATAAACGAAAGGACGGACGTTATGAGGGAAGATATATAAAAGGATATAAGCTTGATGGGACAGCCAAATTCGGTTATATATACGGAAAAACATATGCAGATGTTAAAGATCGTTTGATAAAATTAAAAGCCGGTAATAGCAATAAAAGTACGGTAGTATCGTCAAATTTAAAGTTATCGGAATGGTTTGACATATGGTATGATAATCTTACGCATGTCAAGCAGTCAACCAAAACGATATACCGGTCATATGCAAATAAACACCTAAAACCCAAAATGGGGAATATACGTCTTAAAAAGATTAATAGAGATGTACTTCAAAGATATGTTGATGAATTAAGTATTGAATTATCTGCAAAAAGTGTTAAAGCTATATTTTCTATGACAAAATTATGTTTAAAAGCTGCATATGATAGTCGTCTTATAGAAAATATTTATGATAACATACGTCTTCCCAAAACGGTATCCAAAGAGGTAAAAGTTCTTACAAAGCAGGAACAGGAAAGATTGGAGCAAGTTATCGAAAATTTCGGGAATAACAATGATATAGGTGTTTTGATCTGCCTCTACACAGGGATACGTATTGGAGAACTGTGTGCCTTGAGATGGGAAAACATAAATCTTGATAGGAAAATGATGACTATAAACAGAACAATGTATCGTGTAATTGACAGCAATGGAACACATAAAACCAAGATTGTATTTAGCCCTCCTAAAAGTGTGACATCGGAACGTGATATTCCAATAGCTGAATTTTTAGTGGAACGGCTAAGAAAAATGCAAAAGAAGGAAGGATTTGTTATAAACAACAACGGAAAGTATGTGGAGCCTGCTGTATATAGGAGAAGGTATAAGAGGTTGCTTGAATTGGCAGATATTGATTATATAACCTATCATGCTATCCGTCACACATTTGCTGTTCGCGCTTTGGAATTAGGTGTAGATGTTAAGACGCTGAGTGAACTTTTAGGACATTCATCTGTTTCTACGACACTCAATTATTATGGGCACTCTTTGCCTGAGCATAAAAGAAATCAAATTGAATTGATTGGTAGTTTGTTTTCGCAGTCAAAATAAGCCGTCAAG
>DVNB01000036.1 GCA_018714695.1 Candidatus Ornithomonoglobus merdipullorum | reverse complement strand
TTTTCATATTAGATTTTCGCTATAAGATGCAAATCCCGGAAATAGACGCAAACAGCCCCGTTCTTATGCCGCAAAGAATGTGAACCTGTTGTAAATTTTGTCGGAGGATGAAAAATGCACAAAAAACGGCTTGATTATTCCGTTCCGTTATGCTATAATGGAGTATAAAGACAAATTGCAGGTCCTATCTGTGAGTTCGGGAGATCGGTATATACATAGCTTTTACGGCAGCCGCAGGTCCCGCGGAGCGGTGGGGCTTTTTGAATAGGAGATGTCAGAGATGTATAAGAAATTCATATCCGCCGCGGTTTGCGCGGCAGTGCTGGCGGCTTCGCCCGCCGCGCTGTGCGAGGATGATATAAAGGTCGTGCTGGACGGAAGTGCCATGAGCTTTGAGGTGCCGCCTCAGATCATAAACGACAGGACTCTCGTTCCGCTGAGAGCTATCTTCGAGGCGATTGGCGCGGCTGTGGATTGGGACGAAGAGACGCGCACGGTAACGGCTGTAAAGGACGGTATCGAGATCTCGCTTACCGTAGACAGCTATATCATGACGGTAGATGACAGGACGGTCGAGCTTGACAGCCCGGCGGTGATAGTGGATGACAGGACGCTCGTGCCGGTACGCGCCGTATCGGAAAGCTTCGGAGCAGAGGTGGGATGGGACGCGCAGAGCCGCACGGTCACGATAGAGACGGAAGCAGAACAAACCGTTGCTCCAACGGCGCCGCCTGCCGCGACAGCCGCACCGGAGGAGACTGCGGAGCCGTCAGAGAGCGCAGAACCATCAGCTCAACCGGTGAAAACGCCGTCACCGGACAGCGGCGTGATGTCGGAAATATCGTATAATACCGAGTCTGAGCAGAATGTGGCGTTCATGCGCGGCTTTGAGTTTTTGAGCGCGGAGAAGAATTCAGAAGGAGATTATGAGATAACATATACGTTTCGGACCTTCAAGGAGGGCAGAGGCGAGGTTGTCGTGATATTTGATTGTCTTGATAAAGACGGCAGAGTGATAGACAGCTTCGGAGGCTCGGTGGTAGGAACGGATTATACATGGAGCGTGCACGAGGCGGAAGCGGTGATCCCGGGAGACACGGTAAGCATCGAGTTTTCCGCGGACAAGTCATACGCCTGAGGCATACCCTCAGCGGGCGATTTTTGAAAGGAGAACAATATGGCAGAGCATTACGGAGAGATACCGAAACGGTTTACAAAAGAGTGGTGGGGCTATTTTTGGATGTACTATAAGTGGTATGTCATAGGCATAGGAGCGGCGGTGATAGCGATAATTTTCACAGTCGCGCAGTGCGCCGGACGCAAAAGCTACGACCTCATAGTCAATTACTGCGGTGCCATGTATTACGATAACGAAAGCATAAACGGCTGGGAGCAGGCGCTTTTGCCGTATACCGACGACGCGAACGGGAACGGCTCGGTGGATGTATTCGTTCAGCAGATAAACTTTTCTCAGGACAGCGCATCGCCGGAGATCGAGAGTGCTATGCAGGTAAAGCACGACATGGAGCTTTCTAACGACTGCTCGTTCATTTTTATTTATGACAAGGCTGAGGCGGAGATCGCATTCAGCAGAGAAAGCGCCTCCGCTGTATATGTGGATGCGAATGAGTGGGCAGAAGGCACGCTTGATGAGAGCGAATTGCTTTATTCAAGCGATGGGAAGCCGTGCGGTGTAAGTCTTGCCGGAAGTAAGCTGCTGGAGTCGCTCGGTATAGACGCGTCGGATCTGTATATATCGATCCGGATGAATTATGCCGATGACGAAACAAATGCCGCAGCACAGAGCAGCGCTGTAAAGGCTGCGAACGCGATGCTTGAGAAATGAGAACGGCAGACGGAGCAGCCGTCGATAAAAACACACAGGGATGGGGGATGCGGATGTTAAATACTGCGTCTGAACAAATCGGCGAATACAGTCTTTTTGAGGAATACAGAAAGACGGGAGATGTCGCGCTGAGAGATCAAATAGTTGAAAGATACGTTTATATTGCGGAAATAATCGCAAAGAAGTTCACAAAGAACAACAGAGCTTACAATAACGGGATAGATTACGACGACATCTATCAGGTTGCGTGTCTGGGACTTATATATGCCGCGGATCGGTTCGATCCGGACAAGGGCGTGAAGTTTGCCACCTTCGCAACGCCTACAATAATAGGCGAGGTCAGGAGGTATTTCAGAGACAAGGGGTTTTTTATACGCGTGCCCAACAGGCTTTATGAGATATTCAGGAAGGCGGAGCGCATAAAGAGACAGGGAAAGGGCGCAACGACGGAGGAGCTTGCGAGGATACTCGGAGTGAGTGAGAGCACGGTCGAGGAAGCGTATAAAACAGGTGACGCGGCGTTTGTGAAATCCATAGAGAGCGAAGTGATAGGCAATGAGGATACGATCGCTCTTATCGATACGCTCGGAACTGAGGATTCAAGCTTTCTCGTTATAGAAAACAGCGACTTCGTTGAATACTGCAGCAAGCTTCTTAACGAAAAGGAGCGAAGGTTCGTAAAGCTGAGATATTATGACGAGCTCAACCAGAAGACCATAGGCGAGCTGATGGGCATGAGCCAGATGCAGGTGTCGAGGTTTGAAAAAAAAGTTTTGAAAAAGCTGAGGAACGTATATTTCGGTGACTGAAAGAGCCGCCTGCCGGGAATTTCCGGCGGGCGGCTCTTTTAAAACAGCAATAAAAAAGCAGTATCCCGTTTGACGGATGTGATAAACAACATTCCGTATAAGGGTACCGCTTTTCTATAGTCCGCTAAATTATTTTAATAAAAAGTAGTATTCGGAAATCGAAAATTATTCTGCCTCAGGTGTAGCCGAAGCTGCCGGTGTAGCAGAAGCTGCCGGTGTAGCCGAAGCCTCCGGCTCATCTGTTGCATCGGGATCCTCTGTTGCATCCGGATCAGCCGTAGCTGTCGGTGCAGCTGTCGCATCGGGGTCAGCCGTAGCGTCGGGATCAGCCGTAGCTGCCGGTGTAGCTGTTGCTTCCTCTTCAGCAGCAAGAGCCTCTATAACTGTTGCTACTGCGTAGCAAGCATCCGCTCTTGTGATAGCGTCCTGCGGATTGATGTTACCGTTCTCGTCTGTGAGAAGGTAGCCTATAACTGTGTTGTAATTGATAGCCTCTGCCGCCCAGTCATTTACCGAAGCTATATCGGTATAGTCAGCAGTTTCTGCAGTAAGATCTTCATCGGTCTTACCTGCTATGTAAGAATAGAGCATCTTTGCAGCCTGCTCTCTTGTGATATCATCGTCCGGACCGAATACCTCTGTACCGTATCCTTCCATGATACCCTGCTCTGTTGCCCATGCGATATACGGAGCGTAGAACGAATCCGGCTCAACGTCAAGGTATGTAAGCTCGAAATCGCCTGTAAGGTCAGCGTCCTCCATTCTTGCGAATACAGTAGCAAACATAGCTCTTGTCATTGTTGTGTCGGGTGAGAATTCCGTTTCCGAAATACCGTTGAAGAGTCCCTCCTCGTAGCAGAGCGCTACAGCGTCAGCATAGTACGCGTCAGCGTCAATGTCTGTAAAGGGAAGGGGTTCTGCGGTTTCCTCTGCGGGTGCCGCGCTTGCCGTTGCCTCGGGTGATGCCGATGCGTCCGGATCCTCTGTGGCGTCGGGATCAGCCGAAGCTGCGGGAGTCTCCGATGCGTCCGGATCAGCAGTAGCCGTAGCGGTAGCCGAAGCCTCGGCATCGTCCGACGTTGTGCCGGTCTCGGCAGCGAAAACAGCCGATGCACTTACCGCGACCGTAGCCGCACAAAGCAATGCAATGAATTTTGACATAATGTATTACCTCCATTTTACATATTTTGAGCGTGTATTTATGCATATTTATGCATCGCTCAATATTGCCAAAACAGCAATCAAATTATATCACAGACGGACTGAATTTGCAACATTTCCTTAATAAAACCGTTATTATGCAGTATGATTTCTACAATATCAGTATTTATGTCGGCAAATATGACAAAACACGCTTTGTATAATAACCGCACAATTCAGGATAGTCGTCGTTTACGGAAGTGCCCTTTTCACTGAGCGCATATATTCCCTTTTCAAGCCTGTCGAACCAGCCATAGCTGTTGCGGCGGAGTATTGCGGCACAGTTTTCGTCGGCGCCGAGCGCGCGGAGCTCTTTCGGAGACGACGGACCGCATTCCTTTAATATACATGCGATATTTATGCATTTCTCGGTGAAGGCGGTGGCGATCTTGCGGCAGTGCACTCCGCCGGTGTTGGTGTCGATAGTTCTGCCGTCTATTTCGCGTATGATAGCCTTTTTCTTTTTATAGTTCGTACTTACAGGCTTGAACTCCTGCGGCTCAAGTATTATCTCGGCATATGAGAATTCGTCTCGGAGATTTACGAATATAAGTCCCAGCTCAAGCTTTTTTATTACGTATAGAGTATCGCGAAATGTCTTGGGGGAGTACCGTTTAGGCTTCGGGACGGCTATGTATACATTTGCGCCGGTCTTTTGACGGTCCAGAGCCTGTGCCAGAAGATTTACCGAGAGCGAGCGCTTGAGCTCGGTTATTATCAGCTCGTCACCCTTTACCGCCGTGACGTCGCAGTCCTTCACCTCCGCATTTACCCTATAGCCCATGCTCTCAAACATATCGCGGACCGGCGCGAAAAGCTCGTATTCCTTCAAGTGTGTTCAGTCCCTTTTATATTTTTACGGCAGCGCCGCCGTCGATCTTGTACTTTTTGTTGTCGACAGAGATCCATACCGGGATCGCCGAAGGGTTGTACACCATATCGCCCGCGGCGGTGAATTTGAGATTCTTTGCCGCGTTCATGTAATCGACTATCTCTATGTTCGTTGCATACCAGATGTCATCGTGTCCGCCTATGTATTCGCAGAAGCCCTCGATGAGATCCCAGTTGCTGTCGTTGTCGAACTCATAGCTGTGGCCCCATACGTACATCATGTAAAGGTATTGTGTCTTGTGAAGCTCCGAGAAACGCTTTGCGTTCTCCATAAGGTTGTGCTTGTGATGACAGGTGGATTTCCAGAGAAGGAAGTTTTCCGGCATCCCAAAATCGTCGGTGCTGCCGACAACGCGGCAGTATTCTATGCCGCAGGCGGGCAGTATATCTACTATTTCCTTGCTGTAGGAACCGTTTGGATAGCTCATGCCGCGCACCGGATATCCGACAGCCTTTTCAAGAAGCTTTCTGTCCTCGATTATCTGCTGGATGACCTGATCTATCGGGCAGCGTTCTATTGTGGGGTGATACATCGTGTGCGAGCTTACCTCGTGCCCCTTATAGAGCTCGCGTATCTCGTCAAGCTGCACCCTCTCGCCGTACTCTCCGCCGACAAGTCCGGAATTCAAGTGGAACGTGCCTTTTATCCCATATTTGTTGAATATCGCGACGAGACGCCTGTCAAAGATGCGTCCGTCGTCATAGCTCATTGTAAGCACCTTGTGCTTTCCCTCCGGAAAACAGGTGTATATCGTTTTCAGTTTTCTTTCCATTGTGATCTGCTCCTTTTTATCCTTGTTTCTTTTTCAATATCACTACCGTCAGCTCGGGACGGTTAAAGATACGCGGTATTATCATGGGATTGCCTATGCCGCGGTTTACTATCATATGTGTGCCGCGGTGCTTGTAATGCCCGGCAAAGTATTTCGGGAAAAGCATCGGTGATCCGCTCACCCAGCTTGACTTCGGTGCGCAGACACCGCGTCCGTTAGGAAGTCTTATCTGTCCGCCGTGCATATGTCCGGACAGAACCAGGTCAAAGCCTCTGTTTTTCAGAAGGTCCATATGGTTTGCCCTGTGGAAAAGGACTATGTGGTAGCCGTCGAAATCGGCGAGCTTTTCGATCGATGCGTTTATATTCTGTTCTATGGTTTTTCCGTCCTCGGAGAACGGATCCTCTATTCCGCTCAGAGCTATCTCCGCTCCGTCGTGGGTGAGGATTATCGTCTCGTCGTGCAGCGTGACCGCTCCGGTCCTGTCAAGATCACGCTGGAATTTCTTGTAATCGGCGCGGCGTAGATCGTGATTGCCGGTCACGGTATATACAGGCGCTATCGTGAGCAGACGCTCTATAAGCCTTATGCCCGGCTCGTAGGCGCCGCGGTCATGCACAAGATCTCCCGTCGATACGATTATGTCCGGATCCTCGTTTCTGACCTCCTCTATTATCCCGGGAACGCTGGAGGCGTGGAAGTCGGATACCTGAACGATGCGGAAGCCGTCGAATTCCTCCGGGAGTTTTTCCGATTCTATGATGTAATGCGTTGTTTCAAGACGGTCGTCAAGCCCCTTTACGGCGCAAAGTATGCCGCCCGTGAACGCCATATACTTAAATACTTTGGAAACCTTCATGATATGATGCTCCTAACATTTTGATATGCCGCATAGCGGTTTTATTTTCTTATTATATCACTAATCTCAAAGAAAAACAATTAATATTATAAAAAATATTGAAAAATTTTTAAATAAGTGATATAATGATAATATGGCTGTCTTTTCGGGCAGCGCATATATTAAGGAAGGAATGATTGATACATGATAAGACATATCGTTTTATGGAGGATAGCGGAAACTGAGAACGCGGCTGAGCGCGCTTTGGCTATCAAGGAGAACCTTGAGGCGTTAAAAGGGAAAATAGACAAGGTAGTGGATATAGAGGTAGGGATAAATTTCAACGAGACCGAGGCGGCATCTGATGTGGCGCTCGTAAGCACGTTTAAAACAAAAGAGGATCTGGATATATATCAGGACCATCCCGAGCATAAGGCGGTCGGCGCAAATTACGTGCGCCCGTTCGTTACGGAGCGCAGAGTGGTCGACTACGAGTTCTGATCAAGGGATAATTATTTCATCGAAGGGAGCTTAACAAGCAGATGGCAGCAGCCAATATTACCGAGGAGCAGTGGGCGGTATCCGCCGGATACATTGCGAAGATAAAAGAGGATAACGCGAATTTCGCTGTAAGACACGGAAGAACGAGACTGGCACATACGGAGACATACGGCTGCCAGCAGAATGTAAACGATACGGAGCGTATAAGGGGAATGCTTGCCGAGGCGGGCTTCGGGTTTACCGACGATGCCGCCGAGGCAGATCTTGTTATATACAACACCTGCGCGGTGCGTGAAAACGCCGAGCAGAAGGTTTTCGGAAGACTGGGCATCTTAAAGCATATGAAGGAGCAGCGGCCGGAGATGACGGTCGCCGTATGCGGCTGCATGGTGCAGCAGAAGCACATATGCGAAAAGATCACGAAGGTGCATGACCATGTGGATCTTATATTCGGTACTCACGCTCTGTGGAGGATGCCGGAGCTTTTGTACAGAACGCTCACCGAAAAGGGCGTCGTTGTGGATATAACCGACAGCGACGGAGTGATCGCCGAGGAGATACCGATATTGCGAGACAAGACCGAAAAGGCGTGGGTATCAGTAATGTACGGCTGCAACAATTTCTGCACGTACTGTATAGTGCCGCACGTGAGGGGCAGAGAGCGGAGCAGACAGCCGGAGGATATATTAAACGAGGTAAAGAGCCTTGCCGCGGCAGGCACCACGGAAATATCGCTTCTCGGACAGAACGTGAACTCATACGGAAAGGATCTGGGAACGGGTGTCGATTTTGCCGATCTTCTGAGAATGGTGAACGATATAGAGGGAGTGAAACGGATAAGATTCATGACCTCGCATCCGAAGGATCTTTCAGACAAGCTCATATATACGATCCGTGACTGCGGCAAGATCTGCAAGCAGCTGCATCTGCCGTTCCAGGCGGGCTCCGACAAGGTCCTAAAGGACATGAACCGACACTATGATAAAAAGCGGTATCTTGAGATCATAGATAAGGTAAAGAGCGAGATACCGGGGATAGCTCTGACGACCGATGTTATAGTCGGGTTCCCGACGGAGACGAACGAGGATTTCCGGGAGACTCTGGACGTGCTGAGACGTGTAAGATTCGACAGCATCTTTTCGTTCATATATTCGAGACGCGAGGGCACGCCTGCCGCGAAGCTCGAGCCGGTGCTCTCGGATGAGGAGATACACAGAAATTTCGATGAGCTCTTGGAGCTTCAGAACGCAATATGCAAGGAAAAAAACCTTGAATATGTCGGAAGAGAGGAAGAGGTCTTGATAGACGGAGCAAGCAAGACCGACCGGGAAATGATGAGCGGAAGAACGGACAGCGGAAAGATAGTAAATTTCAGGGCGCCGGGGAAAAAGCCGGGCGAATACGTGAACGTGAAAATAACAAGGGCAAAGCAGTGGAGCCTTGAAGGCGAGCTGCTCTGATAAGAAATCTGTAATGAAAGGATCTATATATCATGACTATATTTGAAAAGACAAGAGAGCTCGGAGAGATGATAAGAGACTCCGAGGAGATGAAGGCATATAAAGCGGCGGAGCTTGCGCAGAAGGAGGACGAGGCGTCGCAGGAGGCGATGAAGGAATTCAATCTCAACAGGATAAACCTTGCAAGGGATATGCAGAACGGCAAGCTTTCGAGGGAGGAAGCGGTAGAGAAGAACAATAAGGCGTTTGACGAGCTCTGCGAAAAGGCTCCGCTCATAAGGGAGTACGTTGACGCGAAGGCGAAGTTTGACGCGGTCGTAAATCAGGTGAACAGTATAATCAATTTCTATATAACAGGCTCGACCGGCGGCTGCACACACGACTGCGGCACCTGCGGAGGCTGCGGCTGATAAGGCCGCTGTCCGAGGCATACCGGCACAAGACTTAAAATAGCAAGGAGAGACACAGATGGCAGGAAAGTTATCGCCCATGATGGAGCATTATCTGAAAACAAAGGAGGATTACCCGGACTGTATAGTTTTTTACAGGCTGGGTGATTTTTACGAGATGTTTTTCGATGACGCCATTACCGTTTCACGGGAGCTGGAGCTTACGCTCACCGGGCGCGACTGCGGTATGGAGGAGCGCGCTCCGATGTGCGGCGTGCCGTTCCACAGCGCTGAGGTATATATATCAAGGCTCATATCGAACGGGCATAAGGTAGCGATATGCGAGCAGGTCGAGGATCCGAAGAAGGCGAAGGGGATGGTAGAGCGCGAGGTCATACGAGTTATCACTCCGGGCACGACAGTGGACGAGGCGATACTTGACGAGAGCGCGAACAACTATCTTGTTGTGCTCTTCATGAGCGGCGAGGCAACAGGGCTTGCCGCCGCCGATGCATCGACGGGCGAGGTCTATGCCGCGGAGCTCTCCGAGGAAAAGGAGATAATAGACGAGCTCGCAAGCTATTCGCCTAAGGAGATACTTGTGAACGAGGCTTTTTCGCGCGCTGTCGCGAAGCAGATAGAGATGAGCTTCGGGATAAAATGCGAGCGCCGTGAGGAGCTCTTCGAGGGCGGCGTTTCCGAGGTGCTTTCCGGGCAGTTCGGAAAGCCGCTTGACGAGCTGGGGCTTTCAGAAAAGCCGGAGACGGCATTTGCCGCAGCCGGCGCGCTGAGGTATATAAAATACGCGCAGAAGGCCAGCATTGAATATATAAACAAGCTTTCCGTGTACAGCATAAAGGAGTATATGGAGCTTGATTATGCTACAAGGCGTAATCTTGAGATAACCGAGACGATGCGCGATAAATCAAAGCGCGGCTCGCTGTTTTGGGTGCTTGACAAGACAAAGACGGCAATGGGCAGACGCAAGCTCAGGCAGTGGATGGAAAAGCCGCTTTTGAATCCCATAGACATAAATAAGCGGCTGATGTCCGTAAAGGAGCTTACTGACGACGCGATGGGCAGGGATGATCTGACGGAGATCTTATCGCGGACTTATGATATATCAAGAATAATAAGCCGTATCTCGGTAATGACGGTGACGCCCAAGGATCTCATATCGCTCAAACAGACGCTTTTGCAGCTGCCGGAGCTGGAAATGAGGCTCTCGGCGTTCAAATCTCCCATATTTGCGGATATGACAAGGGATTTCGATATGCTTGAGGATGTCTGTGGTCTTATAGACAGGGCGATTGACGAGGAAAAGGCGACGTCGATAGTGCGGGACGGAGGTATGATACGCCGGGGCTATAACGCCGACGCCGATACGCTGCGTGACGCGAAGGAGAACGGTGCAAAGTGGCTCGCTGAGGTCGAGGCTGAGGAGCGCGAGAGGACGGGCATACCGAAGCTGCGCACGGGCTACAACAAGGTGTTCGGATATTATATAGAGGTCACGAATTCATATAAGGATAAGGTGCCCGAGGATTACATAAGAAAGCAGACGCTTACGAATGTTGAGAGATTTATAACTCCGAAGCTCAAGGAGATAGAGAGCACGATCCTGGGAGCCTCGGAGCGGCTGGTGGCTCTGGAGATACAGCTGTATAATGAGCTCTGCGCAAAGCTTGCCGGCGAGCTTGACAGGATGAAGAGGGTGGCGGATGTGATAGCCGTTACTGATGTGCTGGCGTCCTTTGCCGAGGCGGCTTACAAGAACAAGTACGTAATGCCCGAGGTGGACAACGGCAGCGTTATAGATATAAAAGACGGCAGACATCCGGTCGTTGAGGCGCTTTCGCGCGATGTGATCTTCGTGCCGAACGACAGCTATTTAAACTGTGACGAGGACAGGATGCTTATAATCACAGGTCCGAATATGGCGGGAAAATCGACATATATGCGTCAGACAGCCGTTATAACGCTTATGGCACAGATAGGCAGCTTTGTGCCTGCGTCGTCGGCGCGGATAGGTGTGGTCGACAGGATATTTACACGTGTCGGAGCGAGCGACGATATTGCGTCGGGGCAGAGCACGTTCATGCTTGAGATGACAGAGGTCAGCAATATTTTAAGGAATGCGACAAAGAATTCGCTTATCATTCTTGACGAGATCGGAAGGGGAACGAGTACCTTTGACGGGCTTGCCATCGCGTGGGCTGTGGCGGAATACATACATTCCAAGCGCAAGATAGGCGCAAAAACCATGTTTGCCACGCATTATCACGAGATGACCGAGCTTGAGGACAAGCTCGAGGGAGTGAAGAATTACAGGATAGCCGTGAACAAACGCGGCGATGAGATAACCTTTTTAAGACGCATAGTGCGGGGCGGCGCCGACGAGAGCTACGGCATAGAGGTAGCGGCGCTCGCTGGAGTGCCGCAGGATGTTATAAAGCGCGCGAAGGTGATATTGAAGAAGATAGCGGCGGGCGATACGGAGAAGCTCTATAAAAAGAGCTCTAAGCCGGAGCCGGCGGCCGCTCAGATGGATATTGAGGATATGGCGGGACGGAAGATAATCGAGGAGCTGAAGGCGATGGATGTTACGACGCTTACAGCGATAGACGCGATGAACAAGCTCTATGAGCTGTCATTGACGGCAAAGAAGCTGTGATCCGCCGGATCCGGAAGGGCAGGTGAGTGCAGTGGGGATAATACATGTTCTTGATACCGAGGTGTCAAACAAGATAGCGGCCGGAGAGGTCGTTGAGAGGCCATTGAGCATCGTAAAGGAGCTGGTCGAAAACAGCATAGACGCCGGGGCGACGATGATAACTGTCGAGGTGCGCGGCGGAGGGAAAGACTATATACGTGTTACCGACAACGGCTGCGGAATGAGTGCGGAGGATGCCGCGGTATGCTTTCTGCGCCATGCCACGAGCAAGATACAGACGGCTGACGATCTCGATGCGATATACACGCTCGGCTTCCGCGGAGAGGCGCTTTCAAGCATAGGCGCCGTGGCGAGAGTGAAGCTTTACACGAAGCGCAGAGAGGACGAGAGCGGCATATGTGTCACCTGTGAGGGCGGAGAGATAGTGTCGTCTGACTATGCGGGCGCGCCGAACGGGACAGTGATGGAGG
>DVNB01000035.1 GCA_018714695.1 Candidatus Ornithomonoglobus merdipullorum | reverse complement strand
TAAATTCCAACTTTACGACTCTAAAACATTCTTCTATCTGCCACCGCATTTTGTTGACCTTAATAATTTCGAGTGGATCGCTATCCAAGTTGCTTGCAACTGCGTAAAATCCATCATACTGTTCTTCTTCTCAGAAGGGAGAGGATATTCTTGAATAGGAACGGGCTGTACACAATTGGGCAGGCGGCGAAATGCTGCGGTATTTCAAGAAGCACGATAATACGCCTTGAGGAAAAAGGACTTATAGAGCCTGCCTTTTGCGATGAAAGCAGCGGTTACCGGTACTACGACAGCAATGATATAACCAAATTACTTCAGATCGATCATATGCACGCGATGGAAATGAGCTATGATCAGATCAAACGGTATTATGAATCCGGCGGGACAGCCCTGGAGATAGTACGTACTCTTGAAGAGAAGTTTTATATGATAAAGCGTACTCTGGAGGAAATGAGTATACGCAACGGTGAAAGCGGCACAATGAAAGCGGAAATACTGAAGCTCCCCGAATACATATGTTACACAAAAGATTTTAGAGGAACATCATATATTGACAAAGGCAAAAACTCCAATATTACTTTCGGGGAAGTCGTGGAAAAAGGGTATAATCCTCTTCCCGGAGAGCCTTTATTTCTGATAGTAAAGCGTTTTGATTTTCTTGAGGGCAGTTATGAGAACATGGAGCATGATTATACATGCTGTGTTCCGCTGAAGCCTGAGACGGCGCCCGAGGAAGCTGTTAAGATCCCCGGCTGCACGGTTCTATCCGTGCTCTACAGGGGAAACTATGAGAATAATCAGGAGGCATATATTTATCTTGGCGAAAAGATGAAGGAACTGGGGCTTAAGGCTGCGGGATATCCGCGCGGCATTGCATATGTTGCGCCGTATGTCGGAAAAGAGATAGATCCCAATAAATATGTTTCACGATTTGCGATACCGATCGACGATGAGGATCTTAGCGAGTCCGCAAAAAAACTTTTGAATTGACAAATAATATCAAAAGAGACCTTCCCGGGAAGGTCTCTTTTGATATGCTTATCTTGTTACTATATCAACGGGAACGTTGAATATCTTTGCGACCTTGAGTATCGTGTCGATATGTCTGCCCGTTGCTGCGGCAAAATGATGCGTAGGTCCGCACTCGCTCCAGCGCGTAACGAACTCTGCGGCTCCGCAGGTGAAGCGGGTTCTCATGTTTGTATCACCGAACGAGAGGATCTTGCCTTCCTCGTTTACGCCCTCGGCAACAACGAATTTGAAGTGACCGTCGCCGTCCTGAGTGATAGCGAGGTATGTAACAGGACCTGTATGCGGATAGAACTGTGTCAGATAGCCGCCGCCCGTCTTTCCGTGGAACACCTTAACGATCTTCATTGTTGGCTTTTTAGCGGAAATATCCGCATCTCCCGAGCCGCTGTGGCCGATTATTGCGATATCGTCATTGAAGTCGATCGAATACATCTCTGCAAGCTGACCTGTGCCGGAGATGGTCTTTAAGATACTCATTGCCATTGCGACCTTCATATCGCCCTCGACCGCGCATGCCGTACCCTGCTTTATGAGCATCGAGAACGCTGGGATGAGCATACTGTCAAGCACGCCTGCCTTGCCGGTTGCATAGCCGTCATAGTGCGAAGCGATAAGTCCGAGCTTTTCGTCCTTTACCCACTGTTCAAAAGCAACGACGTATTTTGCCATTTCCCAGACTTCCTCAATGCTGCCGCCACCCTCGATATCAAAGGTGTCAAGGATGTCCTGAGCTTTTGCGCGGATAGCGTCATCATCAGTAATGTTGTCAGCGATAGCCCACATCTTTTCCCAGTCGAACTGCTTTGTGTAAAGGTGCATTCTTCTGTAAAGATTGGACTCGTCAATGTAGAGGTCCATCATACCGGGATAAGGTCTGCCGATCTGAGCGATGTTCGTGTCGCGGAATCTTCTTCTCACCTGAGCGGCACGGCACCAATCCTCGATCTCTGCCTGGACCTTAGGATCTCCGCCCTCAACAACGCCTGTAATAACGGCGTGGCGCTTGCCGAATCTTTCAAGGTCAGCTACCATTTCGCCTACAGCGCCGCATGCGTAGCCTTCACCGAGCCATGAAGCGATATCTGTGTGGTCGTAATCGAGAGCCTTGAGCTTCTGGATGTTGACAAGAACGACCGGAACATCAAGATCCTTTACAGCGGGGAGCATGTTGTAGGATGTAGCGTATGTAAGCAGCTGAAGGAATACCAGATCAACGTCCGCAGCGCGGAAGAGATCACCGGCAGCCTGCGACTGCTCCTTTGTCGTTACCATACCGCCGTCGATGATCTCAACGGTATCGGGAAGCGACTTCTTGAACGCATCGTACTGTGCCTCGAACTCCGGCACAAGAGACGGGAACTGCGGCAGGTATGCGCCAAGCGCAATGGAAAACACACCAACCTTTGCTTTTGTATCAACTAACATATTTTGAACTCCTTTCGTACATGTACCGAACAATTTCCGGGATATATGACAGATCAAAAAATTGAACGGCTTGTATTATTTATATTGTATCATAAATAATGGTCTGTGTCAATGATTTAGTTTAAAATCTACAAAACGAAGCGGCACGGCTGCTCGCCTGTTTTAGGAAAATTGGGAACCCATGGCGCGGGAGAGGATTCCGAGAAATATATATGTACGGTAAGGCTCGTCATTATCATTTTATATATACATACGAAACCGACCCGGGCGGTACTGTGAGCCTGCCGTTCTCGGCGTATGCTGCTCCTCCGTTTTTGTATACCGTTTTTTCAATAACTGCGTCACATTCACATGATCTTTCCGTATCTGACGGGTTTATTGCGATGAGCAGTCTTCCGCCGCGTATATATACGAGCGGATGCGAGGCATCACCTGCGCTTATGAGCTTGAATCCGGCATCCGGCAAAAGCTCCGGCAGAAAGCGTCTTACCGCTATGATCCGTTTCAGCTCGTTCAGGAGCGAGCCTTCATCAGCCGACTGAGCTTTGACGTTGGGACTGTCGGCTCTGAGGCACTGCGGGATATAGAGCGCGTCGGGAGCAGCGGATGAGAATCCGGCATTGGGCGTGTCGTCCCACTGCATCGGCGTGCGTGAGCCTGTGCGGTTGTAGCCGCCCTCGACCGAGGTGAGCCCCTCAATGAAGTCCATGCCGATCTCATCGCCGTAGTAGATGAACGGAACGCCTGGCATAGACATGATAAAGGCATATGCAAGCTTTATCTCATCATCAGTGAGAAAGTGCTTTATCCTCGTCATATCGTGATTGCCGGATGGGATGCAGATATAGCCCCTTCCGTTCGTGAGCGTATAATTTTTCATATATGTTTCAAAAAAGGCGGATAGGTCACCGTGTTCCGCCGATGAGAAATACGGTTTCTCGCGGAACAGATCCAGATAATGTGACGGACCGAAATGGAGCAGGAAGTCCATGTCAAAGCCTGCTATGAGAGCCTTATCCGGCTCTCCCCATTCTGAAACAAAAGCGGCCTCGGGAAATTCAGACGATACTCTGCCCAGTATGTCCTGCCATACCTTTATCGTTTCCTTTTGTTCCGGATCGTTTTTCACGAGTGAGCCTGCCATATCCACGCGGAATCCGTCGCAGCCGAGACCGAGCCAGAATCGGATCACGTCAAGTATAGCCTCGCGTGTTGCAAGCGCGTCCTCGGAATCCACAGCCGACTGCCATGGCGCTGTCCTTTCGGCAAAACCGTAATTGAGCGCCGGCTGGCATGAGAAAAAGTTTACACCGCAGCTTCCGTCACGGTCGCTTATGCCTCTTAAGGTGCCGCTTATACCGGGGATGCCATCGATCCCTGTCCATATGCTGTCCGTCCAGACATATCTGCCGCTGTATTCGTTCGGCTCCGCCAAGCATGACTTTTTAAACCATTCACACTCAACGGATGTATGTCCCGGCACAAGGTCAAGTATCACACGCATCCCGAGCCTGTGCGCCTCGGCAAACAGACGCTTTGCGTCCTCATTTGTGCCGTAGCGGGGAGCTATCTTATAGTAATTTGCAACGTCATATCCCGCGTCGCCGAACGGTGACTCAAAGCAGGGGTTTATCCAGACCGCGTTAAATCCGAGCCCGCGTATGTATCCGAGCTTTTCGATGATCCCGTTAAGGTCACCGACGCCGTCCCCGTTCGTATCATAAAAGCTCTGCGGGTATATCTCATAGAAGATTGCGTCTTTTAGCCATTCCTTCATATACTGTTACCTCCATAGTTCCTTTTTTGTCTATGATACCACGCCCGCACCGTTTTTTCAATTGTCACGTGTGACAAAAATAAAGACGGGAAACAGGCAATTGCGCACAAAGATGTGATGTGGTCATATAGAAAGCTGATAGTGGAGCCATACCGTACAGAAGATTCTTTTTATTGACGGTGAACAGCAAAATCTGAGTATATTTTCGCCTGCTTTTCAGATATATTTATTGACAATCATCATGAGGTGTTATATAATTATAACAATAAGATACCGCAGAATTTACGGTGATATATGCGGAGTTCTCAGTGATCATTTGGAGGTGTATTGATATGAAACGAGCGGCGGGGATCCTGCTTGCCGGTGCGTTGTTTTTTAACACGATAACAGCATCGGCTGTAGATTGGACGGCTATTTTGAACGAGCGCAAGGCGATGATAAATGAAAGCAGCTTTGAGCTGTATTATGAAGGGAGTGTTGACAGCGCGCCGTATTACGGAGCAAAATATGAGCCGCGGGGCGGAACGTATTTCGGCTGTGTTACGGAAAATGAGGGGGATTTTGATACGCCCTCCGGCGCGTATCTGACTTTTTTGTCGGGCGCGGACAGACAGACGGATATGTACTACCCGGCAAACAGCATGATCAAAAACGGTACCGCTCTCGGGGTGATCGAGTATACGGCTTATAATTTTGAGGATTTTGACATAAATTCTTTCGCTCAGGCTATGGCCAATCTCAACAGTGCCGGAGTTCCGATGATCGTGAGCATAATGAATGAGATGAACACAAACAATATGCAGTACGACAGTGCAAGATATGTGACATTGTTCCGGCAGGCGGCGGATATCGTGCATCGGTATCCCAATCTTGCAGTGGCTTGGACTCCTATAGCGCTAGGTTCGCTTGACAAATCGTTTGAGGAGTTTTATCCGGGCGATCAATATGTAGATTGGCTCGGACTCAGTATGTTCGACATCCATAAATTCATGGGAAATGTGAATACGACCGATACAGAGGCGTCATATTTTATGACGGGCAATTATTCGTGGGCGACGAACAGAATAAAGCCGTTTATGCAGTTTGTGCAAAGGAACAATATTCAGAAACCTATAGCGATAATTCAGGGCGGCGTTGCAAACCAGACGCTTGCGAGCGGGAATATAGATTCTTGGGCAATACCGAGGCTCAGGAATATGTATTATGATCTTATTATGAAGTACCCGCAGATAAAGATGATTAATTACTTTAATGTAAAGCTTGCTGCTGCGGAAGCAGAGAGCTTCCATTTTGTCGGCAAGCCGTACCTTGCAGATATAGTGGACGAGGCGGCGTCTTGCGGCGCTTACATAACAGCGTACGGAACACAGCCGAAGTTTGTATTCCGCAACGCATCGCTTGCAGGCAGCGATCAGGCGGAAAACGGATATGTTCCCGTTTATGTTCAGGCGTATATACCGGGAAGTGAAACAAATATGGTTCATTTCAAAATTGACGGAACGTGGTATCACTGCACAGATAAAGCCCCGTATAAATGCCTTATGAACGTTACGGCGCTTGCCGACGGAGCACATACTGTAACAGCGGAGTGCGGAGGCTACAGCAGGACGGCATCGTTCTACAAGAGCGGCAATACGATAACATTCGGAATATAATAGATGCAGGGGCGCGTGCGGCTTTGTGCGTGCTCCTTTAACAATGGAGGATATTTATGAAAGCGAACATTAAGACACCGCCCATGGGGTGGAACAGCTGGGATTGCTATGGAGCGAGCGTTACTGAAAAAGAGGTGCGCGAAAATGCGGAGTATATGGCAAAAAATCTAAAGGAATACGGTTGGGAGTATGTCGTGGTCGACATACAGTGGTTTGAGCCTACCGCGGACAGCGCGGATTATCACACGGGAGCAGAGCTGGTAATGGACGAATATTCCCGTTTGATGCCCGCGGTGAACAGATTTCCGTCGGCACAGGGCGGCGAGGGCTTTAAGCCGCTGGGTGATTATATACACAGTCTCGGTCTGAAATTCGGTATACATATTTTAAGAGGGATACCGCGTCAGGCGGTAAGGCAGAACACCAAAATATTCGGGACTGACAAGCGCGCGGCGGAAATAGCCGATATAGGGAGCATATGCTCATGGAACGGCGATATGTGCGGAGTCGATATGACGCGCGAAGGCGCACAGGAGTATTATGATTCGATAATATCGATGTATGCCGGATGGGGAGTTGACTTTATTAAAGTGGATGACATTGCGCGCCCGTATCACAAGCCTGAGGTGGAGGCCATCGCGAAAGCGATAGCAAAAACAGGAAGAGAGATCGTTCTTTCGCTTTCCCCCGGAGAGGCATCTCTCGGCGAGGCGGCACATCTGGCAGAGTATGCGAACATGTGGCGTATGACCGACGATTTCTGGGACGGCTGGGAGCAGCTTAAAAAGATGTTTGACTATTGCCGCGATTGGTTCCCGTATGTGCAAGACGGCAGCTGGCCGGACTGTGATATGCTGCCGCTGGGGCATATAGGCATCCGTTCTCACGGAGGTGATAGGATGACAAGATTTACTCATGACGAGCAGAAACTTCTGATGTCTCTGTGGTGTATTTTCCGTTCGCCGCTGATGTTTGGAGGAGACATGACGGATAATGACGAATTCACGCTGTCACTTATGCGGAACAGGGAGCTTATAAGAATGGATCGTGCCTCTCATGCGGGCAGAGAAGTGTACCGAAGAGGAAACGAGATAGTATGGGCGGCAAACGGAGATGACGGCGGGTATTATCTTGCGCAGTTCAACGTAGGCGAAAGCGAGCTTGAATCAAGCACGCCGCTTTCATTTATCGGGACGGAAAATGCCTCGGAAGCGGTGGAGCTTTGGAGCGGTGAAAGAAAGATGATCGATAACAATACGATCGTATCAAAGGTACCTCCTCATGGGGTAAAACTATATAAAATATCATAAGTAGGTCATGATCCATCCTACGGATGTGATCATATAGAATCAAAAGGCGGCTGCATTTTGCAGTGCCTTTTTTGTTGAAAAAAACCGAGTGCCAATACGAATGATACATTCGGATCAGCGCCCGGCGTGGAGAGCATATTACGGAGCTGCCGGGTAAAACAGAATGCGACATTATATATAAGGCAAAGCGCCGTATAATATGCTCTTATCATATTATATCCCAAATTGTGAAGGCTGTCTATCATCGCCGGTAAAGATCATATAAATAATATGAAAAGTTACGTAAAAATAAATAAAACAAGTTAAAAACGGTGTAAAATTTTATAGTGACATAAAAGGCATTGACAATGCAGGTATACGGTGGTATAATTAAAACAAACATATGTTCGGGAGGAGACCGTTATGGACAGAACTATACTGCATGTGGATGCAAACAGCTTTTTTGCGTCCGTGGAATGTGCCGTACATCCGGAGCTCAGGGATAAGCCGATGGCGGTGGCGGGCGATTCGGAGAAACGGCACGGGATAATACTGGCGGCAAACTATATCGCCAAGCGCGGATACGGGATAAAAACAGCCGAGACGATATATAAGGCGAAACGCAGGTGTCCGGAGCTTGTGACGGTAAAGCCGCATATGGAGCTTTACCGCCGTTTTTCGGAACGTATGCGTGAGATCCTGCTCTCATACAGCGACTATGTGGAGCCGTTCGGCTGTGATGAGTGTTGGGTGGAGCTGAAGGGCATCCTGGGCGCTGCGGGTGTGGAAACAGCGGAGAGGATACGAAAAAGGATAAAGGCGGAGCTGGGGATAACCGTATCGATAGGAGTGTCGTTCAATAAGGTATTCGCCAAGCTCGGCTCGGATATGAAAAAGCCGGATGCCGTAACAGTGATAACGCGCGATAATTTCAAGGAAAAGATTTGGAATCTTCCGGTCGAAGCTCTTTTGTATGTAGGGGAGAGGACGCGGCGCAAGCTTGCCGGATGCGCTGTATATACGATAGGTGACCTCGCCCGGACGGACGAGGCGCTTATTAAGACATGGCTCGGCAAAAACGGCATGATGCTGCGGATGTATGCAAGCGGTGATGACACATCTCCGGTGGAAAGGTATGATACGGTGCGTCAGGTAAAATCGGTCGGTAACAGCACGACGTGTCCGAGAGATCTCACAGATGAATCCGAGGTAAGAACGGTCCTTATGCTGCTTGCCGAGAGCGTTGCGGAGCGGCTGAGGGACGGAGGACGGAAGGGGAGCGAGATCACCGTTTCGGTACGCGATTCCGAGCTTAAATGGGCGTCGCACGGAAAAAGTATTGACACGCCGACTGACATCTCATCGGAGATCTACACCTGTGCCTTTGCGTTATTTAAGGAGCTGTACAAATGGAAAAAGCCGATAAGAGGGCTGGGGATATGCGTGGGCAGGCTCACGGACCGGAAAAGTCCCGAACAGCTGGATATATTCGGCGATGCCGAACGAAGGCTCAGATCGGAGACTATAGAGCGGACTGCCGATTCTTTAAAGAAAAGGTTCGGGCGTAAGGTCATAAGGCGCGCGAGACTTTTGAATTATCCGGAGCTTTCGGGAACGGACAGGGCGGCAGAGTGCATGCTGCATGTCGGAGATGCGGGATGAATCGGACAAAACACACAAATATTATTAAAAAAACAGGATGCTTTTAATAAAAATACACAAAGAGACCGCTTTTTATATAAAAATATCTGTTTTTTTTATTTTATCTTTGTGCATATTGTGGTAGAATAATCATGTTGTGATAAAGATGAATATAATATCAAAGGGGTGGATCCCCTTGAAAGGGAGTTTCGGATATGAATAAAAAGCTTGGATTTATGATCGCATCGGTGCTGACGGCAGTCCCCGCAGCAAATATAACGGCGGGCATATGCCTGTTCAATACTGCCGTGGCACGTTCGAAGGCATCGCTTGAACAGACGCAGGGGATGTCGGGTGTGAATTGGGGTGCATATGCCGAGAGAATAGGCGATATGGAGATCGCGCTGAGCGAGACCAGAACAGATGAATTTTATATAAGATCGAGAGACGGACTGAGGCTTTACGGTCAGTATTTCAAGGGAGAGGATAAGGAGAACGGCAGAGTTAAGCGTATCGCGATCTGTTTCCACGGCTATACCGGTTTCGGCGGCGGCAACAACAGCGCGGCTGCGGAATTTTTTCTGAAGAACGGATTTGACGTGCTGCTGCCGGATGCTCGCGCGCACGGACAGAGCGAGGGCGAATATATAGGTTTCGGCTGCCTCGACAGATATGACGGACTTGAATGGATAAAATTTTTACAGAATAAATACCGTATGGAGGACAGGGAAGGAAGGCTTGAGATATACCTCTACGGCGTATCTATGGGCGGCGCGACCGTCTGCATGATGAGCGGTCTTGATCTGCCGGGATGCGTAAAGGCGATAATTTCGGACTGCGCGTTCACATCGCCGGAGGCGATGTTCGAGCTGGTGCTCAAAAACAAGTATCATCTTCCGCCCGCGCCGGTGATGATGGTGGCAAACCTTGTATGCCAGAAATATGCCGGCTATACCTTCAATAAATGCAGTTCCGCAAAGGCTGTAAGGCGTGCAAAGGTGCCGATGCTGTTTATACACGGCTCGGGAGATACGTTTATACCGGAATCGATGTGCCATACGATATATGAAAATTGTGCGTCCGAAAAGGATATCCTGATAATAGACGGCGCCGTTCATGCGGAATCGTACTACAAGGACAGGGAGACGTACGAGAATAAGCTCAGAGAGTTTTTAAAGCTTTGATAAACTATATAGGATTGAGCCCGGCATTTTGCATCATAAATCAAGAGATTTTTGACGAGGATTTGTATAGTACGATAATGAATTTTTTGATCAGGTTTCTATTCAAAAATGAATAGAAACTTGATTTTTTATATGGTATTTATGATGAAAATAGCATAGATATAGTATATATGTTGTATTCAAAAATGAATAAAGATGCGGCGGGATAAAAAATAGGTATTGACAAAAGAAAAAAAGGTGCTAAAATGTATTTATGCAATGAGGCGATGCGGATTTATTCCGCGTCGCCTCTTCTGTTATAAGATTAAAAAAGATTATGAAGGTGATTTTTATGAAAACAAATACTCAGCCGCCAAGCGCATCGGCATCCCCAAGATTTTGTAACATGGGCAATTTTATGAGATTGCCGCATGCCGAGAGCGCGGAAAACCTTGATTTTGCAATTATCGGTATACCGTTTGATACGGCAGCATCGTTCAGAGCCGGCGCAAGGTTCGGTCCCAACGGAGTAAGAAATATATCGGCAATGATAAAGCCTAATAATGTTGCAATGGGTGTAAATATAATGGATTCACTGCATGGCGCGGATCTGGGTGATGTACCGGTGATCCCGGATTATATCCATGAAACATATGCCGCTATTGAGGCTTCTGTCGGATCTGTACTTGACTGCGGAGCTGTGCCGATAGCGATAGGCGGAGACCATTCCGTAACGCTAGGAGAACTAAGAGCGGCGGCAAAGAAACACGGAAAGCTCTCATTGGTGCATTTCGATTCTCATCTTGACCTGTGCGACACAGTGTTTGGACAAAAATATAATCACGGAACGCCGTTCCGCCGCGCTATGGAGGAGGGACTAATAGATCCGGAACATTCGATACAGATAGGAATGCGCGGCTCACTCTACGATCCTGACGATTTCAAGATCGCTGCGGATCTTGGCTTCAAGGTGATCCCGGGTGACATGCTCCACAAGATGACGGCTGAAGAACTTGGTGCGGCAGTGAAGGAAAGAGTAGGGGACAGAAAAGTGTTCCTGACCTTTGACATAGATTTTGTGGATCCCGCTTATGCTCCGGGGACGGGTACTCCGGAGATCGGCGGTTTCACATCATTTGAGACGCTTTGCTACGTGAGAGAGCTAAAGGATCTGAATTTTGTGGGATTTGATGTGGTAGAGGTTGCGCCGCCTTATGATCATTCGGAAATAACCTCTTATATGGCGGCAAATCTTATATTCGAGTTTATGTCTGTTCTTGCTTATCAGAAAAAGAACGGGAAAAGATGAATGGCTGTTTGATAAAGATATTAAGGAGGAGTTTTTATGAAAAGGGCAATAACAAAGGCGATAGCATTGGCGGCTGCATCGGTGATGGGGTGCATGTGTCTGGCGGGGTGCGGTGACACACAGACCGCATCGACCGACGGGCCTCTTACACTCGATGCAATAAAGGAGAAGGGCACACTTACGGTTGCAACAGAAGCCGCATACGAGCCGTTCGAATTTCTTGACGGAGATACGATAGTAGGTTACAATGCGGATCTTTTTGCAAAGATATGTGAGGATCTTGGTGTGGAGCTTGAATATATCGACCTTCCATTTCAGGGTATACTTGCAGGACTGGATGCAAAAAAATATGATGTTGTAGGTGCAACGCTTGGCGTAACGGCAGAGCGCGCAAGCAAATATACGATGACATTGCCGATAGAAAACGGTACTACCGTATTTGTAAAAAGAAAGGGCGACGATTCCATAAACTCTATAGAGGATATAGGAGGGAAAACGATCGGAACTCAGACTTCCTGCTATAATGAGGAAGATACGAAGAACTTCAACGAGCAGCTTATATCTGAGGGCAAGGAAGGATATGCACAGCTTCTCACCTACGATTCGTTCCCTGAGGCTTTCATGGAGCTGAAGAATGGCAGGATAGATCTTGTGGCGCAGAATTATGCGAGCTGTGCGTCTGTAATAAAGAATAATCCGGATGACTATGAGTTTGTGACCGGCGGCGGTGATGATGCACAGTTTGTCGGAACAGACACGTGGGTATCATGGGCGGTAAGGAAGGAAGATACTGAGCTCTCGGATTACATTAATTCGGAGATCAAAAAGTTCAAAGAAGACGGAACAATGGATGAGCTGCAGATGAAGTGGTTCGGTGAAACGACAGAACTTCCCGATTCGGATTACATACCCGCCGAATAATATAGGTTTAAATAAAAGGCAATGGCGCCGCGCGGTATTCGTGCAGCGCCTTTATTCTGCAAAATAATTATCCGGGAGGATCGATTATATGGAAAATATACATATAGTGTTTGAATATGCGCCGATGCTTCTTGAGGGGCTTTTGAATACGATACTTGTGTCGGTATGTGCGATAATTATCGCGCTTGTGATCGGAATCATTCTATCGGTGCTGCGTATGGGAGGCGATTCGCGTCCGGCGAGGATAGTACGAGGCATAATAAACGTATATATAAGCTTTGTGCGTGGAACGCCGGTGCTTGTGCAGATATATATCATATATCAGGCGCTTGCAGTAATAGGACTGAATCTTTCAGCGTTTGTGTCGGGAGTCATAGCGCTCAGTCTTAACAGCGGAGGCTTTATTGCTGAAATATTCAGAGGCGCGTTTGCATCAGTGTCGGAGGGGCAATATGAGTCTGCTGAGGCGCTGGGGATGACGAAGCGTCAGACTTTGACGAGAATAGTTTTTCCGCAGGTATTCAAGATAGCGATGCCGCAGCTTACGAGCGAGTTTATAAATGTTATAAAACTTTCTCCGATGCTTTCGGTACTGGCAATAGTAGAGCTTACAAGGACTGCACAGCGTCTGAGCACACAGACTTTTATAACACTGCCGTTCTATATTGCGATAGCGGTTCTGTATTTCGTTGTCTGCGCCGCACTTGAGGAGCTTGTAAAGCGTCAGAAGAGAGCGCCGAAAAAGGTGAGTAGAGGATGAGGTGTTGACAGATGAATGTGATAAATGAATTTATTCATGTTGCGGAGATAACATGCCCTATGCTTCTGCAGGGATTGGGAATAACAATTGCCGTTTCTGTGTTGTCTATAGTGATAGCGCTGGTCCTTGGTATGATTCTTTCCTATGTATGTCTGTTCAAAATAAAGGCTGCGAGCAAAGCGGCGAGAATATTTATAAAGATATTCCGCTGTACTCCGTTTATGGTGCAGGTGTACATAGCATATTACGGACTGCCGGCGATAGGCATCAACGTAAATGCGTTTTGGACAGGAGTAATAATCCTTGGTCTATATACCGCGGCGTATGTTTCGGTCATTCTCGAGAGCGGCTATAATGCCGTTCCGATAGGACAGTATGAATCAGCATTTGCCGGAGGCATGGGAAGATTCCAGATGATGAAGAGGATCATTATGCCGCAGGCGCTTAGAGTGGTAATACCGTCTCTTACAGGTCAGCTGATACAGACTGTAAAAGACTCCTCGATATTGTCTATCATTACAGTAGCAGAGATGACAATGATGACGAAGGAGGCAATAGGAATAACTTTCAGCCCGCTGTTTGTTTATGTTTGCGCGGCGGTATTCTATTGGGCATTGAATCTTATAATCGAATTTACATCAAAGCGCATAGAGAAGCGCTGTAACAGAGCAGAGCTTTGAATGGAGGTATCATTATGGCGGAAAACAACAGAAAAGCTATCATTTCGGTCAAGAACATGGCAAAGAATTACGGTGAGACCGAGGTGCTGAAGAAAATAGATGTGGATATATATGAAGGGCAGGTAGTAAGCGTACTAGGACCGAGCGGATCGGGCAAAAGTACATTCCTGCGCTGCCTGAATAATCTTGAAGAAATAACCTCCGGCGAGATAACGATAGATGGCAACACTTTAAAGGGTATAGCCGACGATCCGAAGAATAAGAAACTGAACGAGAAGGCGGCGCGTGAGATACGCAAAAATGTCGGGATGGTTTTTCAGCAGTTTAATCTGTGGCCGCACAAGACGGTGCTTGAAAATGTTATGGAATGTCCCGTGCATGTTAAAAAGATAAAGAAGGACGAGGCGAAAAAAACGGCGATCGAGCTTCTTGAACGCGTGGGAATGGCAGGGAAAGCGGATGCGTATCCTTCGCAGCTTTCGGGAGGTCAGCAGCAGAGGGTGGCTATAGCGAGAACGCTCGCGATGAAACCGGATATCGTGCTGTTTGATGAGCCTACCTCGGCGCTTGATCCGGAGTTCGTAGGAGAAGTTCTGGATGTCATGAAAAAACTTGCAGAGGATGGAATGACGATGCTGGTAGTAACTCATGAGATGGGATTTGCAGCTGAGGTATCGGACAGAGTTTGTTTCATGGACAGCGGCTACATAATTGAGGACGGAGAGCCGGAGGAAGTGTTTAAAAATCCGAAGAGCGAACGCGCAAGAGCATTCTTTTCTAAGATATTAAACGTCGGCTGAGACGCAGATGTGTAAGCGCATGGTTTCCGACGTTTGGTAAAATGAGACGGTGGTGTAAAGTGGGAATGAAAACACAAATGCAAGGGAGGTGCGTCTATGACGGACTATGCTGAGATCGGCAGGGTGCTGTGTCAGCTTCATATGGGTGTAACAATAGCGGATAAAGACGGAGTATTTGTATATGTCGGTGAATCGTATCTGAAATTCACGGGCATTGAGAGGGGCTGGCTTGAGGGAAGAAGCGCATTTGACAGTGAACTTGTAGAGAGGTTTTCTCCGTGTGTTACCGCAATGGTGTATGAGAGCCGCGAGAAGATCACTACGGTCCAAAGAATGTGTGATGGTGCCGAGCTGTTTGTAACAGGCGTTCCGGTTTTTGATGACAATGGGGCACTGGAGATGATAATTTGTTATTCCTCGTGGGAGGTAACAAGCTACGATCACTTGTACGGTACGTACACAAAGGCCATGAATGCGGAGAATGTCGAAGAAGCGCAGGATGGCATGAAAAAAGTGAGAGCAAACAATGTCAAAGAGAGCTTGGTATGCGCGAGCGTCAGCACGGAAAATGTAAGGCATCTGTTGGATATATTCGCATCGGCATTAAGACCGGCGTATATATACGGTCCTGAGGGGTGCGGCAAGCATTTCATGGCTGTGCGCGCGTATGCCGGTGCGGCAGGCGCATATGAACTTAACTGCGCTCTTTATGACGACGCCGAAACACGGCGCATGCTTTTTGATGACAATGGAATGATAAGGAATGAGTGCGGCGTCCTTATTTTAAGAGGGGTGGACCGGCTCGGAAGAGGAGTACAGCGCAGTCTTGAAAAGGTGATCTCTGCCGGGGGACTGACCGTTGTGGCAATATCCGAGTATCCGCTTGAATCGCTGAAGAAAACCGAAAGGATCAGCGAAAAGCTGTATTCATATTTCCGGCCGTACACAGTGGAGGTGTCGCCGATATCAGATAGGAGAGAGGATCTTAAGGTATACATAGAGTACTATTTGAATATGTACAATCACATGTATTCAAGGAATGTATCGCTGTCAACCCGCGCAAAGAATATACTTCTGTGCTGTGAATGGAAGGAGAATATAAATGAGGTCCGGGCATTCATGGAACGGCTGGTGCTTACTGCGGACAGTGAACGTATAGACGTCTATAACCTTCCGGGAGATATAACTCCCGGTGCGACGGAAAATTATATATATGATTCCACGCTGAAGGATATGATGGAGTCGTATGAAAAGGATATAATAACCAACGTGTACAACAAATATTCCACAAGTGTAGCACTGGCAAAGCGATTAGGCATATCCCAGGCGACTGCAGTGAGGAAAATACATAAATATGTAGGTGAGACGGCGATATGAGTATAGGACCGGTCCCGGTGGCTTTGGAGTATATAGGAGTGATCTCTTTCGCTGTGTCGGGCGCATCGAAGGCGGTCTCGAAGGAAATGGACATGTTGGGTGTCATTTTTATAGCTGTGATAACCGCTATGGGAGGAGGCTTTTTAAGAGATCTTGTTATAGGAGTGTTCCCTCAAAAGATCTTTACGGAGCCTGCCGGAGCGTGTATAGCAGCGGCGGCGGGTGCTGTTCTGTTTATTGCAGAGTATTGGCTTGAGAAGTCAGGAAAACAGATCATTCGGTCTAACAAAATAGTCATAAATATTACGGACACAATAGGACTTGCCGCATTTACGGTGCTGGGAGTGGATGCCGGAATAAATGCCGGATATTCGTCAAATCCATTTCTGCTCATATTTCTGGGTACGGTAACGGGTGTCGGCGGCGGGGTGCTGCGAGATATAACGCTTAAAGAGATTCCGGAGATCTTTATGCGGAATATCTATGTGTGTGCGTCTGCGGCGGGAGCTGCGATATTCGTCTTTATAAATGCACGATACGGTGCACCTGCTGCCGCAGTGCTGATATCTGCGATGCTTACCGCTGCGGTGCGGGCGGCTGCGATCGCGTTCGACCTTAATCTTCCTGTGATCAAGGTCAAAAGAAACTCGACAGAACAGATAGAGCAGTCAGCGGTGTCATCTGTCGGAAACAGTAAAATAAATGATCGAATTGGAGGAAAAATATGAAAAAGTATATTATTACAATAAGTCGTGAATTCGGCTGCAATGCGAGAGAAATAAGCCGTATGACGGCATCAAAGCTTAATATAGAGCTTCATGATAAGGATATGGTCGACATGGCAGCTGACAGAGCCGGGATAAGCGTCGATGATTTTACGGACGGTGACAGGATAGTAGATAAGAACACGAAAAAAGTTTTCAATCTTTTCAGCTATGGTTCTTCGACGAAGTTTTATTCCGAGCGTGCTGTGATGGCGCAGGCGGAAATAATACGCGAACTGGCAAACCAGCCGGAATCGGCACTGTTTTTCGGCAGATGCTCGGACTATATTCTGCGATCATATCCGAACCGGCTGAATGTCTTTCTCTACGCTCCAAAAGAATTTCGGATAAAGCATATGGCGGAAGCGTACAATATGACCGAAACAGAGGCAGTAAAGCTGATCAACAGGATAGACAGACAGCGCCACAATTATTATAAGTTTGTAACAGGGAAGAACAGGGGAGACAGAGAGATGAAGCAGCTCATGATCGATGTGAGTGAATTCGGCAGTGAAGGCGCAACGGATATGATCTGCCATGCTGTCGGTCTCCTGTTCAGCTGATCGTTTCAGAGCAGAACGGTAAAATATATCCTGCCGTTGCCTCTTGAAACGGTTATCTTGCCCTTGTGCGCCTCTATGATGGTCTTTGCTACGGAAAGGCCTATGCCGTATCCGCCGGTTTGGCGTGAGCGAGACGAATCAGAACGGTAAAAGCGCTCGAAGTAGCGGTTTACATCTTCCTTTTCATCGATATTTGTTTCGTTCTCGACAATGAGCTTTGCGGTCCTAGCGGTGCTTTTGCCGAGCCTTGTCAGGGTAACGGCGATCTCACCGTCCTTAGAGGCGTATTTTATGGCGTTGTCTATAAGTATCGAAACAAGAGTGCTTATCGCCTTGGCGTCGCCCTTGTATTCTATATTCGGAGCTATGTCAAGCTTTAGCTCATGTCCCTTTTGGTTTGCCATAGTGACAAAGGATTCGGCTATTTCCGAGACTGCGGCGCTCAGCGGGAAGGTGAGATGCACATTGTCGTTAGGCATTTCGTTGCTTTTTGCGAGCTGCAAAAGTCCTTTTACCAACCCGTCAAGACGCTCGGTTTGATTTTTTATACTGTCGATCCACTCGTTTTCACCGTAACAGCATTCCAGCACCTCGGCGTTCGTTCTTATAATGGCGAGCGGCGTTTTCAGCTCATGACCGGCATCGGTTATAAACTGCTTCTGACGCTCATGGTTGCGCTTGAACGGCTGGATCAGCTTGTCGGACAGAAGTATCATGAGCACGCATATGCATGAAAGTCCGATGAGCGCGATGAACAGCGATAGAAAAAGCAGCTGTACGGAAGAATTTATATCCTGGGATCTGTCGAGGAATGTGATCATCTTTCCGTCAAGGGTGTCGCGGACAAGATATCTGAAGTTGCCTATCGAACCAAATGTGCCGTTGTCAAGCTCTGCCGTTATGCCTGCATAGTAGAACAGATCGTCTATATTTACGGCAGATATGTAATTGGTCATCGTGTCCGTTATGCCGCCCTCATCGTTCAGATGTATGACGAAATAACGCGTTTGATACGGTGTTTCGCTGCTCACAAAGAAGTCTACCATTCCTTCTATTTCAGTCGAGTTTTCGGGTATCGTGCCGTTGTGATCGCTTATGAAATTGAGCATGCTGTCGGCGTGCATCCTCAGTCTCACGATGTTTGATATATTTATTGCCCCGATTATCGCGAACACTATCGCTGTTATCGAGAGCATCGTAAGCGTTATAAGCCTTATTCTGAACGCTTTGAACATTGAGTATCTCCCCCTTTTTTCTGACAGATAGAAAGCTGCCGCAGACATCATGTCTGCGGCTTAAAGTTTATTCGGGTGTGTTCAGCACATACCTGTTGTCGTCGGTCGTGCTTATAGTGACATTCGCGCCGATCGCGTTGAGCTTGGCGCGCAGGTACGATATGTACAGGAATACAACTCCTTCTTCCGTCTCCGCGGAATCGTCGTCGAATATCTTGTCGACGAACTGCTGCTCCGAAACTGGAGTGCCCATACGGGAGATAAGGAATTCAAACATCTTGAACTCGCGCCCGGCGAGCCTGAACGATGCCGAATCGGTCTTGATCTCAAGATTTTCACGGTTCAGAGTAACGTTTCCGCAGGTCAGTATCTCATGCTTGTTTTCCGAGTTTCTTCTAGTCATAGCGCGAAGACGCGCCATAAGCTCACCCGTGTTGAAAGGCTTTGTAAGATAATCGTCGGCTCCCGCGTCAAGTCCCGAGATCCTGTCGGAGAACTCGGATTTTGCCGTAAGGAGTATCACCGGCGTGTCAACATTTTTTTCGCGCAGAGCCTTCAGCGCGTCTATGCCGCTCATGACGGGCATCATTATATCAAAGATCAGCGCGTCATATTCGTTGTTGAGTGCCGCATCGTACGCTGCCTTTCCGTCGTAGACACAGTCCACATCATATCCGTTGAATTTAAGTATTGCCGAGAGCGCTTTTGTAAGTTCCTTCTCGTCGTCCGCAAGAAGCACCTTCATATTCTATAACCCCCTTCTGACGGATCATACGGCGCTGCCGCAGTCCGCGTCCTGTTTTTGTTCGGCCTTTAACGAGTTTATCATGTCGCGTATAGTTAAAAAGTTCATTTCCACCGACGCGACCTCGTCGGCGCATCGTCTGAGTTCCGCCTCTATCATCTTCCGGCTGGGTATATCATGCTTATATCTGATCTGATGCTCAAGGCTTGCCCAGAAATCCATCGAGAGAGTCCTGAACTGTATCTCGGCGCATACCGTTTCGCACGAGTCTCCGATGTATATAGGCAGCTCTACTATCATATGATAGCTGCGGTATCCGCTCGGCTTCGGATTTTTTATATAATCCTTTATCTCAAGCACCGTGATGTCCTTTTGGGCGGCGAGTATAGATGACACCTTGTACACATCATCTATATATGTGCATATGACCCGCATACCGGCGGCGTCTGTCACGTTGCCGGCAATGCTGCCGGCTACCGGCTCAAGTCCTTTCATCTTAAGCTTGTTTATCATGCTTTTTGGCGATTTTATACGCGTTTTCACGTTCTCGATCGGATCGCGTTCATTGTGCAGAACGCTTGCCTTTCGGATTATGTTTATCCGTGATGCGAGTTCGATAAGAACACTGTCGTAAAGAAGCAGAGAATCGCCGTAAAACTCCGACTCTGTAATTTCTTCGTCCATTTCAGCTGTACCGCTCCGTAACGGAGCATTCCTCCCAAATCATTTTAGTGTGATCAAACTTTGATCATATTGTATATATTATAGCACATATTGTTTAAAAAGTCATTACTATATTATTAAAATTATAATAAATTTAATTATTTTTTGGTGATAGCTTATAGAATTCCGACGGCTTCAAACCGGTATATTTTTTTACGGTCCTGTAAAAGGTGGAATAATCCTTGAAGCCGCAGAGGCGGTATATCTCATTCAGACTGCTGCTTTCGTCAGCCGCGTGTTTCACCGCGGCGATGCGCTTGAGAGAGACATAGTCCGAAACTGTGATGCCCGTCTCGGCTTTGAAGAGATGGCATATGCTGTATTTGCTCATGAAGAACCGTTTGCCGATCTCATCAAGGTTCAAGGCGTTTGCATAATTGCTGTCAAGATATTCCTTTATGCTCGTTATCAGCGGATTTTCGGGAGCGGAGGCATTTTTTTGCTCATGCTCTATCGCTTCGTTTGCATATAACGCAAATTCGCGGAAGAGCAGCTCCGCCAGGTATATATTTTTCTCCGATCTGTCCGCAAGCAGCTCCGCGCCCCTTTTAAAATATCTGTAAAGACCGTATTTTTCAGCCGTTTCGGCAGGGATTATGAAGCTGTTTGCAGAATGCCTGCCTGTTATGAACCGCGTAAGACTATGTGGGATAGTCGAGAGCATGTGCGGTGACATCTGTATGAATGTCCTGCTGTATACCGTCTCACCGGAAAAAGAGATCGCGTGCATAACGTGAGGCTTTGTTACGATCACGTCTCCCGGAGAGAGACGGAACGTGCCGGTCCCTTCCACATATGACGCGTCGCCGCTTTTGAAATACAGGAACTCATGATAGAGATGTATATGCGCGTCTATCTTTACGGAAGCTATACATGCGTCACTGAGTAAGAAATCCTTTGATTTGAATGAGGTGCCCAACCTATCCCCTCCTTTAAAAGCTGTTTGCGATATCCTATCGTATCCGAATATATTATACTATAATCGAGCAATTTTTGCAATATGAAACGGCAAAACAGAGCAATATATGCATGAAAATCTTTCCCGAGAACTATTGCGTGAGCGAGATATATGTAGTATAATATATGCTAGTAACTTTATATATCCGGAGGAAGTAATAAATGGAAACACTTATCGGCAGAAGCATGTATTTTCACCATGGATGGCGTTTTTTGCGCGCGGATGCGTTTCCTATGCGTGAGGCTTTTGAAAAGCATCGGGATAAGGACGGAAAATATTTTTATATGCCCGGTTATGACGATACAAAATGGGAGAAAGTCACGGTGCCGCATACCTTCAATGACGCGGACCTTTTCCGTGACAGGATAAAGGATGCCGGGAGCGGACAGACGAGGACGGCGGCGTTCTACAGAAACATTTTACACGTTCCGAGGGAACGGGAGGGGCAGCGGGTGCTGATAGAATTTGAAGGGATGCGTCAGACCTGCTATCTTTATGTGAACGGAGAGCTTGCGGGTTATTACGAGGCCGGGGCTGCGCCGTTCGGCTTCGACATAACCGGCTTTATAAAATACGGTGAGGATAATCTTATAGCGATAGCGACCGACAATACCGCTACCCGCGATACGGGATTCTGCATAGCGGAAACTCCGAACAAGCCGGATGCCGAGCCGGGCTCATATCTTTTGGCACAGGACGATGAGGTCGATGAGGCTCGCAGGGGTGTTGGCTTCTTTTGGAACTGCAATGATTTCAATCCGTCGGTAGGCGGTATAACGAAGCCGGTTAAAGTGCATTTCAAACCGGAGGTGCATCTAACGCTGCCTCTTTACAGTAATCTGCAAACGACGGGGACATACATATACGGAACGGATCTTGATCCTGAAGCAAAAAAGGCAAGGATAGCGGTCGAAGCGGAATTTAAAAACGAAAGCGGAAAATGTGCCGAGGTGATGGCGGATGTTATAGTAAGAGATTATCGGGGACGTATAATGGCACATTTTTCATCAGAAACGGTGACTGCGGAGCCTGCGGCTCTGTCGGGCTCGCCGGTATCGATAGTCCCGGAGGATGCATATGTCGAAAAGATACTTTCGGATGGCAGGAAAACGTATGCTCCCGTGGACGATGAAGATTCCGTTAAGGAGACGATGAGTGATCCGATAGGAACAGGGACACTAAAAGCAGTTTCGAAGCCGTTGGAGCTGAGGTTCTGGAGTATCGATGATCCGTATCTCTATAGGATAGAAGTGCGGCTTTTTTGCAACGGCGATCTCTGTGACGGTACAGAGATCGAGACAGGCTTTAGGCATACGGGCTACAGCCGCAAAGAGGGACTTGAGATAAACGGAGTGCCGGTATGGCTCCGAGGCTATGCACAGCGCGCGTCAAACGAGTGGGCAGCTATAGGCGCCGCGCCGGAGTGGCTCAAGGATCTTGATATGATGCTCGTGAAGGAGAGCAACGCGAACCACATAAGGTGGATGCATGTCGCCGCGTCACCAGCGGATATCCGCGCCGCGGACCGCCACGGCGTGGTTTGCACTCAGCCCGCGGGCGATAAGGAGCAGGAGAATTTCGGCAGACAGTGGGATCAGCGTGTCGAGCTAATGCGCGATATTATCATCGCTTTCAGAAATCATCCGTCGATAATCTTCTGGGAAGCGGGAAATAACTCGATAAACAAAAAGCATATGCGGGAGATGAGGCTTTTGAAGGAGAAGCTCGATCCGCACGGCGGCAGATTCATGGGCTGCCGGACTCTTAATACAGAGGATGTTATAAACGAGTCGGAATATGTGGGAACGATGCTGAACCGCCACGCAGCGGGCTTTACAGCCGAGCATGGACCGGTCGCGGAGACAGAGTACATGCGGGAGGAAGCGCCGCGGAGAGTCTGGGATGATTTTTCACCGCCCGATTTCGATTACAGAACGAAATGGCTCGGAAAGGGGGGGCTTAAACAGCCGGGATTTGATTACTATGATCTGACATCTGAGGATCTGGCGCTTGCCGCCGCCAGGGGCTACAGCGAATTTTTTAATGACCGGATCGGCGGGGCGTCCGGCAAGGATCTGTATACCGCCTGTGCGGCGCTCTGCTGGACGGACTCGGCGCAGCACGGCAGACAGGCGTACAGCGAAAATGCAAGGATGAGCGGACGCGTGGATCCTGTGCGTGTGAAAAAGCAGAGCTTTGACGTGTTCAGGGTCATGCAGTCCCCGAAACCGGCGGTAAAGATATTCGGTCATTGGAATTATCCGCCCGATACAGCTGAAAATTATAACTATCACGAAAAGCGTTTCAACGGCTCGTACTGGGAAGACACAGGTAAGATCTTGCGGCGGGATCCGAAAAACAAGACCGTATACGTGTTCGGAAGCTACGGTATAAAAAGCGTTGAGCTTTTTATAAACGGACGAAGCATCGGTGTCTGTGACAGACCGGCGGATACATTCGTGTTTGCGTTCAATGGGATAGATATAACGGAAAACGGCGTGATAGAGGCTGTTGGTACTGCATATGACGGCTCGGAGGCGCGGGATACCGTGAGGACTGCCGGTGCGCCTGCCCGGTTGGAGCTTGTACCGCATACAGCGCCCGGCGGCGCGGCGGCTGACGGCGGTGATGTGATTGCTGTGGATATAGCCGTAACGGATGATAATGGACAGATATGCCCGCTATGCTATGACAGGATAGACCTTAGTGTATCGGGCTGCGGAGTGCTGCTCGGCGGCTATAACAGCGGCAGGTTTGACGGGCATGGAAGAAATGACAGCGTTATACACAAAGATCACGTATATGCCGAATGCGGCACGAACAGAGTTTTCATAAGGACAACGGAAACTGCGGGCGAGGTGACACTCAACGCTGCCATGGGGGACATAAAAGCAAGTATAAGTGTTACAACACGCCCGGTGCCGCTTACTGTGCTCACAGAAACAGAGCAGCCCGCGGTATATGAGGAATATCCGGATGTACCGCCGGATGCGGAGCGTGAATTTGTGCCGATACCCGAGGCTGACGCGGTAAAATATGTGCCGGAAACACGTCCGTACTGCAAGATACTGGTCAACGGGCAGGAGCCCGACACGCGCGGCGTGAGGAGCGAGAACAAGAACGGCAGCGTATGGGGCGCGGTGCTGTGCATTTTGGGAAGACTGGATCAGAGCTGCGGCGACAGGTTCGAATATTCTTTTGACGGAAAAAATCTCGTGCTGAGAAGCGGCGGCAGAGAGGTCACGGCGGAGGTCGGAAGGACACATCTTCTTGTTGACGGCAAAGAAAATCTCATGGACGGAGCGCCGTATACGACCCCGGAAGGGATACTTGTTATGGAGGTAAATGCGATAGTGCCGTACATAGCAGGTGTGACCGCACGATTTGATGATAAGATAGGCGTGCTGCGTGTCGAGACGGATGCTGTATAAGCATAATGCGCCGGTGAGAATCAAACTCATCGGCGCATTACGTATCTTAAATTTATCTGTCTCTATAAGTCAATCGGTAATAAGACATCATAACCATCCCCTTATTGTGCCCTTGCCGTGCTCATTAGTGTGAGCTTAATCCGACTTTTCCTTGTAAATACGGTTCTGCCAGCAGTTCCGCATATAATGCAGATGAATTATTTAGCATCCTATATGATATCTTCAAATGGTATCATATAATTCTCTATTTTGTATGACGGTCTGTCATACAGCATGCCTTGACTTTCCGCCTTTTGCGCTTGTTCTTCTACGTACTCTTCATCTTCCTCTGTAAGCTCTACAGCGCAAGACACCACATACGATTTTCCATCACTGTTTACATATAAGCTTGTCGCAAAAAATGCATTGTCAGGCAGAGACACATATGTCCAATTTAATGAGTCCCTGCTTATGTAGATCTCATCGATCTTGTTCGTTGTGAGGTCAACATTATAATACTGCGGATCGGCATGCAGAGTTTCGCTGATCTTATAGGATATCGCAACTCCTGTTGTTTTGTCGCTCATATACCCTACATCATTATTATCTGTAAACGGCAAAGTGTTGGGTACTTCGGTCGCGGCGTCATACGGTGTACGCTCGGGAGCGCCGTCATACCATGTTTTGAGATCATACGAGTAAGCTATCGTTTCCAATTTCGAATCGTTGCTGAAAGCTACAAAAGCTCCGCATTCAAGATCGTAAGTGTAATTTGTTATATCAGGACGGTCCTCCGGCAGATCATACCACGTTGTTCCTACCATATCGGTTTTTATTGATGTATGATAATCCACTCCATTTGTTGTGATACGCATTTCCTCTGGGAGTCTGTTTTGGTACACATTTGCTTTTACCTCATTACTTTCTGTGGGAATATCAGGTATGCCCTGCCATCCCTCCGGATAGTATCCCATATGAACATATCCGTTATAGTAATCGCCGTAGACCCTATCCGTGAGTTCATATACGCTGTCATTTATGGCGTTATATAAAAGCGCTGCGCATTGCCCGCGTGTAATATCGCTGTTATAGTCCGATTCAATGTTGTTCATATAACCATAAGCACCGGCGGCTGACATATAACCGCTTGGATATCCTCCGTTATCCTCAGCAATATCACCATGGCCTTTGACACATACCACCATTTTGACAGCCTGGCTCATTGTTAAATGATCATCCGGCTTGAATGTTCCGTCCTCAAAACCGTTTATTATTCCCGCGGTCGACAAAGCGTCTATATATTGTGATGCCCAGTGTGACGCCGCAACATTGGAAAATGTTCTGCCCGAAGTTTCTGTAATGTCAAAAGCCTCACAAAGTATCTTTGAAAATTCGCTTCGTGTAATGCTATTGTCAGGCATAAATGTGTTATCCTCATATCCGTTGATGATCCCGCTTTTACTGAGCGCTTCGATCTGACGATAATATTCACTGCCAACCGGAACATCATCAAATGCGTATGCGTTTCCCGATATTATGCAGCATATTGCCGCGATCCCTGCAATTGTCTTTGTGTTTAACATAACGCACCTCCTGTTCTGCAATCGTATACAATAATTCCCTAATAATCATCCGTAATCACATATTATATGTATCCTACCAAATTTATCTCAAGCCCGAGAGAGTCTCCCGCAAAGCGGACGGAACTCAGACACGTTTATATGCCCATGCTCATCTTGTCACAATTATATGATTTTTTTCTTGTTTAGTCAATACGTCCTGCAGCTTTTGTCGCTATACTGCAACATTTGCATCTTTTAGCCTGTTCTTGTACAAGCCTATAAGGATCGTCACAACAAAAATACGCTTATCTTCATCATATTCCCATTTTAATTTCCCATTATAATTGTTCAAGGCCTGTTTTACGCTTAACATCCCAACACCATGATTATCTTTATCTTCTTTTCTTGTTTTCAGTTTACCGTTTTCGATGATCGGTCCTTTATCGGCGCTGTTCTCAATTGTTATAACAAGGACTTTATCGTTCATGATC
>DVNB01000034.1 GCA_018714695.1 Candidatus Ornithomonoglobus merdipullorum | reverse complement strand
CCGCCTGACGACGAGCTGCCGGATGACGAGGATGACGAGCCGCCCTCATCCGGGATCGCATTGATCGCTCCATCGTATCTGCCGCCCGAGGATGATGAGCCGCTGCCGGATGATGAGCCGCTGCTCGATGACGAGCTGCTGCCACCGCTCGGTGCCGATGTACTGCGCTCACTGTCATCATCACTCGACGATGAAGTGTCTCTCTGCGGCTGTGCCGTTCTGAAGCCCTCCGACTGCTGTCTGTCATAGTGATTCCTGCACGTTTCGTCCGGCTCTGTGCCGTCAACGAAATATGCCTTAACTGCATCACAGCCGCTGCTCGCAAGCTTGCCGCTTATGGAGCATACGTCACGCTCGACCACCGAATCCGGCACTGTGAGCTCCCTGTACTCCTGCGATTCGCTTATGCTGTCCATCACCATCTTCCACGCCGAAACACACGGATTTCCGCTTATGCCCGCCGCCGAAAGCGATGACGGCGTATCGAATCCGAACCATACGGCGCCAACGTAATACGGCGTAAAACCTACGAACCACTTGTCAAAGTTCTCATCGGTCGTACCTGTTTTTCCGTAAGCCGGCATGCCGCTGTCAAGCTCCGCCCCCGTAGCTGTTCCGTACGACGAGTTCACCGGACCGTAAAGCAGATCTGCGGTTATATACGCCGCCGACTCACTCAGCGCCTGTGTTTCGTTCACATAGTTTTCAAGTATAGTATTGCCCTGTGAATCGAGCACCTTGGTATAAGTATACGGAGTTATATACTTTCCGCTGTTTACGAATACTCCGTATGCCGCCGCCATCTCCTTTACCGTCGCACCCTGCGTAAGTCCGCCGAGCGAGAGCGAGGAATAGTTCTTGTCCTCCTCCTGGAGCGTAGAGAGATGGAACTTGTTCTGCAAATATCCGTACGAGTTCGAGATGCCGACCATATCGAGCACCTTTACCGCAGGAATATTCGATGAGCGTGCTACCGCCTCTTTTATGGTCATATCGCCCTTAAATCCGCTGTAGGAGTTCTTCGGCTTCCAGTTGTCGCTTCCTATGGTTATCTCCTCATCGGTAACGATATCGACCTCGGTTATCTTGCCCATATCCACAGCCGGACCATAGACCGAAAGCGGTTTTAAAGCAGAACCCGGCTGTCTTACCGCCTGTGTTGCTCTGTTCCAGCCTCGGATATCCGTCTTCTCGCCGAGCCCGCCGACAATTCCCTTTATCTGACCCGTATACGGATCGAGCACGAGCATAGCAGCCTCGGCGTCTTCACCGCCCGGGAAATTGTCTGTATCCTCAAACACATCCTCCATTATGGACTGGATGTTCGTATCTATCGTCGCATATATCTTGAGACCGCCGTTCGTCACCTGCTGTGTCGCAAAGTCCTCGGAGTAGCCCTTCTGCGTCATGAGATCGCTTATAACGTCGTTTGTTACCTGATCGACAAAGTATGAGGACGCCTGCGACTGGGCGCGTACATACGCGTTGCTCGTCTCAAGATCAGCCGCCGATGCCTCGGCATACTGCTGATCGGTGATCTTGCCGAGCTCGTTCATCTTTGCAAGCACCGTGTTTCGTCTCTTTATATTGTTTTCCGGATGCGCCAGCGGATCATACTCCGAAGGATACTGGGTGATACCAGCTATCGATGCCGCCTCCTGGATGTTAAGATCAGCCGCCGACTTGTTGAAATATGTCCTTGCCGCCGACTCGACGCCGTTACAATTGTTCGCAAAGAAGACTATGTTGCAGTAGAGAGTGAGGATCTCATCCTTCGAAAGCTCGTTTTCGAGCGCTATAGCCCTCATTATCTCCTTTATCTTTCTTGTCGGAGTAAAATCATCCTCATTTGTTATGTTCTTTATTACCTGCTGCGTGATCGTCGATCCGCCGTATGTGGATTCGCCCAGACCTACCTTCGACGCGAGGAACTGCACGGTAGCGCCCAGTGTTCTCTTGATGTCAACACCATGATGGCTGTAAAATCTCTCGTCCTCTATGGATACCACCGCATCCTTGAAATACTGCGAGATCTCGCTCGAGTCCACCCATATCCTGTTCGAATCGGAATTTATCTTGTCAAGCTCCTGCTCGTTGCCGTTGCTGTCGGTATAATAGATCACCGACGCATAGTTAAGAGCAAGTCCTTCTATATTCATGTCCTTGATCTCACGTGATACAGCGGCGTACATCCCGACGAACATACCCGAGCACACCACAACGCAGACCGCTACCGCGACAAGTATCGTAAGTCTCAGCCGCTTCCTGAACCTTATCTGCTTGTCTGTAAGCTGCTTTTTCCTCTTTCTCCTTTTCTTATCCGTTCTGCGCGCACCTGAGCCGTTTCCGTATGCGCCGCCGGAGCCGCTTCCGGAGCTGCCCGCGTATCCTCCGGTCGGTCTCGTATGCTGTCCCGAGCGTGAATGCGAGCTTGAGCCGCTGCGCCTTCTTCTCAGCGGCGGCTGCGGATCGGAGCCGTTTTGCCGTCCCGTTCCGGATGTCTTCCTGTCGAAGCTCTCCCAGTCGAAATCGTCTCCGCCGTTTCTGTTATAATCTGACACTCCTATTCCTCCTTGATATACAGTATTATCGCGGAACCCGTGTTCCGCCGTCCGTTCCTTTCCTTTACTTGATTATTGCCGTTTTGCGTGAGCTTAAAACTCATGTCCGTAACGCTGTATTCATGCTACACTCCTAAGTATTATATAACAAATGCTGTTTTTTTTCAATACTTTTATGTATGAAATTTTTATTAACGGCAAAAATTTATCTGAAAAACAGTTTTTAGCTGTAATTTTATGTATAGGAGGAATGACCCTTGAAAGAATTTATCCAAAGAATGATCAAAAACAAGACCGCCAGGTATATTTTTGCCGGCGCATCATATGTATTCTTAACGGTGCTCTTCTTCGGCATAGGCTACACCGTTGGCACGGAAACGGGCAAAGGGCTGATCACCACACCGGTATCGGTGGCATCCCCGGCGGAGGACAATACCCCTGCCCCGACAGCTACCTCAGCCGCACTGGTCCATGAGCCGGGCTATAGGCTCGTGCTGGAGGCAGGCGAGCTGCGGCTCTATAACAACTACAACGGAAGCCTCATATCGGGCACAGCAATAAATGAGACGCTTTTCCCCAAAAGCGACATAGAGTCGCTGAAAGCCGGACTATCGTTTAAAACGCTTGAAGAAGCTCTCGGTATGATGGAAAATTTCCTTTCGTAGCTGATACACCGCCGCGATGCGGCGCGGCGGCGGGATCTTTATGAACGATCTGTTAATAATTCATATCACGCCCAATTTAAGAAATAGTAAGATATTTTGAGATAATTCTCAATATTACAAGAAAATATATTATAATTTATATATTTCGCGGCTTGAAAATCTGATATAAAAGGGCTATATTATCATTGTTAGCACTCGATGGGTGTGAGTGCTAACAGAAACTTGTTAAATATGGCATAAGCCGTTTTATAGCGGAGATCAAACCGCAAACAGGAGGTAATAAATAATGACTATCAAACCATTGGCAGACAGAGTTGTTTTAAAGATGCTCGAAGCTGAAGAGACAACGAAAAGCGGAATAATACTCTCATCAAAGGCTCAGGAGAAGCCGCAGGTGGCCGAGGTCATCGCAGTAGGACCCGGCGGCGTGGTTGACGGCAAGGAGATTACGATGGAAGTTGCGGTAGGCGACAGAGTTCTCGCGTCAAAATACGCGGGCACGGAGGTAAAGCTTGACGGCGAAGAGTACAGGATACTCAGCCAGAGCGATATTCTCGCAAAGGTCGTTGACTGATAAGACATAATTCGGCAGAGAAAGGAAGAGATATATTATGGCAAAGGATATCAAGTACGGACAGGACGCGAGACACGCTCTCGAAAAGGGGATCAATAAGCTTGCGGATACTGTAAAGATCACATTGGGACCGAAGGGCAGAAATGTCGTTTTGGGCAAGAAGTTCGGCGCACCCCTGATCACAAATGACGGTGTTACGATAGCTAAGGAAATAGAGCTTGAGGACGCATTCGAGAACATGGGCGCACAGCTCGTCAAAGAGGTAGCTACGAAGACAAACGACGTTGCCGGTGACGGTACAACAACAGCTACGCTTTTGGCGCAGGCTCTCGTAAGAGAGGGACTCAAGAACGTTGCCGCCGGCGCTAACCCGATGATCGTTAAGAAGGGTATCAAAAAGGCTGTTGACGTTGCGGTAGAGAACCTTCTAGCATCGGCTAAGAGCGTTTCGGGAAGAGATGATATTGCAAGAGTCGCATCGGTTTCGGCAGCAAATGAAGAGGTCGGCGAGCTTATCGCGGACGCTATGGAAAAGGTAACGGCAGACGGCGTTATCACCGTTGAAGAGTCAAAGACAGCCGAGACATACTCGGAGATCGTTGAAGGCATGCAGTTTGACAGAGGCTACATCACGCCGTACATGGTAACAGATACAGATAAGATGGAAGCAGTTCTTGACGATCCGTACATCCTTATAACAGATAAGAAGATCTCGAACATTCAGGAGATCCTCCCGCTTCTTGAGCAGGTAGTTCAGGCGGGCAAGAAGATGGTCATCATCGCTGAGGACGTTGAGGGCGAGGCGCTTTCGACACTTATCCTCAACAAGCTGAGAGGCACATTCACATGCGTACCTGTAAAGGCTCCGGGCTTCGGTGACAGACGTAAGGCTATGCTTCAGGATATAGCTATCCTCACAGGCGGTCAGGTCATCTCGGAAGAGGTTGGTCTTGAGCTTAAGGACGCTCAGATCTCGCAGCTTGGTACAGCTAAGCAGGTAAAGATCTCGAAGGAGCTCACAATAATCGTTGACGGCGGCGGCGACAAGGACGCTATCGCTGACAGAGTAAAGGTAATAAGAAATGAGATCGAAAATACAACATCAGATTTCGACAGAGAGAAGCTTCAGGAGCGTCTCGCTAAGCTTGCAGGCGGCGTAGCTGTAATAAGAGTCGGCGCTGCTACCGAGACAGAGATGAAGGAAATGAAACTCAGGATCGAGGACGCTCTCTCGGCTACAAAGGCAGCCGTAGAGGAAGGTATCATCGCGGGCGGCGGCACAAGCTACATCGACGTTATCCCGAAGGTAGCCGCACTTCTTGATGAGACAGAGGGCGACGAAAAGACAGGTGTCCAGATCGTTCTGAAGGCGCTTGAGGAGCCGGCATGGCAGATCGCTAAGAACGCAGGTCTTGAAGGCGCGGTTATCGTTGACAAAGTTAAGTCCTGCCCGGTAGGCGAAGGCTACAACGCACTCACCGGCGTATACGGCGACATGCTTTCAATGGGTATAGTTGATCCGGTAAAGGTAACAAGAAGCGCATTACAGAACGCCGCATCGGTAGCTTCGATGGTTCTTACAACAGAGAGTCTCGTGGCTGATAAGCCGGAGCCCCCCGCTCCCGCTGCACCGATGGATCCTTCAATGGGCGGCATGTATTGATAACACTCCGGTATTACGGAATAATAAAAAGCGTGTGCGAAGGTCGTTTGACTTTCACACACGCCTTTTTATTACCTCTCATGCACAAGCTTTCCGGTCATGTGCTCGATCTCCATCGCGATAAGCTGAGTCCGTGCAGCCGAGCGCTGCATTGTAGCCTCTGTCTCATCTGCTGACGGAAAATACTTATCTCCCAAAAGCCGCAGCTTTTCGTTCGTCAGATCCCGATCCGTTATGAGCTCCGCGCGTCCCATTGCGATCACGCTCGTAACGTACCATGCCCAGTCACCCTCTTTTTTATAGTCACCGCCACACGTTGTAAAGCAGACCTTGTCACATCTCTTTATAGCATCGAGCTTGTGTCCTTCCTTTGCTCCGTGGAAATATATTTTTCCGTCGGCTTCGTCATAATAAAAATTTACGGGCACACCATAAGGATAACCGTTATCGCCTATGACCGAAAGCACACCGCGTTTTTCGTTTTTAAGCATATCGATGCACTCCTCGTTCGATACAGCCTGCTTGGATCTTCTCATTTCTCTGAATCCCATATTTACCTCCTATATATCCTCAACAAACCACGGATACTTTTTCTGATACTCCGTATACATCCCCTCAGCTCCGCCCAGATCGATCTGATACATCCGAAACGTCACGGGTATGTTTTTGGGCTGCCATAGCTCCCTGTACGAATAACAGTAGCTCATCCCCAGCCTTTTCATGACCTCTCCGCTGTCGGGATTGTTCACATCATGAGTCGCGGTTAGAAACGGAAAACCTACGCCGCGCAGATGCTCGATGACCGCGGCGCACCCCTCCGTCATAATACCCTTGTGACGGAACTCCTTCCGCAGCGCATACCCTATATCGTTGCTCTCCCCTATCCCGTTTATATGTATATATCCTATCACCCTGTCGTCCGGCTTTGCGGCAACGGCATAGCTGTATGCGGTCTTCTTTTCATACTGGGGATAAATGCTTTTATAAAGATATTCCCTTATCCCCTCCCGCGTCTTTATCGGGAACCAAGGCAAAAACCTGTTCGTTTCCGCATCGCTGTACAGCGGCAGCATATCGTCAATGTCAGTATCGGTAAATTTTCTGAGTATGAGCCGTTCCGTCTCTATCCTCGGCGTGTTTTCCCGAAAGTACATGGTTTTCATTTCCCCGAAAACTCCTTTCTCAGCACTTCCTTAGGCGGTTCTATCTCATTTGCCAGCGTGTGCTCGGTAAGCTCCGAGAGCAGCTTCAGTTTTTTGTTCAGCATTCCTCTCATGCAGTTCGGCACATGCTCCTGATGCGCGCGGTGTATCGCCACACACTCCTTGCAGTTTCCGTGGTACCTGCACGCCTTTTGGCAAGGGCAGTGATCCTTCTCACGATACTCCTCCCTGAACTGCGCCGCAAATTCCTCCTGGAGCCGCAGTCCCTCGGCTCGGTTCCCCTTATGGAATTCCTTCATCGCCTCAAGTTCCTTCGGATTGTTTTCTATAATCATTTACCTGACCTCACAGATTTTCTTCTATATTTTTAATTACTTTTCCTATAGCATAAACATACTCATTTTTGATCCTTTCCGCTATTCTGTCGGACATATTCTCACTGTAAACATGCGACGTCCTGTTTCTGTCCTCTATCATAGACAGCCATACATCTTCATCATCTATAATACCGTTTGAATACGCCTCTTTAAAAATATACCTTGGAAATGCATTATCCGGCTCGGCTCCCATATACTTCATAAACTCACGGAGCGTCTTATGGCATAGCTCATAGGTGAATTCAAATCGCTGTATCACACTGTCGCGTATAAATTCATCTATTCCGTCGTATCTGTCACATGCGTCAAGCAGCTTTATATACACTTTTTTCAGATTCTGAAGCTTGAAATCAATGCTTCTCATATATGATCACCCCCTCATTTTCGATCTGCTCAATAAAATCGCTTTCAAGCTCACCGCTCATCTGCGTAACGTCAAACCGCAGCAAGGTCGGCGCTTTTTCATCAAGCTCATAAATAAAACCGCATATATCTCCATCGGCATAAACAGCAATATCTATATCGCTTCGCTCACTGTTGTCCCCGCGTGCCCTCGATCCGAACAAAACAATTTTGTTTATTTGTTCATATCTCACAGCAATACGGCATATAACTTCAAGGATCTTATCCATTAAATATCCCACACCCCTATGTCTTTATTCCGTTGTTACTATTATAGCATTTTTTTCTGTTATAATCAATAGTGAATACTCAAACTTGCGAGGTTTTTGAATGAAGATCAATAAAATTCCCCAAAAGGTATTGACAAACAACGTCTACTATGGTAGACTATATATGTCTACTAAAGTAGAACAAATGTGTGGAGGTATTTTCAATGTCGACAGAAAATATTAACATCGGCGAGGCCGAGCTTGAGATAATGAAAGTGGTATGGAAGGCAAAGGAGCCTATCGGCTCGGCTGCTATCGGAAAGGCAGTAGAAAGCAAAGGCTGGAAGCGTACCACGATCGCAACGTTTCTTGCGAGACTGGCAGAAAAGGGCGCTTTGTCTGCCGAAAAGAGAGGCAAAGCATGGTATTATACGCCGCTGCTCTCGGAAAAGGAGTATAAAAGATCACAGGTGAAGCATTTGATCAAAAACTTATTTGACGGATCGGCGCAAAATCTGGTCGCTTCACTCTTTAAGGAGGAAAGCTTCTCGGAGGAGGATATCAAGGAGCTCAGATCGATATTTGAGGATAAGGAGTCTGAAGATGATAAGTGAGATCTTTACTGCCATGCTTATCACCTCACTTTCAGGCTCATGCCTGGCGGCAGTTATCCTGCTCGCAAGACCGCTCACGAAAAGGGTGTTCGGGTATTCATGGCACTACTATATATGGCTCACGGTGCTTTTTACAATGCTGCTCCCGGTGCGTTTCAGTTTGCCGCGGACGGCAGATATTGTACCGTCTGTCCCTGCAGCCACGCAAAGCGGGCAGTCTGTCCAAACGGAGCAAGATACAAATATTGCTGCATCTGTGCCGCAGGAAGACACGAAAACAGAGCTTCTGCAAACAGGAACACGCTTTTTCGCAGGTATCATTGACAACAGGATGGATATTATAGCGTATATCTGGCTTGCGGGCGCAGTGACGCTGTTATCTGTAAACCTTACAGGCTTCATAAGGCTGGCATGGCAGATACGCAAAAATTCCGCGCTTATTCCATGCCCTGAGCTTGAAGGATTTACAAAAAGAAAAGTTTCGGTTCGGGTGTGGGAGCGTACGTCCTCACCGTTTATGGTGGGAGTTATAAAGCCCACGTTGGTTTTGCCAGCCCGCAATCTTACGGATAAGCAGCTCAATAACATACTCCGCCACGAAATGACGCACTTAAGACGGCACGATATTTTATATAAATGGCTCGTGGTTCTTGTTAAGTGTCTGCATTGGTTCAACCCCATGATATGGGCAGCTGCAAAGCAGATCGATGCGGAGTGTGAGATCTCATGCGATATGGCGGTCACGCGAAGCATGAACAGGGATGAGGAGATGAGCTATATCGATACTATCCTGTCCCTGCTGCCTGTGAGACAATCAAAGCGGCTTTCCATTACAACGCAGATGGCGGGCAGTAAAAGGATGCTCGAAAGGAGGTTTATGATGATGAAAACAAAAAGAACGACAAGCAAGCTCGTATCGGCAGTATCAGCAGCCGTTGCAGCCGCAATGCTCTCCACAACGGTATTTGCAGGCGGTGTACTGTCGGGACTTACCGGAGATGATTATGCGGTAGAGATCACAAACAACGGCGAGGTGATCGAGCTTGCAAACAAGCCGTTTATCGAAAACGGCGAGGTGTATCTGCCGCTTAGGGAGACTTTTGAGAAGATAGGTTATAACGAAGCAAACAGTTACATAGCTTGGAATAGCGGTGTGATCGATATTGCAGTTTTGAATTATCCAGAAGAAAATGGATCATATCGTCTTAACATAGGCGAAAGCGATATTACATTCAGAAGCTTTTCAGGCGAAGATCTGTATAATGCAAATGTAGCTTATAATATAGAAATAACTTTTTCCGGTGATAATGTTCCTCTCTTAAAAAATGATCTAACCTATATCCCCTATAGTTATTTTGAATTTTTATCATACACTATAAATACAGATAGAATTGATATAGGCTATACCATCTATGATAAAGATGGAAATATAATCGATTATAACGGCTTTTATCATTTAGTTCTGGACGAATATATGATAAAGATCCCCGATAGCTGGAGCGAAAAATATAGTGTATCAGCATCAGATGATACAGTCAGCTTTTTGCAGACCGCCACTTATGACAAATATGGCAAAGGCAGCGGTGTTTTATTCAGCATTGAGAAGGTGAATGCGGACGAAGCTGATGGATTATTAAATATGCTGGCAGGCAGCAAGCTGCTTTACAGTGATGATGAATACGCGTATATTTTTGCAGTCCCCACAGATGTTCAATATCCGATCTGGTCAGACCGTGACGAGGAGGACATTGAAATTGCTGCGGAATATGAAAGAATGTTTGCGGATGTTGACCTTATCGCAGAAAGCTTTACTATTTCAGATGGGCAATAAATCCGACTTTGCGATAATGAGTTCATACATCCCCGTCCGCTTTGCGGGAGAAGTCTTGAGGCTTGAAGTAAATTGAATAAGTATACCGGCAACATACGGTTTTACTTCCATAAGGCAGCATCTTTGTGTAATGCAGAGACGCTGCCTTTTTTCGGACGGACGCAAAGCGTCCGAACATTGTACATTCTCAATTGTCCATTGTCCATTAAACTTTCAATCCCGTTCACAAAAACAGTTTACTTTTGCGTATAAAAATAAATAATTTTGCGTACGATTGTGCATACTATACAAAAAAATAATTAATATTTGTGAATGAATATGATTGACTTTGACCGTTATTGGTGGTATTATATTTACATAAAAGGGATGCCGGATATACAACAAAGCGGGCTGCAATATTTCGAAGGGAGGTGCTTTTATGCTCGCGGAAGAACGCTGCGACAGGATAGTTGCTCTTGTGAACGAGAAAAAGAGCGTTACGGTGCAGGAGCTTATGGATATGCTCGGCGCTTCGGAATCAACGATACGGCGAGACCTTTCCCTGCTTGACTCACGCGGCGAGATCGTGAAGGTTTACGGCGGAGCCGTGGCGGTGACGGTCAAGCAGCATGACGACGATGTTCGCGAAAGACGCATACTTTTTCCGGAGGAAAAGAAGCTCATAGCGAAATACGCCGCATCACTCGTGAAGAGGGATGACTTCGTATATATAGACGCGGGGACCACGACGGAGTATATAATAGACTTCCTGACGGAGACCGGCGCCGTCTATGTTACCAACGCCGCATCACACGCGAAAAAGCTGAGCAGAAACGGATTTTGCGTATATCTTGCCGGAGGCAGACTCAAACGGTCCACCGAGGCTGTGATCGGCAGCACGGCAGCCGATTTCATAATGAGGTACAATTTTACGATCGGGTTTTGGGGGGCGAACGGAATACACAGAACCATAGGCTTTACAACGCCCGATCCCGAGGAGGCAGACATTAAGCAAGTTTCGATGAGCCGCTGCAAGCGCAGATTCATTGTGGCAGACAGCTCCAAATTCGGAGTGATAAGCCCTGTCACCTTCTCGGAATTCAAAAATGCCGCGGTCATTACAGACAAAAAGGACGGGATCTATTCGGAATGCGCGAACATAATATCGGCGCACTGATACCGTTCCCGAAAAGGAGGGATTTACAATATGATCTACACTGTTACCTTTAATCCGGCGCTCGATTACGCCATGGGGGTCAAAAGGCTCGAGCCGGGCATGACTAACCGCTCGTATTACGAGCAGCTTCTCCCCGGCGGCAAGGGATTGAACGTTTCAACGATCCTTACCAATCTCGGCATCGAGAACACGGCGCTCGGCTTTATCGCCGGCTTTACCGGAAAAGAGATCAAGCGCCGGTTTGAAGAATCGGGAGGACACAGCGATTTTATCGAGCTGAAGGACGGGATCTCCCGCATAAATGTAAAAATAAAATCGGATGAGGAAACAGAGATAAACGCGACGGGTCCGGATATCGACAAGGACTCGCTCGATATGCTCATGAAAAAGCTCAGCAAGGCATCGGAGGGCGACACGGTGGTCATTTCCGGTTCTATCCCCCCTTCCCTGCCGGACTCGCTCTACAGCGATATCCTGAAAATGCTGGACGGCAAGGGCGTTATGTGCGTGGTGGACGCCACACGCGAGCTTCTGATGAAGGTGCTCTGCTACAAGCCGTTCCTCGTAAAGCCGAACAATCACGAGCTCGGCGAGATATTCGGAGTTAATCTCACAACACGCGAGGAGGTAGTCCCCTACGCCAAAAAGCTTTCGGAGCGCGGCGCGCGGAATGTGCTTGTTTCGATGGCGGGCGAAGGCGCAGTGTTAGTGGCGGAAAACGGCGAGGTCATAGCGGCGCCCGCGCCCAAAGGCAATGTCAAAAACTCAGTCGGAGCGGGAGATTCAATGGTAGCGGGCTTCATTGCGGGCTGGCATGAGAAGCACACCGCCGAGCATGCCTTTAAGATGGGTGTAGCATCGGGAAGCGCAAGCGCGTTCTCGGATGTTCTGGCGACAAAGGACGAGATACTGGATCTATACAGCCGTCTGTGACACGTATGACGGAACAGCCAAATGACACAATAAATGATACAATAAATGACACGATAAGTGATAATGTGAAAAGGAGGCAGTTATGAGGATAACGGATTTGCTTGACCGCAGGTCAATAGATATAAACGGATCGGCAGCCTCAAAGGAAGAGGCTCTTAACAAGGTCATAGACCTTATGTGCAAAAGCGGAAAAATATCAGACAGAAAAGCATACGCCGATAAGGTGTTCGCGCGTGAGAAAGAGGGTACGACCGGTACGGGCGAAGGCATCGCTATCCCCCACGGAAAATGCGATGCCGTAAAATCACCGGGGCTTGCGGCAATGGTAGTGCGCGGCGGAGTCGATTTCGACTCGCTCGACGGGGATCCGGTAACGCTCATATTCCTGATCGCGGCGCCCAATACGAAGGACAACGTCCATCTTGATGTTCTGAGCAAGCTTTCCGTTATGCTCATGGACGATACATTTGCCGAAAAGCTCAGGAACGCAAAATCGGCAGATGATTTCCTGAAGATAATAGATGCGGCTGACGAAACAGCATCTATAGACAGCTACGGTTCCGTAGCGGAGAATGCGAAATGCAATATAGTAGCCGTAACGGGCTGTCCTACCGGTATAGCTCACACATACATGGCGGCTGAGGCGCTCGAAAAAGCTGCCAAGGCGAACGGCTGCTCGATAAAGGTCGAAACGCGCGGCTCGGGCGGAGCGAAAAATGTGCTCACAGCCGAGGAGATAGCAGCGGCGGACTTTGTTATAATCGCGGCTGACACACAGGTACCCATGGGACGCTTCAACGGCAAAAAGCTCATAGACTGTCAGGTATCAGACGGCATAAGCAAGGCTGACGAGCTTATAAAACGTGCCATAGCGGGCGACGGACCTGTATATCACGGCAGCGGCGCGGTGGACGAAGCAAGCGGCGCGGCAGGCGGCAGCTTCTGGCACAGAGTTTATACACAGCTGATGAACGGCGTTTCGCACATGCTCCCGTTCGTAGTCGGCGGCGGTATACTTACAGCAATAGCATTTCTGATAGACGGTCTTGTGGTAGATATAAACAGCCTTGACGAGGCTGCTCGTTCAAACTTCGGTTCGATAACCACAGCCGCGGCGATCTTTAAAAACATCGGCGGACTTGCAATGGGACTTATGCTCCCGGTGCTTGCCGGATATATATCCATGAGCATCGCTGACCGACCAGGACTTGCTCCCGGCTTTGTGGGCGGACTTATAGCGGCAAACGGCACATCAGGCTTCTTGGGAGCGCTCGTTGCGGGATTTGCGGCAGGCTATGCTGTAGTCCTTTTAAAAAAGGTATTCGACAAGCTCCCGGCGGCGCTTGACGGTATAAAACCCGTACTGCTCTACCCGGTATTCGGCGTGCTGATAACAGGACTGTTCATGCTCTACATTGTTGAACCGCCTGTAGGCGCGCTTAACACTTGGATGAACGAATCACTCAACGGGCTCGGCAACTCGAGCAAGGTAATAGTAGGCATAATCGTAGCCGGCATGATGGCTGTGGATATGGGTGGTCCTGTAAACAAGGCTGCATACGTATTCGGCACTGCGTCGATCGCGGCAGGCAACTACTATATCATGGCGGCAGTAATGATCGGCGGAATGGTGCCTCCGTGCGCAATAGCACTCTCGACCTTGATATTCAAAAACAAATATACGGCAGAGGAAAGAAAATCCGGTCCGACAAACTTCATAATGGGGCTCGGTTTCATCACCGAGGGCGCGATACCGTTCGCGGCTTCGGATCCTTTGAGAGTCATTCCATCATGTGTGATAGGCTCTGCTCTTGCTGGAGCGCTTTCGGCAGCATTCGGCTGCACGCTGATGGCGCCGCACGGCGGGATATTCGTATTCCCGGTCGTTGATCATCCGCTCCTCTATCTCGTTGCCCTTGCAGCGGGCACGGTGGCAACAGCGGTCATATTAGGACTCGTAAAGAAATCTAAGTCATAATAAAGCAAAAAATATATAATAATAAATAAAAAATGAAAGGGGTTTTCAATAATGAAACAGTTCAGCTACACAATAACAGATCCGGAGGGAATCCACGCAAGACCTGCGGGAGAATTCGTAAAGGCGGCAAAGGCCTTTGAGTCGAAGGTAACGATCGCAAAGGACGGCAAGTCGGTAGACGCAAAGAAGATCTTCGGAGTTATGGGACTCGGCGCAAAGCAGGGTCACACTGTAGATATAACAGTCGAAGGATCGGATGAGGACGCGGCAGCAGCGGCGCTTGAGGAGTTCCTTAAGAACAATCTCTGATCTTCGGCTTTAAACTAAACTGAACAATAATATGACCCCCTTGGCACCGATATACGAAACATCGAAAGATTTTCGCACCCGCGTCAAGGGGGTCTTTCCGTTATATATACCTGTAAAACGTGACAGTATGAACAGGCCGCTACATGTCAGTTGAATGCAAACAGAGAAAGATTTCGGTTATTATCACAAATACCTAAATATATCTCCTTCGCGTTATGATATGCTGTCAGCGGCTTCCACGGATGCTCAAGCTCGGTGGCAAGCTCCGCAGCAACGGAACCGATCGTGATCCCGCAGATATAATCAAAAAAATCAAGCTGTGCCACTTGTTTATGTCCCATAATTTTTGCAATAATAAATAAAACGGCGATCGATAATAGAGATGTCAGGATGACCTTGATAAATTCCATACAATACCTCCATTTTTTAATTTATTGTGTCTCCTCGGAGGATAATTTATGCACAGGAATATCTGCAGATAGACGTTTTGGACGCGCGCGAGGGCGGCGGCTACTATTATGTATAGGTATCGGAGAAAATGAGAAACACCGAAAACGGCAGAACAGAGGTCGAGGACTGCCACTGGGTATACAAGCTTGCAAGATACAACGGAGCATGGTATATCTACGACTATACCTCAGACCCGCTCTTTGCCGGATAAAAAGCCATGCCTTGTCAAGCATGAAATAAAATTTAAATATGCCCCACCCGGTCTCATAGAATCATGGTACAAAAAAAGCTCCCCCAAAAAGAGGAGCAGACTCGCCCGTAAACGGGCGATGTCCAAACCGACCATCATATGCTCTGTTCGTCCTTAATGTCCTTATTTTTCACACATCAAGGCTCATACTAACTGCGGCAGATATTCGCCCCACTGCTCCTCCGGTACTCCGGATGCCGAGAGCGCGCGTTCCGCAGTCAATCCCATAGTTTTCATAAGGTTTTTTACCAATTTTATAGTGGTTTCCTTTATCCCCTCTTTCCTGCCTTCTTTCAAGCCTTCCTTTATCCCTTCTTTTATGCCTTCTTCCCTCGAGAAGCGTATAGCTGACGCTCTGTCACGCAGCGCCGT
>DVNB01000033.1 GCA_018714695.1 Candidatus Ornithomonoglobus merdipullorum | reverse complement strand
TGTACACCTCCGCGTCTCCGAAAAGGTATCCGTCATACCAGCGTTTCATAACATCGCTTTTTTCCTCGATCTCATAATAGCTCATGAGCTCGTCTACCTCACCCTGAACGAAGCCGAAGCATTCCGAATAGCTATCCGACATTATGGAATTGACCTCGAGATTGTTGAGCCCGGTAAATATGCTCTCCTTTGAGATGCGCAGACATCCCGTTATCACCGAAAATTCCAATGCGGGATTCGTCTTCAGCGCAGACTCGAACAGTGAGCGTATGAACAGCACCATCTTATCGTAATAGCCCGAAAAATACGCATCCTCAAGCGGAACGTCATACTCGTCTATCAGCACTATCGTGTTCACTCCGTAATACTGCTTCAGGCATGAGCAGAGGAATTTTATCGACCTTCCGAACAAAGCGGCGTCAGGCTCCGAATAAAGTATCTTCATAAATTCCTCTCTGTCATTCGGCTTTATCCTTTCGCTGTCAGCTATAAAAGAATACTTGCTGAACTGGCCTTTTATCTCATTGCATAAACTGTCGAGCGCGTATTCATAATTCCCCTGCTTTGCGCATTTCAGAGACAGAGTTACCACAGGATGTGTATTTCTGTATGCGGAGAGCTTTTCATAGTATCTCGATATCTTCAGACCGTCGAACAGATATTGATTTTCCTTTTCTGTTATATCGAAGAAATATCTCAGCATACTGAAATTCAATGTCTTACCGAACCGGCGCGGACGCGTTATAAGGTTGTTTTGTCCTCCGCCCGTCAGCAGCTCATAGATGAGCATTGTCTTATCGACATAATAAAACTCGCCGTCCATTAGCTGCTTGAAATCCTCATACCCTATAGGGATCCTCTTTTTTCCGTCAAACAGCATATACGCTCCCTCCATCATGATCTAATTTTTCAGCACCGCCCGCTCAAATGATACTCGCCGCGTGTCAGTCTATATCCTCGGTAAACTCCGGCAGTATCTCGCCTCTTACATATTCGTTATCCGGGATCGGCAGCTCGTCCATCTCCGGTCCTATATAGAAGCCCGTCTGAGTACACTGGTTATACGCCGTATTCTGGTATGCGACACTTGTTCTGTATACGCTGTCGTGCATGAGCGTATAGAAGCGGTATTCGGTCGGGATCGTCGTCGTATATACACGCAGCTCGGTGTTGTCGTCGCTGCGCCATACGGCCTCCTCGCGCCAGTCGCCTATTATGTCCGCCTGTATGCAGGGCGTTCCCTTTGTGTAATTGTTCGAGAGCACGCCCTCGGGACTGAATATCGTTACGAGCTTGTTGTTCTCATAGTCCCACTTGTATATTTTCGGTCTGCCCGCCTTCAGCTCGGGATCGAATTCATGATCGAGCAGCTCGCGGAGCAGATCGCCGTCCCACCATATGCCGAAGTTTATCGACTCGGGACCCTTTTCAAGTATCAGCTCTCCGTCCATCGTATAGAGTCCATCGTCCATCACCCAGCACTGATTGCCGCGGTAGCGCGGGTCGATCTTTGCGCAGAGTCCGCGGGTCGTGTCGCGGCCTGTGTATCTTCCCCACTTTATCTCGCCCGTAGCCGGATCATGAGCCTCAAATCCGTACTCCGCCTCCGACTCCTCATGGATCTGGAAGCAGTCAAGCCCCGGAGTATCCGGTGAGAACTTTCCTACGTTTATGCAGTCGCCGTGCATGAGCAGCGTCGAATACATGCCCTTTCCGTCATGATCCACACCCATGGAGCCGTAGACGATCTCGTCCCTGCCGTCGCCGTCAACATCGCCCACGCCGAGATTGTGATTGCCCTGGAAGGTGTATTTCCGGTTCTGATCCTTGAACGAGCGGAACGCCCAGCGCTTTGTCAGCTTGTTGTCTATAACGTCATACGCAACCAGATTCGTCGGTCTTCCGTGGTCGTAATAGCCGCGGCACATGATAACGCTCGGATTCTCTCCGTCGAGATATGCTACACATGCAAGGAAGCGGTCTACCCTGTTTCCCCATGAATCTCCCCAGTCCGCAACGTTGCCTCTGGGCGGATCATACATGACCGTATCCATAGCTGCGCCGTCCGTGCCTCTGAACATCGTGAGATACTCCGGTCCCTCTATAACAAAGCCGTCCTTGTTTCTGTAGTCTGCGTCCTTGTCGCCTATAACGTTTCCGACACCGTCAACCGTTCCGTCGGCAGTCTTGCATATCAGCTCGGCGCAGCCGTCGTTGTTGAAGTCATACACCATGAACTGCGTGTAGTGCGAGCCGGCTCTTATATTGACTCCAAGATCTATCCTCCAGAGCTTTTTGCCGTTCAATTTATATGCGTCAAGATATACCTTTCCCGTATAGCCCTTGTGCGAGTTGTCCTTGCCGTTGGCATCCCATCTGAGGATTATCTCATACTCGCCGTCGCCGTCCACATCCGCCACAGCGGCGTCGTTTGCCGTGTACGAATACGTGTTGCCGTCCGGGAGCGTAGTATCTGCCGGCTTGTCGAGCGGGATCGGTATATACGGCGTTTCGGTCACCTTTGCTGTGTATCCGTCCTTTTCCGCCTTGCCTCCGAGGACGGCCTTTACAGTATAGCTGTCTCCGGCTTTTCCGTCCGCGTCGAAATAATTCGTCGCGCCCGAGAGCACATCCGTTATCCTCTCGCCGTTTCTGTAGAGCACAAAGCTCATGCCGAGCTTATATTCGTACGCATTCAGTCTCCAGCTGAGGAAAACTCCGTTTTCCGTGAGCATCGCGACGAGCGAACGGTCGAGAGTCTCCATCTTTCTCTTTTTCGGAGGCATACAAGCTTTAACCACAGTCTCCGATCTCTCCGTAACGCCGCTGTATGTAACAGCTTCCACCGCGTATACAAGATCGACCGACGAATGCACGTCGCCGCAGACGAAGGATGTATCCTCAGTCTTTCCCATAAGCATATAAAGTCCGTGCGGCGCCTTCTGATAGACATTGTACCATACGGCTGATGCGAGCGCGGGCCAGCTTAGCTCCACTGACTCGCCGTTCACCTTCGCGTCTATCTCTCCGACCTTTTCAGTGACCGCTCTTCCGTCTGTCACCGTAACTTCCGTCCTGCACTCCGAATCCGTCTCGAAACGGTGCCCGTAAAGCGCCGTCACCGTATATTCATAGCTGTCGGCAAGTATAACGTCGCCGTCATAATATTCCTCAGTAACGACCTCCGTCACCTTGTCGGTATAGCATTCCCGCTTATTGTAGCGCTTTACGGTATAGCCGTATGCGCCCTTCACCTCGGGCCAGCTCAGCTTAACGCCGCAGCCCTCAGCCGAAGCCTTTACCTCTGCCGTGACCTCGCTCATCTGCAGATCCTGCTTCTGCGAAAACTCGATAGCGTTCACCGCGGGATGGCGTCCCTCGTTGAATTTAAATTCGAGGTATCCGTCCGTCACCTCTACATCATATATTTTAGGTATTACCGTGCCGTCATACACCCAAGCATGACCCTTTGTTCCATTTATCTCATAGGAGGTAACAACATCGCCTTCGTCGACATAGTCACCGGTCGATACGCGCACTCTGTAAACGCCGTTTTCGACCTTTACCTTGAACGTATTTCCTCCCATAAGCAAAAAGTCGCGCAAAAGCTCCTTTTCGCCCGCCTTACGCTCTCCCGCCTCGGCAATATGCCCGATGCCGTATCCGGCATCTTCATTGTAGAGCGTATTTTCCATGATCTTAGTATACCCCGGCGTCACCGGTTTCTTACCGAAATCAAAACTCCCGTCTCTCATGACATTTTCAACTCCTTAATTATTGCTGCGCGCACTGCCGGTGCGCGTATAAGTTAACGCTAACTTGATTATACCATAATTTCGTCTCTTTGTACATAGAAAAACAAGTTTTTTTTTGAAAAAAAGCGGCGCTTTTGTCCGTGATACGGACTATAACACCGCTTTTACAAATATCATTTCAAATTTTTTTATTCCGGATCGAGCACTCTGTCACTGCCTGTATCCGAACCGCTGTCGTTCACGGTCTCGGTAGTCGTGTTTCCGGAAGTCGTGGTCGTCGTTTTTGTCACGCCCTCATCGGAAGACGAGCTTGATGACGAGCTGCCCGAAGACGAGGAGCCGGATGACGAAGACCTGCCTGACGAGCTGCCGGACGAAGATCCGGATGACGAACCCGACGAGGATGATCTTCCCGATGAAGACGAGGATCCGCCGGATGATGATCCCGAGGACGCGCTGCCCGAGGAGGACGATGAAGACGAGGATCCGCCGGATGATGACGAGGATGACGTATCGTCATCCGAAGAACCGGACGATGTATCCGACGTTGTATCGGTATCGTCTGACGAGGACGTATCTGCGTCCTCCGTCGGAGCCGGAGACTGCGATGCGGCTGCCGTCGATCGCGGCGCATTGCTGTAATCTATCTCGTCAAGCCTGCTGAACGTGTATCCCTCACTCAGGAGCTGCTCAATGAGCCTCGGAAGCATCTCCACGGTACCCTGCTTGCCTGACGTGTCGTGCATCAGAATGATCAGGTTATTGAGATCGGGACGCGTCTCATTAAAGTAATCGAGAAGCTCTTCACCGCTCTTCGTTCTTCCCTCGGCATCACCGGTAAGGCTGTTCCAGTCACAGTAGTAAAAGCCCATCTCCGCAAGGGAATCCTTGTAATCCTGCTTCTCCGAGCCGTAATTCGCATCGTCATAGCTTCCGCCCGGGAATCTGAACACCTTGAACGGTTCGGCATTTTTCGGCGAATTAGCTACGATAAGCTGATATGTTTTATCAACTTCTTCTCTAAAATTGCTGTCGTTCGCATATACTGTAGAGTAATCGTGCGAATACGAGTGCGGCGCCGCAAGATGCCCCTCCTCTACCACTCTGGTGCACATATACGGAGTTTTCTCTATATACCGGCCCACCATAAAGAAGGTAGCCTTCACGTTGTATTTGCGAAGTATATCAAGTATCTGCGGCGTAACGGTATCGTTCGGACCGTCGTCGAAGGTGAGGTACACATGCTTTTTCTGACCCGAATCCGCTATCCGGTCAAGAAGGTTGTTGTCACCAGCCTCAGGAGCGGGTATCGCGCTCACCGGCGCGGTGCTCGCAGCGGGCGCCGGTGAGCTTGTCTCCATCGGTATCTGCGTAACGACAGCGCCGCCGCCGTCTGTATTCGCCGAATTGCCCGCGCACCTTGAGATCCCCGCGGCAACGGCTATTATAACGAGAATAAGAAGAATGAGCAGAACGACAAGCCTAATTATCCTCATCCTTTGTCTTTGCTTGCGCTGTCTTCTAAGTCTCTCTCTTCTCCTGTTTTCAAAATCTTGTTGTAAAGCCATCTTTCCACCTCATATCTATCATATAGTTGTATTATACACCAACCGACAATAAAATTCAACATTTTCGGACAAAAATTTTATATAAATTTAATCTTTTTTATATACCGTTATATATACACGTTCAAAAACGGAGAAAGGCTCGGACGCTCCGCGCCCGCAATGTTTTCGGAAAGGGGAATCATTATCATGAAAATTCACAGAATAACAGTCACGGCAGCCGCGATTATCTTTACGGCGGCGCTTTGCGCCTGCGGAGGCGCCGGGGCGGACGATACGCACATACCCGCCTCGGCTGTATCGGGAAGCTATTCCGGTCTTGATCCGAAGGGCACGGGCTGGGGCTTTGTCCGGGTCAAGGGCGCGCCGCCGGAGCTGCCGGACTCACAGATCGAGATGCTTGAGCGCTACGGCGGGGCGTACCTCGATCACAGCGGCGAAAAAACGCTCTATCTCACCTTTGACGAGGGCTACGAAAACGGATTCACCGCGATGATCCTCGACACGCTGCAAAGGACCCAAACGCCCGCGGCATTTTTCGTAACGGGACCGTATCTTGAAAAGGAAGGCGACCTCATAAGACGCATGATAGACGAGGGACACACCGTAGGCAACCACACGGTGCACCATCTTAACCTACCCAACCAGCCGGTGGAAACTGTAACGGCAGAGATAACGGAGCTAAACGACCGCTGCCGTGAGCTCTACGGCTACGAAATGAAATACATGCGTCCGCCGGAGGGCGAGTTCAGCGAGCGGACTCTGGCGGTAACGAACGATCTGGGCATGCACACGGTAATGTGGAGCTTCGCATACAAGGACTGGGACGTAAACGCGCAGCAGGGCGCGGACCACGCCTACGAGAGCGTGATGCCGTACCTGCACGACGGCGCGGTCATACTGCTCCACGCCGTATCCTCCGACAACGCAAACGCACTGGAGCGGATAATAGAGGCGGCAAAATCGGAAGGCTACACCTTCCGCCCCCTCGACGATCTCCCGTTTTCACAGACAGACAATGCGGAATAAAATAACCGCATCGGCACTTGAAAAACGAGAGCATATATGATATACTGTATATAGAATGATCCATGCGGAGGTAATCGATATGATGGATACATTGTTTAATGAAGAACAGCTGCTTGAAGCCTACGGCGAGGAAAAGTACAACGTAGGAAAAATCGAAGGACGCAGCGAGGGACTCAGAGAAGGACGCAGCGAGGGTATTGTTGAAACCGTCAAAAACATCATGAAAGCCTTGGGACTCACGGCAGAAAAGGCGCTTTCATTATCCGGCGTGCCGGAACGTGAGTGGAAAAACTATCTCCCGCAGCTTGTATGATACGAAAAAACACCCGGCTTTTCGGGTGTTTTTTCGTATCACTATATCATTACATGTTTGGTGCAAAGCTCACCGATGTAACGGTTGCCGATCTGTCCTTCGGCATTATGTAATATGTCACACCGGCGCTGCACTCCTTGCTCACCGTTGAGAGTGAAGTGCCTGTCGCGCTGCTGCCGTCGGCTTTTAATGACGTGACGATCTGAGAATCGGATATCCCCCATCTTCCGCCGCTCGAGTTCATCTTTCCCTGTACAATAAGCGTTCCGTCCGTCTCCGGAGTGAATGCTATGTATCTCGGGCTGCTGCCGCTCGACGCGCCGCCGCCGATTCTTCAATTGTCTTCCGTAAACATCTCACCCAAGTTTCGGGAGATACATATCCCATTCGTTTCGAGGTATCCCGATCATTGAAAACGCTTTTTCCGCAGAAGCGGCAGAAGCTCGGTATGTCCCGAAATTTCCGCTAGCACGGCACTGAGCTGCGTATATATATCCCTGCTGAGCCCCTCAAGCACCGCAAGATGCTTTTCTACCGTTTCGGCATCACCCCGTGAGACCGGGCCGGTAAGCGATGGGCGTATTCCCTTCTCACAGACGTTTCTGACGTTTTCCTCGATGAGCGGCGCGAGCGCCGAAAGCGCGTCCTCCTCCGCAAAGCCGCAGCGGCAGAGCATCTTCTCCGCCTCAGCGCATACCGCCGTTACGAGATTCGACGCAAAGCATGCCGCCGCATGATACAGAGGCTTTACCTCGGGCTTTATAACAGCATATCTGTTCCCGCACCGATCCAACAGCGCCGATACCGCTCTTACGGCGGTGTCTCCGCCCTCGAGCGTAAAAAATGCCCGCTTTATCTGCTCCGCCGGAGTCTCCTTCGAGCTGAACGCAAGCAGCGGATGCGCGGAGCACACCATGTCCGGATCGGCTCCGCAAAACACTGCCGAGCTCTCGGCTCCGCTTATGTGGTATATGAGCTTGCCGCGCACAGCGGAGCTGTCAATACCCCGCCATACCGCACCTATGGCGGAATCGGATACCGTGATAAATATCATATCAGAACTTTCAACAATCTGCTCTGCTGTATCGAAACGTATAAAATCCTCCGGGATGTCCGAGCGGCTGTAAAAGCCGCTTATCTCCTCACCGTTTTTTCTGAAATACCGTGCGAGCGAGCATCCCGCCTTGCCCGCGCCTATAAATCCTATCATGATCTCATACCGCCTTTATTCTGCATTCTCCGCAGCAAAGCCCGTCCGAATCGGCCTTTACATCTATCGTCCCATCTCCGTCCGCTCTCACAAGCAGCTGGCATCTCCCGTTGAATGCACGGCGCTGCGGGAGCTTTTCACTGTCATGATCACCCGGATCGCCGTTTCCCGTTCCTGTCAGAGTGCCGCCGCTGACCGAGAAATGCAGCATATTGCGGGCTGTCTGTACAACGTTCCCGTTTTCATCAACGATCTCCGCGTCTATCACAGCCGTATCTCCGGGACGGATCTCGCTTTTATACGCCTTAAGCCGTATACCGCACGGAGCTCCCGTCGTTTTAACGATTTCCTCCGCCGCCGGCATCCCGTTTCTGTATCCCACAGCCTTTAATTCACCCGGCTCATAGATAACATTTTCCCATGTGAGATACCAGTTCCTCCGCATCTGCTTCCTGCCATAGCTTTTGCCGTTCACAAACAGCTCGATCTCTTCAAGATTGCTGTAGCAATGCACGTTTATAGGCCTGCCGGTCATGCCCGGATGATCCCAATGCGGGAAGATATGAAGCACGTCCTCATCCTGCCACCAGCTTTTGTAATAATAATAGTTATCTTTCTCAAAACCGCAGTAATCAAATATCCCGAACTGGGAATATACCGCCGGATATTGCAGCGGAGTCGGTTCGCCGCGGTAATCAAATCCGGTCCAGATAAATATCCCCGCAAGATACGGGCGCTCGGCAAAATACTTCCATTCATACTCGCCCATATCCTTTTTGACAGCCTTGCGCTTGTTTTCTACCTTTTCATAATTTTCCCCGTCAAGCACGTAATAGTGACCGCGGCTCTCGTCGGTATCATAGCAGCCGCGCGTACCGCTGTTCGAGCTCGCCTCGGTGATGATGACCGGCTGTTCCGGCATACGCTCGTGATAATCATCCCACGCGGTAGGACAGTAATTAAAGCCCATGATGTCGAGCTCTTTTGTAACGTCTACATATTTTTCCGCATTGTCATAGCGCCGCTCGCCGTCCCAGCAGACGACCGCCGAGGTGACCGGACGCGTCGGATCTAACTTTCGCACCCCCGCCTTCATGGTGCGTGTTGTGCGCGCCGTCTCAGATCGGTGCTGTGAAAAGATCTCCTCGTTGCCGATCCCCCACAAAAAGACCGAGGGATGGTTCCTGTCCCGCATGACCATCGCCTTCAGTGCCTCGATGTCATCCGGCGCGCTCGACATGCGTCTCGTCTCCTCATAAACAAGCATGCCGAGCCTGTCGCACATGTCCAGAAGCGCCGGCGATGCGGGATAATGCGAGCTCCTCACAGCGTTTGCGCCCATGCTCTTGAGCTTTTTCAGCCTGTATTCGTTCACGCTGTCGGGGATACCTATCCCCGCTCCGGCATGGTCGTTATGGCAGCACACGCCCTGTATCCTTAAATGCTTTCCGTTAATATAAAAACCGCTGTCCGCGTCAAAGCGCAGCTCACGTATGCCGAAGCTCACCTCACGCTCATCGCAGAGCCTGCCATCGGAAAACACTCGTATAACGGCTTTGTAGAGATACGGATCCTCCGTATCCCACAGGTGTATCCCGTCAAGCGTCAGACCGAGCGAGCATTTCGCCTCATCCCATGCTGCTGCGGTAACTGTCTTTTCTCCTTTAGTCTGCAAATGCCCTTCACGGTCTCTGATCTCTGTCTCAATAAGCAGCTCCCGTTTCTCAAGGCATCTGTTTAAAACACTCACCTCAATGCCGGTCTCCGCCGTCTTTTTATCAGATCCCGGCACGGACCTCACGGCTATGCCCCATGGCTTGACATGCACGTTATCGACCACTTCAAGGCGCACATGTCCGTATATCCCGCCGCCTTCGTACCACCAGCCCTCACGCTCCGACGCGTCAACGCGCACAGCGATGATATTCTCTCCATCAAAGTCAACGAAATCCGTGATGTCGTAATAAAACGGGGAATATCCGCTCTTATGCTCTCCGACGTAATACTGGTTTATGTATACCGTGCTGTCGCGGTACACGCCGTCGAAATGTATATACACACGCTTATTCTCAGCTCCGCCGCCGAGCGTGAATCTCTTTCTGTACCATGCCGCGCCGCCCTCAAGGCATCCTCCGGCAAAAAGGCGGCTGCCTATGCTCTCCATTTCGGGAATATCCTGCATCTCCGAGCTGCCGGAGCTTTTGAAGCAGTATTCCTTTGCGGAAACGAAATCATGCGGAAGCTGTACCGTCTGCCACTGCGAATCGTCAAACTCCGCGGCGGGAACGCCCTTTGAATAAGCGTGCGCTTTAGCGCCGCCCCAGCCGTCCGTGCTCCTAAAAGGCGGCAGATCCGCCTCAATGAATTTCCAATCGTTATCAAAATCAATTATCATACTCTTACACTCCTTAGATCTTATCGCCAAACAAAGCGTAATCATTTGCGCTGTTAAGCAATATTATATACCTCCTCTCAACGCATTTCAAGCATCTGTTTTGTACTTTCATTGATTTATTTAACACGTCTCTGCAATTTATTTACGAAAATATAAATGATCTGACAGACAGTATGCAGCACATATTCAATATTTCAGTTTCCCGTTTCGTCTGTAATATTCCTGCCGCTTATCGTCAAAAACCGCAGTATATTACATATTTTCTCTTGACATCCCGTGCCGGTGTGATACAATATAATCAAGAAAACATGATACGGAGATATGAGTATGGATACGGAAAAGATCACACTTGCCGAGCTTGCGCCCGGCAGCGGGCTGTTCGTGCACCACGGCGGGCCGCGCATCACAGACCCGTTCACGGTCTGTGACGGTTATACGGCAGCATATGCCGCGCACTCTCCCGGCACTCTCTATCTTGCCGGGACCGGCTCAGTCGAGGCCTATGAAAACGATGTGTTCCTTATCCCGCCGGGCGCGGTATTCCGGTTCCTGCCGATAAAAGGGCTGCGCCGCATGGATGTATACTACTGCTATTTTTCACTCGACGCCGTCGGGAAGCACATTACCGAGATCCTGTCGGAGCAGTTTGCACATTTCCGCCGCCTGATCGACTGCAGCGAAAAATACATACGCGCCGCGGATACCGCCTGCCGCGACATCCGTGACATTTTTATAAGGATGATAGACGAGGAGCTTTCGGCGCTGCCTTGCAGCGGCGAAGCGCTTTCGGGATTTCTGCGCGTGCTCCTTGTAAAGCTGCTGCGCGCCTCCGAAAGCCATGCCGCTGCAAACAACCACAGCCGGATGACCGACGAGGCTGTGCGGTATATAAATAAACACATGTACGAAAAAATATCGCTTGCCGGGATCGCCGGGCATCTCAAGCTGTCACCCTCGCTCGTCTGCCGCCGTTTCAAGGCAGACACGGGCATGACGACAGCACAGTTCATAAACCGTGTGCGCACCGAAAAAATAAAGGATATTCTCAAAAACACCTCAAAGCCCGTAGAGGCGATACCGGAGATGTTCTCGTGCAGTCCCGAACACCTAAAGCGGATGTTCAAAAGCCTGACCGGAATGAGCATGACCGAATACCGCGGCAAGTACAATTACAAAAGTCCCGCCCGGGACGATGAATGACGATCAGTTCACTTGACACTGCCGCGCGAATAGTATATAATATTAGGCAGACAATGGAGAAAGGAGTAATCATATTATGAAGGTCTTACTTATAAACGGGAGCCCGCATGAAAAGGGCTGCACATATACGGCTCTTTCGGAGGCAGCGTCGGCGCTTAACGAAAACGGCGTCGATACCGAGATCGTCTGGATCGGCAATAAAGCAATACACGGCTGCATCGCCTGCGGAGGCTGCGCAAAAACAGGGCGCTGTGTCTTTGACGACGGCGTGAACGAGATCTCCGACAAGATGGCAGGATCTGACGGGTTGATCGTCGGCACGCCGGTATACTACGCATCGCCAAACGGCTCGCTCTACTGCCTGCTTGACCGCCTGTTCGGCATCTGTCCGTCACTTGCGCACAAGCCCGCGGCAGCGGTAGCATCCGCAAGGCGCGGCGGCACCACGGCGGCGCTCGACGGGCTGAACAAATACTTCACATTCAAGCAAATGCCGGTCGTATCCTCGACCTACTGGAACAACGTCCACGGCAGCAAGCCGGAAGACGTAATGAAGGACGAGGAAGGACTGCAGACGATGCGCAACCTCGGCACGAACATGGCATGGCTCATAAAGTGCATAGAAGCCGGCAAGAACGCCGGCATCCCCGTACCGGATACGGCAGCGAAGGTAAAAACGAATTTCATACGGTAAAAAAATGATGTCCTACGCCCTTTCGGGCGGGACATCATTTTTTATAGCTTGCGTCGTTCTCATTCCGCCAGCTCGCCACAGGCGGCGGCGCCTCCTCCCGTGAGGTCGGCTATCGTGACGCTGCCGAGGTAATCGTTTATCACGCTGTAAAGCCCCGTCCACAGACCTATCGTCGGGCATTCCTCCGATCTCGGACATTCTTCCGCTCCGTCCTCCAGACAGGCAACCGGCGCGATCCCGCTCTCGGTGGCGCGGAGGATGTCTCCGACAACACATTCCCCCGCCGGCTTCGCCAGCCTGTAGCCGCCCTGCGCGCCCCTCTGGCTGTCGAGAAATCCGTTCCTGCACAGCATCGTCACTATCTGCTCAAGATATTTCAAAGAAACGCCCTGCCGCTCCGCCGCGTCCTTCAGCGAAACATACCCGTCGCCCATGTTTTCTGCAATATCTGTCATAAGCCTGACGGCGTATCTTCCTTTGGTCGATATTTTCAAAAATACCCCTCCTCCCGCCGCAGTGCGGCGCTGTATCGTCCAATCCATATCGTTTTGATATGACATAAGTATATCATTTTGCGGCGTCAATGTCAATACGTGTATGCGAAAAAAGAAAACTTTTCAAGAACTTTAAAAATTTTTTTAAAAATTTTGGTGAATTGCCAAAGTAAATTCCAGTTTGCCAGATTAAATTCTGGATTTAATGAAAAACAGACTAAGGGATAAGAATTAGTTTAAAATTTTTTAAACTTTCTCTTTCTTTTTTGAAAAAAATGTGTTAAAA
>DVNB01000032.1 GCA_018714695.1 Candidatus Ornithomonoglobus merdipullorum | reverse complement strand
TGAGAGTCAATATACATGGGCTTAGTTTTGCATTTGGTTCAGGTGAGCCAGAAGAAGGCTATACTCAGGTTATAAATACAATGTTCTCGAATAGCTCTGATTACGGATTTGCCGGTATTGATGGATTAACTGTAAATGAAACAGATATAACAGGTTCTGCTGCGTATACATTTAAGGTTAGAGTGCCTAATGGAAACTATAATGTAAAGGTAAGCACAACAAGCCAGAACATGACATCTGAGGTGGTTGAAAATGTACCGGCTGTAACTGGTATAAACAAGACAGGAGACAGCTTCCAAGTGGCAGTCTGTGATGAAGTTCTTGATTTAACTTTTGAAGCTGGATCAAGTATTACATCTCTTGAGATATCTCAGGCAACTGCGAAATCGAGATTGGAGAAGCCGGCTATATATTCAATAGGAGATTCTACAACGAAGAACTCAGGTCATTATTCAAAATACAATGAAGATAAGGCAGCTCAAGCGAGTGATCCTTCGAAGTGGGTAGATGAAAGAGAGTATTGCAGCTGGGGTAATGCTGTAACTGAAGATATGTATGAGGATACATTCTCGGCTTATTATAACCATGGTATGGCCGGACGTGATTCAGTAAACTATTATAATCAAGCACGTGTAGAAGCAGTTCTCCTCAGCATTAACCCAGGTGACTATGTAACGATAAATATGGGTATAAATTCAAGAGAAGCTAATGAAGGCGGATCATATGAGACTTTAATGGAATACTATTATGTGCTTCCGGTAATCCAGAGAGGCGGTATACCTGTTATCCTTACTCATACACCTGATGGACCTTTAAGTGGATATGGAACATATGATGAAGCAACCAAAACATTTGATTGTTCAAGAGAAAATGATGGTAGAGTTATATTCCTTAAAAATCTTGCTGAAAAGTATGATCTCAATGTAATTGATATAGGAAAACTCGGAAATGATTATTTGACAAGTCTTGCACAGCAAGATCTTACTGTTGAACAGATACAGGAAATGTCAAATAAGGCTAATTCAATAAATCAGGGGTATACAGCTCCTACAACTGTACTTGAGATGGTGCAGAGCTGGTATCCGGATCACAATCATTATACTGTAGAGCTTGGAACTGTATATGCAAATATAATCATGACTGAGTTAGCCAAAATAGCGAATTCTGCTCCGCAGCCTGATGAATATATAGTTACATTTATGGCAGATGATGCAGAAGTTGCTACAAGGACTGTAGTTTCTGGAGAAACAGTTACTGACATACCTGCTGTACCGGCTAAGGAAGGATTTACAGGCAAGTGGATGGCTAATGGCGTTGAATTTACATCATCGACAGTTGTGACGGGAAATATGACAGTAACGGCTGAATACACCCCGATCACGGAGCCGACAGGTGAACTGACGGCAACGAGCTTTGCGCTTACTGAAGGAACGGCTGCGGCAACGGTTTCCAACACGACCGAGTCTGCGGCTTCGGTGACGGTATATGTTGCTGCATATGATGAAGCAGGAACACTCGTTTCGGTACAGCTCCAGACAAAGAGCGTAGCCGCGGATGGAACGGAGACATTTGAGGTAGCAAACAGCTCAGAGGCTGCTTCGTATAAGGCGTTTGTATGGAATGATGCAAATAACGCGCCTTTGGCGAATGCTCAGTAATTGAATATTATATGCAATATGAAAAGCAGGGTCATGTGCCCTGCTTTTCACATATGCTTTTAAATGTTTACAATATGTTAAATTGCGCAAATCTATTGAATTTGCTGCAAAACTGTGATAGAATATAAATATAATTTTATTTTGCAGGAGAAAAAAATGGTTGCTATAATAGATTACGGTGCGGGGAATCTGCACAGTGTGAAAAACGCGCTTGATTATCTCGGCGCGGAGTCGGTCGTTACATCCGATCCGGACGTTATCGCGGCTGCAGATAGGGTGATACTTCCCGGCGTCGGTTCGTTCGGTGACGCTATGCGCTGCATGGCTGAGCGCGGACTTATCGAAGCGGTAAGGAATGCCGCAGATGGCTCCAAGCCGTTTCTTGGTATATGTCTTGGCTTGCAGCTGCTTTTTGAGTCAAGCGAGGAAAGCCCGGGAGTCGAAGGGCTAGGAGTGTTTCGCGGTAAAGTGGTCAGGATACCCGAATGCGGGCTTAAGATACCGCATATGGGCTGGAACAATATCAGTTTGCCGAAAAAAAGCGCGATCCTTCCGGAGGATGAGCCGTTTGTGTATTTTGTTCATTCGTATTACATAGAGCCGAAAGAGACATCTGAGATATCGGCTTATACCGAGTACGGAAGCAGACTGGCTGTGGCGGTGGAGCACGGAAAGGTGTTTGCAACGCAGTTCCATCCCGAAAAGAGCGGTGAGGTCGGAATGGAGATCCTGAGGAGATTTTTGAATTTATAACGGAAGGAAAGTCGGATATATGTATGCAAAGAGAATAATACCGTGCCTCGATGTGAACCGCGGCAGGGTAGTTAAGGGAGTTAATTTCGTGAATCTCATAGATGCCGGCGATCCGGTGGAATGCGCGAAGGTATATGACAAAGCGGGAGCGGATGAGCTTGTATTCCTTGATATAACCGCTTCTTCGGATGCTCGTGACACGGTTGTTGATATGGTCGAGGCGGTGGCGAAATGCGTATTTATCCCGTTTACCGTAGGCGGCGGTATACGAACTGTCGAGGACTTTAGGCGTATACTTAACGCCGGAGCCGATAAGGTAAGCGTGAACAGTGCGGCAGTGAAGAATCCGGAGCTTATACGTGAGGCGGCGGAGAAGTTTGGCAGTCAGTGCGTTGTTGTTGCAATCGACGCTAAACGGCGCGAAAACGGTGGTTGGGAGGTATACCTTAACGGCGGGCGTGTTGCGACGGGTATTGATGCGGTCGAGTGGGCAAAGCGTGCCGAGACGCTCGGTGCCGGTGAGATACTTCTTACCAGCATGGATTGTGACGGCACCAAGGCAGGATATGATCTTGAATTGACGCGTGCGGTATCCGAAAGTGTGGGCATACCGGTAATAGCTTCGGGCGGCGCCGGAGAGCTTTCGCATTTCCTTGACGCGTTTAGAGAAGGTAAGGCGGACGCAGTGTTGGCAGCTAGCTTGTTCCATTTCAAGGAGATAGAGATACGGGAACTCAAGGAATATCTTGCACAAAACGGTGAAAGTGTAAGACTGTAAGGTTTGAGAGGTGTATTATGAGTAAAAGTAAGAATAAGTATAAGCCGCAGAAGAGATATGGCTCGCTGAAGAGCGATGGTATGATAATACGCAGCGCATTTTCGATGGAAACTGCAAAATGGTTTGTTGTGGCTCTGTTAGTGGTATTTCATATACTGCCGCTCGTATTTCTTGCATTCGGCGATATAGGAAAGAACCTTTTGAGCACCGTGTGTATGACGTATCTGAATCCTACGTGTATATTTGTGATATTGATGATCTATGGGGTGCGTGTCGGCTTTAACTTTAAGATGCCAATGCTTGCGACCGTGATCGCGGCGGCCTCGATAGCTATGTATTATACCGATGTGCATCAGGAAGCGTATGTGTATTATACATTCGTTTCGACGGTCGTCATGTTCTTCGTATACGGTATCTTCTCCTTTGTTTCGGCGATCATCGGCGCTTTCATAAAGCATTTTCTTATATGACGGGATATGTGAGGGCAGTGATATGAGAGATGTTATAATAAAGGCAAAAACAACGACCAGTCCTAAGCTGTACCGCGATTTCTTCAAGATGTACTATAAGGAAAAGACAAAGACGCTTACGTTTGTGACTACCGTTATCGGCGCGTGTCTTACGGCGACGGGAATATGGTCATATATCAACAGGGCGAGTATAATAACATGTGCTATACTTATAGCGGGCGGTGTTATGCTGATGATATACCCGCGGTTTGCATATAAAAGGCCGTACAATTCCGTGAAAAATAATGTTATAACAACATCGTTTGAATTTTACGGTGACAGGATGATAGAGATAAACGATGCTTCCCGTGAAGAATATTTATATTCGGAGCTTTTAAAGATATGTGAGACTGAGGACTATTTTTATATATACCACACTCCCGAGAATGCATCGGTAGTGGATAAGCAGGGAATAAAAAAAGGCACTCCGGAGGAATTGAAGGCGCTTCTTAACGGAAAGGTCGAATACACTGTAAAGAGAACCGCAAAAAAATGACGGTTCTCTTTTTATGCAAAAAATGTCTGTATTTTTGGGATAAAACACGGAATATATACTTGAATCGGATCGCGGCACATGTTATAATTTATATGAGGTGCGGCGCGGGGGAGAACGCGCGCTCGGAAATATTTTAGCATGGAGGGATTACATTGGCACATCATGTACTTAACGAAGCGAAACGGTGTTTGAACTGCAAAAAGCCTATGTGTATGGAGGGCTGTCCTATACATACGCCTATTCCGAAGATGATCAGAACATTGCTTGACGGAGATATAGACGCAGCCGGGAAAATGCTGTTCGAAAACAATCCGCTGTCGCTTATCTGTTCGCTTATATGCAACCATGAAAATCAGTGTGAGGGACACTGTGTTTTGAACAGAAAGGGTTCTCCGGTGCACGCATCATACATAGAGAATTACGTGTCGGACTACTATTTTGACAGACTGGAATTTGGCGACATTGAAAAGAACGGAAAAAAGGTCGCGATAATAGGTTCCGGCCCCGCGGGTATAACGATCGCTATAATACTTGCGAGACGCGGATATGATATAACGATATTCGAGGGCAAGGAGCAGATAGGCGGAGTACTGCGCTACGGAATACCGGAGTTTAGACTTCCAAAGTCGATACTTGACCGGTACAAGGAGAGACTTTATGAGCTCGGCATAAAGATACGTCCGAACACGCTTGTGGGCGGAAGCATCAAGATAGACGATCTGTTCAGAGACGGTTATCTTGCTGTGTTCATAGGTATAGGTGTTTGGAGGCCGAACACGCTTCATATAAAGGGAGAGTCCTTGGGCAATGTGCATTATGCGATAAACTATCTGACAAACCCCGATGTTTACAGGCTCGGTGAAAAGGTAAATATCATAGGTGCCGGAAACTCGGCAATGGACGTTGCGAGAACAGCGCTGCGTCACGGAGCAAGAGATGTGACTATCTATTCCAGACACGACTATTTCGCTGCGAGTGAGCACGAGGTGAACTATGCGAAGCTTGAAGGTGTAACTTTCAAGATGCATATAGAACCTGTCGAGATCGTAGACGAAGGCGTTATCTTCGCGGAACTGGAATGTGACGGAAAGGGACATCTTTCAAGAATACCGGGAACGGAGCATCTTGAGAAAGCGGACAGCACAATAATCGCGATAAGTCAGGGTGCTGACAATATGCTCGTAGCGAACACCGGCGGGCTCGACGTTACGGACCGCGGACTGCTTGTGACGAACACGTTCGGAGAGACGACTCGTGACGGCATATTCGCATCGGGCGATGTTGTAAACGGAGCGAGAACTGTGGTTGAGGCGGTCAAGTATTCAAAGCTTGTCGCTGATGCTATCGACGAATACATACAGGGACTCGACGAGGATGCCGAGGAGAAAAGAGAAGAATGACAAAAAAGCTCCCCTCTTTGTTTGGGGGAGCTTTTTGAATGAAATAATAATGGGACTTCACATATTAAGAAGGTCTGCGTGTGTTCCTGTCGCAACGAGTGTAAGGATCAAATTCTTGTTGTCAATCTTGTATATCAGCAGCACAACACGACTGTAATGTCAACACTGTGACTGCGCAATAATTTTGTATTATGTGAGCAATAATAGGGCTTGAAAAATTGCGCGTAACGGTGTATACTCCATATATGGGACATGTATAGGTCCGTACTTTTGATGAAGGAGAGAAGTTTATGATATACAAATTTGACATGAGTGAGCATCCGGAGGTGCTTGAGGGACATTTGAATCTCGGAGGTGATGCGCCGGACGGCGGCAGCATAACGCTTAACAGCCGTTATCTGATACGTGACGGCAAGCCGTACATACCGGTGATGGGCGAGATACATTTCCAGCGCGTAAGACGGAGCGAATGGAGACGTGAGCTTCTGAAGATGAAGGCGGGCGGGATAACGCTTGTTTCCACATATATGCTGTGGATATATAACGAGGAGATCGAGGGTGAGCGAGACTTCACGGGAGATAACGACGTGAGGGCATTTATAAAGCTGTGCAAGCAGTGCGGACTTGATGTTGTGCTCAGGATCGGACCGTGGGCGCACGGCGAATGCCGGAACGGCGGATTCCCGGACTGGCTCTTGAAAAAGGGTATACCGCTCAGATGCAATGACGAACGGTATCTGGAGATCGTCCGCGGATGGTACGGAGCAATAGCCGAACAGGTAGCGGATCTTATGTATAAAAACGGCGGAAATATAGTTGCGGTGCAGCTTGAGAACGAGCTCGTTGACGGCGGAGATCATCTGCTGAAGCTTAAGGAGCTTGCGAAGGAAGCAGGTCTTGACGCGCCTATATACACTGTTACAGGCTGGAACAGCATTTACGGTGCGGAGATACCAAAATATGAAGTGCTGCCGGTGTTCGGCGGATATCCCGAGGCGCCGTGGACCGGACATACGAGAAAGCTGGATCCGTCGCCCAACTATTTTTTTAACGCAATGCGTAACGACAGCGCAATAGGCGCCGATCTCATACGAATAGAGGGTGACGATGCCGAGGCCGCCGCAAAGGGGATAGATTACAAGCTGTATCCGTATGCGACATGCGAGCTTGGCGGCGGCATAGAGGTGACTCATCACAGGCGGCCGATAATAGACGAGATGGATATATATGCGTTAGCGCTCGTGAAGCTCGGGAGCGGAAACAATATGCCCGGCTATTATATGTACCACGGAGGCACGAACAAGATCGGCAAGCTCTCGACATTTAACGAGTCAAAGGCAACCGGTTACCCGAACGACTATCCAATACTGTCATATGATTTTCAGGCGGCATTGGGTGAATACGGTCTTGTGCGTGGTCAGTACAAGCTGTTAAAGGAGCTGCATCTTTTTATAAACGATTTTATGGAGCTTCTGGCGCCTATGGATGCGTATTTTGCAGAGGCTCCGATAAACGACAAAAACGATAAGACGAGCCTGCGTTACAGTATGAGAAAGAGCGGCAGCGGCGGGTTTGTGTTCATAAATAATTATCAGCGTCTTGAAACGCTTGCAAGGCACGAAAACGTGATGTTCGAGGCTGATGGCATGGTATTCCCGGAAAATGGACTAACGATTAGAAACGGCGACTGCTTTGTTCTGCCGTTCAATATAAGTCTCGGCGGCTTAAAGCTCAGGTATGCGACATGTCAGCTTTTGTGTGTACAGAACGGAGTGTATTTCTTTAAACAGAACGGCGTAAACGAGCCGGAGTTCGCCTTTGAGGACGAGACGGTGTACGGTCATGACATAACAAAGGACGGAGTAAGGTTCGTTGTGCTCACAGAGAGTGAAGCGCGTCATCTGTACAGGATAAACGGTGAGCTCTATCTTACAGAAGGCGCGGCAGTGACTGAGGAGGAGCTTTACAGACTGGGAGATGCGTGCCTTTCGTATTTGAAATGGGAGGCCGGTAATTTCGTGAGGCACGAAGTTCGTGCTGAGGAAAAGCAGCATACTGTATCCTTGGAGGAGACGGAATATACGCCCCATGAGTATGACTGTGAGCTGAATATAGGCTGCGAGCGCCGGATCCGTGCGTATAGGATAAAGACCGGAGCGGCAGACGGATTTGTGAAGATAGATTATGTTGGCGATGCTGCCCAGCTGTATTCGGGCGGACGCCTTATTGCGGATGATTATTGGTACGGCAAAAGCTGGCTCGTGCCTTGTTCGATCTTCGAAAACGGAGAAGCGGAGCTTTTGATATCGGAGCTTAGGGACGGTGTGTACCTTGAAACGGATGTAAGAGAGGGTGAGACCACGGCGTCATATGTACCGATCTATTCTTCGGCGCTCCTCAGAGACGATAAAGGCGCGAACGATTCTATATATGAGATAAAGGCGTCGATCGACGATATGACCGGGGAGGAGCTCGGATTTGCGCGTGAAATGATAGAGCGCGCGGGTGCCGCGGATGTTTTTTATACTCCGATATACATGAAAAAGAACAGACCGGGCGTGCTCCTTACCTGTCTTGCTCATGATGATAAGATTGAAAGTGTAATAGATGCCGTGCTGCGTTATACGGCTACACGCGGTGTCAGATATGCAAAATACAGCCGCAGAGTGATGCATTGCGAGATGGAGAGCGTTGATACGGAATACGGTAGGATAACCGTGAAAAGAAGCGTATACGGCGACATTGTGCGTGAGAAGCCTGAGTATGAAGATGTTGCGTCAGCGGCTCGAAAACACGGTGTAACGGTGCAGGAAGTCGAAAAATGTGTGCTCAAGCGTAAATTTAAATAAACTGTTAACCTTTTTTAAAAAGTGCTGGTATTCTATTGAATCTAAAAATAAATAGGTATATAATAAGAAAGCGAATAGGAGCAGACTCCAAGAGTCTGCCTGCATTGGTTTCTTTTGGCAGATGCGGGACTGTGAGGAAGGGACCGAAAAACCTTCCGATCGGGACCGCTTTTTACTTTGAGGAGATAATGAGGTACCGTTTGCCGGTGGCGGACAAAAAATTTTGCCGTATTACACGGCTAAATCCAATAGAAGGAGGCATATATATGGGAATGAAAACCGTTAAGGAGAGAAGGAGAGCTCGGAGCGAGGATAAGCTTGGCAAGCCTTCGGACGGGCGGGAAAATGAGGACGGAGAGGAAAGCAGAGGAAGAGTAAAACGTTTTCTGAGTAAATTTAAAAAACCGTCAAAGAAAACGGTGGTATTGCTTATAATCGCGGCGGTGGTAATAGCCGTAGCGGCGGTGTCCATTGTGAGGCGAATGGCGGGCGGAGGTACCGAAGAGATCAAGTATACCACCGCGACCGTAGAGAGGCGCAGCATCACGAGAACGGTGGACGGTTCGTCGGTTGTAGAGGCGAATGATACATATGAGGTAACGGCGCTTGTTACCGGTGAGATCCTTTCGGATAATTTTAGTGAAGGCGATCTTGTAACAAAGGATCAGCTTTTATACACGATAGACTCTTCAGACGCACAGCAGGAGGTTGAGACTGCGCAGAACTCTCTGGTGCAGGCGCAGCAGACGTATGCCGATGCGGTGCGCCAGAAGGCAAATACGGTCCAGACGAATTCATTGAACGAGCAGTCGCAGCAGAATGCGATACTGAATGCTCTGGCGTCGGTGGATTCGGCAGCACGTTCTCTGAACGATGCGCAGGAGGATTACGATAATCTGACGATAACCGCAAATTACAGCGGAACTGTAGCTGAGGTCCTTGTAAACAACGGCGACAGCGTAAATGACGGTACTCAGCTTGCGAGGGTATATGATTCAAGCAGACTGAAGATACAGCTTCCGTTCAATGAGGCGGATGCGGATACGATAAGTGTCGGTGACTCTGCGGTGCTGACCATAGCGTCATCCGGCGATACAGTTGCAGGAACTGTTGAGACTGTTGGAACGGCGACGCAGGCGACAAGCTCGCATGCGATCGTGCGGTATGTGATCATAGTGGTAGATAATCCCGGAGGACTTACGACCGAGGACAGCGCAACGGCAGTCGTAAACGGTGCGGCGTGCAACGATCTTGGAACTTTTGAGTATTATGATGAGGGATATATAACCGCAAGGAGCAGCGGCAGGATAGGAGAATTGTATCTCCAGGAAAATGATGTTATAACCGAGGGACAGGTGATAGGATATATAACCTCATCCACGGTTGAGGATGCTCTCGAGAGCGCTAAGGAGCAGCTTGAAAGTGCCGAGCGTTCAAGGGATGACGCGTATAATCAGCTTGAACAGCTTGTTATCCAGAATGACACATATTCGCTTGATTCGAATATCCAGAGCGCTCAGATCAGTCTTGACAATGCAAGGATATCGCTTGAGAGGGCACAGGAAAATCTTGAGGATTATGAAATAACCGCACCCATAGAGGGTACAATTATAGAAAAGAACAAGAAGGCGGGCGACAAGCTGGAGAATAATTCGTCCTCGACAAGCGAGGCTATGGCTGTGATATACGATATGTCAACTCTTAAGGTACAGCTTTCGGTGGACGAGACGGATGTTCAGGATATACAGACAGGTCAGGAGGTAACGATCACCGCCGATGCGGTGGAAGGCACTTTTACCGGCACGGTCGAGAAGGTAGGAGTAAACGGTACTTCGGAAAACGGAGTAACAACGTATCCGGTTGACATAGTTATAACGGAATACGGCGACCTGCTGCCCGGAATGAATGTTGACTGTGTAATAACAGTTGAGAGCTCGGAGGATGTGTTGGCTGTTCCTGTCGAAGCTGTGCAGCGCGGAAACATCGTATATGTTCAGGGCGAAAAGACAGATGAAAGCGACAATGCTCCGGAAGGCTATTACAGTGTAGATGTTGAAACCGGAATTACCGATTCGGTATATATAGAGATAAAATCCGGACTTAACGAGGGTGATGTAGTATGCGGCTCAATTTCGGCGAGCGGCAATGAGGCTCAAGGCACCGTTGACAGCAGCACCACGCAGATGCAAGGCGGCATGGGCGGTATGGGCGGCATGTCCGGCGGCGGTGGCGGCATGGGCGGAGGAATGCCCGGCGGCGGTGGCGGCATGGGCGGAGGAATGCCCGGCGGCGGCGGCGGCGGCGCACCCGGCGGTGGCGGCGGCCCAATGTAAGGAGGTATGAATATGCCTCATTTGGTAGAGCTAAAGGACATATATAAGATATACCACGTAGGTGACAGCGAGGTCCATGCATTGGACGGGATCTCGCTCACTATCGACAAGGGAGAGTTTGTGGCGATAGTCGGCTCGTCCGGATCGGGAAAGTCTACGTGCATGAACATAATAGGCTGCCTTGACGTTCCGACGAGCGGGACGTATAAGCTCAACGGCAGGGAGATCAATAACTACACTGATGACGAGCTTGCCGAAGTACGCAATAAAATGCTCGGATTTATATTCCAGCAGTATAATCTTATCCCGAAGCTGACGGTGCTTGAGAATGTGCAGCTGCCGCTTCTTTACGGCGGCTACAGTGACCGTGAGCAGAAAACGCGCGCAATGGCGGCGCTTGAAAGGGTCGGTCTCGCATCGAAGGCGAAGAATCTTCCGGCACAGCTTTCGGGAGGACAGCAGCAGAGGGTATCGATTGCGAGAGCGCTTGCGGGCGATCCGTCGGTAATACTTGCCGATGAGCCTACCGGAGCGCTGGATTCCAAGACCGGCCGCGATGTCATGAAATTTTTGCAGCAGCTGAATCGTGAGGGAAATACGATAATCCTCATAACGCACGACAACTCCATAGCGGCGAGAGCGTCGAGGATAGTGCGAGTAACAGACGGGCATATCGTCTATGACGGTCCTGTAGAGGGCGATGCGATCGTTGCCAATCAGTCGGCTGCAGGGCGTGAGGAGGAATAATATATGGGTCTTACAAAAAGTTTTACGATGGCTCTTTCGAGCATCATAAACAACAAGGTACGCTCGCTCCTCACCATGCTCGGCATTATAATAGGTATTGCGGCGGTCATCATACTTGTTTCTGTAATGAACGGTCTTACCGGTGAGATAACCTCGGTGTTTTCGGAATTCGGAACCACATCGCTTACAACATCCGTAACGCCGAGATCAAATAAGGAGGTAACCCCGGAAGAATTGTATGATTTTATAGATCAGTATCCCGAGCTGTATGGAGGTATGTCGCCGAATGTGACTGTTTCCGGTCAGATAAAGACTCCTGATTCCGGAGATGATACTCTTACAGGATCGGCAACCGGTGTGTCTGAAGACTACTATGATATACAGAAACTGCAGCTGAGTTTCGGCAGATTCATCTCTTACAGCGACTGCGCGAACAACTCAAGAGTCGCTGTTATAGGCTCATATCAGGCTCTTTACTTCTTCGGGTTGTCATCAAAAGCGGTAGGGGAAACGATAAGAGTAAACGGAACTCCTTATACGATCATAGGTGTGCTTGAAGAGGAAGCGGATTCGGAGGAATCATCCTCAGATGATGTTATATATATTCCGTATACAACAGCGCTTGATGCAACAAGCACCGATACTGTAAGCTCATATACAGTAGATGCGCTTTCGGACGAAGTTGTAGATGAAGCAAAGAGCACGCTCGAGTCATTTCTTCTCGAATTGATCGGAGACTCGGATTACTATACCGTAACATCAGTGAAAGAGATCATAGATGAGATGACATCTATGATGGATAAGATGGAGCTTGTGCTTATAGCCATCGCGGGAATCTCGCTTCTCGTCGGAGGTATAGGTATCATGAACATCATGCTCGTATCGGTAAGCGAGAGAACTCGTGAGATAGGTATCAGAAAATCTCTGGGTGCAAAGCATAAGCATATAATGATGCAGTTCGTAATGGAATCCGGTGTAGTGAGCTGTATAGGCGGAATAATAGGAATAATAATAGGTGCGTCGCTGGCGTATCTTTCCGGACGGCTTTTGGACATGGATGTAGTGCCTTCCGTTGGTGCGGTCGGGCTTGCGTTCGGAGTGTCGGTCGGTATCGGTGTTATATTCGGATTCCTGCCGGCGCGGAAAGCCGCGAAGCTCAATCCGATAGATGCATTAAGAAGTGATTGATAAAGATACTGGGTATATAAGGAAGGAGACATAGAATGAAAAAAGCATTAGCTGCTCTGACTGCGGCAGTCATGACTGTTTCGTCTTTGGGAGGCTTCGGTGTGCTCGCTGCAAGCGAGTCATGGCAGTCGGATGACGATATGACAAAGCTGCTGTCGGAGCTGAATATAATGAACGGCGACGAAAACGGCGATTTCAAGCTTGATTCGTATGTTACAAGAGCTGAGATGACAAAGATAGCCGTGGCATCGTCGAGCTATAAGAATACCGTTGCGGTGGGACTGCCGTTCTCGCCGTTCTCGGATGTAAAAAGCTCCTACTGGGGCGCGCCGTATATACAGGCGGGGGTCTCGGCGGGGATCGTTGAGGGATACATTGACGGAACATTCGATCCCAACGGGACAGTAACATATGAGCAGGCGATAACCATGATGCTCAAGGTACTTGGCTATACGAATGATGATTTCGGAGCGTCGTATCCGTACGGTCAGGTGGGCATGGCGCAGAATCTTGAAATGACATCGGGGATAAATGCGGCAATAGGCGATCCGCTCACGCGCCGCGATGTGGCGAGACTGGTATGCAATACGCTTGATACGAGTATGAAGGACAGCACAGCCGATCTTATATCCGTACACAACTGTGAAATAGTGGATGATGTAACTATAGTTGCATCACAGGAGGAGGACTCATCGCTCACAGCTACAGAGATCTCCACTTCAAATGGAAAATATACAATTGACGAGACGTTCGACATGGATTACGTAGGCTCTACGGGAGACATGGTGATAAAGGACGGGAAATATCTTATAGCGTTTTCGCCCGATGAAGACACCCTGTCGCAGAAATATGTGATCTACTCGACGCTTAACAATGCTATCCTCTGCTATGAGGAGGGTAATAATACAAATATGCATCAGCTGGAGATAAGCGCATCAACTCCGTGCTATATGGGTTCGACGGCGTATACGTATTCACAGCTCAGTGCATCAATGGAAATGGGCGACACCATAAGAGTGCGCTATAAATCGAATGGAGATATAGACTATATCAACTATTCGGAGGGAACGGTAGAAGGTCCTATCAAGGTGAGCACGTCCTCATGGATGAACAGCTTCGATACAGATTCATCCACGAAGATAGTCCGCGAGGGCAATATAGTTGATGAGAGTGACATACAGGTCAACGACATAATCTATTACAGCGAGGATCTCAACATGATACTTGCCTATACCACAAAGGTAACGGGTGTGTATGAGAGCGCATCTCCGTCAAAGGATATGCCAAACAGCGTTACGATCTCCGGTGTGACCTACGAGGTAGAGGGTGTTGAAGCGTTTAACGATCTTTCATCGAGCGGAAGCTTTAACTTCGGTGATACCATAACTGTTCTGATCGGACGCGACGGAGAGAAGATAGCGGGTGTTGTTACCGCTGAGGCTGCGGCAACGGGAACACAGGTAGGGTATGCAATATCCTCCGGAAGATCCACGTTCAACAACTCTGACGGAACAACGTATACGAGCTATTATATAGAAATAGTAACGGCTGACGGCACAACATATACGTATCCGACAGAGTACGACCAGTCGTCAAGTGTCGGAAACGTAATAAGGGCACAGCTCAAAGACGGCTATGCAACAGTGGGCAGAGTCAATAACACATCGCTCAGCGGTTATGTAAGCTATGAGAACATGAAGATCGGTACAAGAAGCGTATCGAAGGACGTAAAGATCCTTGACGTTGCATCGGAGTACAACGAGAGCGCGGTGCTCTATACAAGGACATTTATGCAGAGGATAGACGGACTTGATCTCACAGAGTCACAGGTGGTCTATTACGATACAGATTCAAACGGTGAGATCTCAGAGCTCATACTCAGGAACGTGACCGGTGATATGTATTCTTACGGTGTTGTCACGAGCCGTTCGAGCAGCAATACCGGAAATTCAACGATTGTGGATCTTGATTCTGTAGTCTACACTACTACGAATAATTACAGTGTATCGCTCGGTGACGGTGTAAGAGCGGGAATTGACGGCGGTGCAATAACGAGCTTGTCAAGACTGCGTTCATACACGGGCAGCATGACTGATCTCACACAGAGCTATGCCGAGATAAATTATAACAAATACAGGCTCAGTGACAAGGTAGTTGTATATGAGAAGAGAGATATATCGTCGTATTCTGAAATTTCAATTAATGATGTGATAAACGGTGATTACGACTGTACCTTCTATTACGACAAGGAAGAGTCGCAGGGCGGAAGGATAAGAGTAATAATTGCGGAAGCAAATTAAATTACAACCGAAAAAGATCCCGGGGCTGTGGTAGGTCCCAGGGATCTTTTTATTGCTTTATAAAAGACATGTTTTGTACATTTTTATTTCAAGCTCGCGTGTCACATCGAAGGGACATGACTTAACGTTCTTTGCGAGGATAGTCGTATTTGTCCATTCTGCCAGCTCCTCCTCTGTGAAGGTCGTATCGCAGGGAAGGAGCTTTTTCAGCAGCTCGCAGACCTCGTCGATGCTGTCCATGCCCAATGCTTCAAGATAAAGATCCGTCTTCCATGGCATTTCCTTATCTGCGCGACGCATATACTCTCCCAGCAGAAGTCCGTTTGCCATCCCGTGAGGGATATTCTTGTGATAGGTCAGAGGATAGCCCATGGAATGAACGATGGTAGTGCCCGTCTGAGCTATTACCATGCCGCCGAGCGTCGATGCCCAGAGAAAGTCAGTGCAGAGCTCTGCGGGCGGAGTTCCGTCGCAGAGTATACCGATATTGTTGCCCAGGACTCTCAGTCCCTCCAATGCGATATAGTCAGAGGCGGGTGAGGAGCGCTTGTTCGTAAAGCCTTCTATAAGGTGGCTCAAGGTGTCAACGGCTGTGTTGCGGGCTGTCTGGAGCGGCAGGTCGACTATGTATTTGCCGTCAAGGAATGCCGTCTTAAAGAACACCTCGGGTGAGGAAAAGCTTTTCTTTGTCTGCTCTTTATGCAGTGTCAGTATGGAATACGGTGTGACCTCCGAGCCTGTTCCTGCAGTGGTCGGTATTCCGGCGATAGGCAGCGGTTTGTTTTTGTACTTGCCTCCGAAAATATCATAGAGCTCAAAATCCGATCCGTCCTCCGGCGGATTGGATGCATATACAGCTATCGCCTTTGCCGCGTCGAGAGGTGAACCGCCTCCGGCTGCGATCATGAAATCTGCGCCGAACTCGCGCGCTGCAGAGCCGCCCTCGGCTGCCGATTCGATGGACGGATTATTTTCGATCCTGTCGTATACAAGATATGGGATTTTGCGCGAATCAAGCACTGCAGTTATGTCGTCCAGCGCTCCCGATTCCCTGCCCGAATGGGCTCCGGTAACTATCATTGCGCGTTTTCCGAGTATAAGCTGGTCCGCGTTTTCCGATACTGCGTTTTCGCCGGTTATTATCCGTACCGGCATATAGTAATTAAACATATCTGCACCTCCATGTGTATTGTGTTTTAGCCGTGCTTTTGCACGGCGGCTAATAAAAACGGCTGCGGACAGTCCGCAGCCGTAAGCTTCAAAAATCAGTCATACATATGCTCAAGTATGAGACAAACTTCCGCTTTTGACGGAACACGCGGGTTTGTAGCGGTACATGAGTCCGCTATTGCCTTTTCCGCCATAGACTCAACGGCATTCATGTATTCTCTTTTGTCCACGCCGCATTGTGATATCGAGAGCGGGATGTTCATTTCTTTGTTCATGAACTGTATCCAGCCTACAAGCGCGCGGATGGTCGTTATCTCGTTAAAGTTGTTCACTCCGAGGAGCTTTGCGACGTTGCAGTATTTCTCAACGCACTTCGGATACTCCTTTTTGCTCTTTGAATGCTTGTTTATTCCGGAGTTAAATTCAATAACATGCGGAAGAACGATAGCGTTAGCTCTGCCGTGAGGTATATGGAATTTCGCGCCTATTGCGTGAGCGATACCATGATTGAGTCCCAGTGACGCGCTGTTGAATGCAAGTCCCGCAAGACAGGATGCAACGTGCATCTTTGCTCTCGCATGAGTATCATTATTGTCGAGATAGGAACGCAGCAGGAAGGTGCCGCAGATCTCTATTGCCTTCTCTGCAAGTGCCGCAGAAAATTCGTTGTTGTTTATGCTTACATATGCCTCTATGGCATGTGTAAGAACGTCCATACCGGTATCGGCAGTAACGCTTGCCGGTACACTTTTCACGAGCTCTGCGTCAAGTATCGCCTCGGTAGGGAGCATGGAGTCGGAAACAAGCGGATATTTGATGTCATGCTCGGCATCGGTAACAACTGCAAAGCTTGTTACCTCAGATCCTGTTCCCGAGGTTGTGGGTATGGCGATAAGCGCTGTTTCTTTTTTTGTTGCGCGCGCACCGAATTCACGTATCGATTTTGCAGAGTCGATAGCACTTCCTCCGCCGACTGCGATTATACAGTCGGGATCAGACTGGATGAATTTCTCAACTCCTGCGGTTATTTTCTCCAGCGGGGGATCCGGTACGACATCTGAGAAGATGTCAAAATTGATGAATGCCTGCTGGAGTCTGCTTGTTATAAGCGTCAGCATACCGCTTTTTTCTATAAACGGATCGGTTATAATGAGTATTTTGTTATACGGCAGCTCAAGGAGTCTGTCAAGAGCATTATCGCCGAAGTAAATTTTGGTTCTGATGTCAAAACTTTTCATTATGTATCTCCTATATTTCAAGACGGCAGAATGCCGCGCTAAAATTTCACGCCGCCGATGCAGCGCAATGAATCCATCTGTATATATTATACTACATTTGCGAACGTATTTCAATACCTATGTTAAAAAAATATCGGGCGATACTGACCTTTTTATTCTCAGCAGAGCCGGTCATTCCACTATCATGGTCGGCAGTGTCATTTCGCTGTACTGAGTGGAGATAACGCCTGTCTTTGCGGCCCGTGAGTAAAGTCCCTGCAGTTTGCCACCATAGACGAACATTCCGGTGATATTGGCTATTTTGCAGAATCCGGCGTGTTTATCCCAGAGCAGGTCGATGTTCTCACTCTCGTAAGGCGTTATATATCTCTGAAGGAGATATCCTGTGTCCATATGCTTTGACAGGAACGCGAGCCATTCTTCGGCATCCTTTGCCTCGATACCCGCAAAAACTCCTTTTGAGGCATAGGAATCGGCAGGTTTCACTATCCAGTTGAATCTGTCCTCGATGACCTCATATTTATGTATGTTATCATGAGTGAGCATATGTGTTTCCGGTATGTGACGCTCAATGAATTCATTCTCCTCAGCCGAGAGTATGGCGCGTGTCATATCGTCGCGCAGCAGCTTGAAGATAAGCTTATTGTGCGCTATCTGTGTGCGGAAACTGCCTATCACAACTGTTTCGTCATTAAGATACGCATCTATGAGCGGGCGCACCTCGACATAATGTTTCATTATGTCGCTTGTCACGGCTCTGCGGTAGACGGCGTCTATTCTTTGCCCGGACGGTGAAATAAGCGAACCGTTTTCGCGGCGCAGCTTGTATATGTCACATATCTCGCAGGTATAGCCTGCGCGGGCGAATGCTCGCTTGAATTCTTCGAATTCTTCGTTTGATGCGCTTGACATGAAATCGACTATGGCTATATGCGGCTCTTCCTTCGCAGCGGGTGTCGAGAAGTATATGCGCATAAATTCGCTTACCCATGAGTCAAACAGTTCAAACCGGAGTATCGTGTGCTTAGATGAAAATGCACGGAACGTTTCGGATGTGTCAAAAACGTTGTTCAGCTCACGGTCCTCGTTCATTCCGCTCGAGCCGTCTGTATTGAATTCGCAGAATTTAAAGTCCATAGCGTCCGGATCATAAAACACGTCTATTCTTGCCACCGGTATATAGCACTTGTACGGCGGCTCATGCAGTATAAGCCGCTCAAGCCTTTCTTCAAAACCGAAAAGCTTCCGATAGTCCGGGTTTTTTACGTATTCCTCAGTGACCTTTTCAAGTATCCCGTATGTTGTATCTGCCGCGCGGGTGAGAAATTCAAGATCCTCAGCGCGGTAAAGCTTGGGTATGTAGAGCGTGTGCACGGTAAAACCGTGGTAGTGCGCGCTCGAATTTTCAAGCGCCGCGCGCATTTTTACAGCATCCTCACGGCAGCCTTCTAAATTGTCGGTTATTAATTTTTTATATTCCTGCTGATAGCTCATTGTAAATTCCTTTCATTGCCGCATCCTCATATACAGAGCGCCCTTTGCGCGCCGCCGCGGCAAGCGGCGCAAGGTGCTTTTTGTCATCGGCGCCGAGCGCCTTTTCAGCCTTGTCCAGCATGTTGTCTATGAGCGCCGATACCGGCATCCCATAGATCGAGCCCTCAAAGCCCTTTTCGGAAAGCTCCGTCTTGGCGCGGGCTATGTCATCTTCGCCCAGCCCATCGGGGAGGCACGGCACAGCATCCGTTACAAATATCGCCTTTATCAATGCAGCATATCCCATTGCATATTCGCGGGGCATTGAATCTGCGGGACGTATCTCTATATAACGTTTCAGTCTTACGTCGGGGAAGAACATCGAAAGAAGATGTTCCGTCTGCGCACCGGTGAGCTCTCTGCCGCGGAAGATCTCCGAGGCGGGAGTGCTGCCGGTGTATACGGCGCCGTTTTCCGTCATTATGAGTATAGGCGGCGAATTGTAGATATATTCCGCATAGCGCATAAAGCCGAAATCATCGTCAAAAAGCCCGGGAACCGTGCCGCACCTTGCGGGATCTACGTTATCCCAGATCTTCGTTCTGAGCATCCTTCCTGCGCAGCGTTTTCCCTCGAAAAACGGTGCGTTGTCGGTCATGAGCGAGAATACCGGCGTAAGAAGATTGGCGGTGCGCAGCTTTTTTACGCAGTCTGTCTCGTCCGAAAAATCAATAGAGACCTGTGTCGAAGCAGTCGCGCGCATCATGTTCCTGCCCATAGTACCGGTGCTTTTAAAATATTTGTCCATAAGCTCGTATCGGGTCTTTGGTATAAGCTCTTCGCTCCCGGCATTTGAGCGCGGAGTATAGCCGAGGTTTATAAGCCTCATTCCTCGCTCTTTAAGTATCGGCTCGGCACGGTCAAGAAATTTTTTATATATCCTGTCTATGTCAGGAACTTGGCAGCACGGCTTTATGCTTATTTCTATCTGTCCTGCCGGCTCGATCGTTATGGACGCCTCATCGTCGTAAAGCGCTATGAGCTCGCCCATGCTGTATTCTCTTTCGGGATAGTACACCGAAAGACTCTTTAATATGTCATTTATCCCGCCGCTGTAAGGAACCTGAGAAAGGTCGTCTTTCACGGCGAAGTGCTCTATCTCCACGCCGAGCTGCCGCTTATCTGTGCAGCCGCCGGCTATATATTCCGCAATGCGTTCCGTATTTGTCATGCTCCACCTCTCATTATCATACCGAGTGATTTCATTGACTTAGTATAACACAGATCAGGATAAAATACAAGGGTGGTATAACAAATTCTGTGGGGTTTACGGGTTTATATGTATTTTAAAGAAACGTATGTATTACAGATTTATAGAATATATCACAATTATACTCAATATATTAAGCATTGTCAAGACTTTTTTTATGATAGAATTATATTGGTGATAGAATGATCAGTTATGAACCGTTTTACGAAACACTTTTACGAAAAGGTATCACAGAATATTATCTTATTTACAAGCAAGGGTTTTCGGCGAATACACTTTACAGGATGAGGCAGGGAAAGGCAATAAGTACGAAAACACTTGATGCTTTTTGTTATGCGCTCGATTGTGAAGTAAGTGACATTATAAAATTTGTAAAGGAATGAGACTTTGGTATCGCGGCGGGGATTATTATGTTTTTTCAAAGGATACATGATCTAAGAGTAGATAATGATATGACTCAGCAGCAGGTTGCGGATCTGCTTGTGTGCAACAGGCAAGTATATGCGCGTTACGAACATGGTGAGCGGGAGATCCCTGTTTCGATGCTTTTTGTTATGCGCTTGATTGTGAAGTGAGTAACATTATAAAATTCGTAAAGGAATGAGCCTTGACAAAGCCATATGTCTGTGCTATAATGCATTATGATGTATTTTTTTCTTCATACACGCCGGATATCCCGGCGGCTTTACTTTTGAAAGGATTGTTTTGATTGATGGATAAAACGGAATTTATCGTTGAAAATTTCGGTGTTTCAAGACGCGCTGCCGGGCTTGTTGCGGAGGCGGAGGATTCGATAAGAGAGAAATTTGCGGAGTTTGAAAGAGTTGCAGAGATAAATCAGCTCAAGGTCATGAAGGCGTTTGCTGACAACAGAGTCTCGGAACGTCATTTCATGCCTACAACAGGTTATGGCTACGACGATGACGGACGCGATACTCTCGATAAGGTATACGCGCAGATATTCGGTGCGGAGGACGCGCTCGTAAGACATAATTGGGTAAACGGATCGCATACTTTGGCAACTATGCTCTATGCGGTGCTTCGTCCCGGCGATACGCTTCTTGCCGTTACGGGCAAGCCGTATGACACTCTTGAGGAGGTCATAGGGATAGCGGGAGAGGACGGAAACGGTTCTTTAAAGGATTACGGGATTGCTTATGAGGAAGCGGGACTCACTGAGGATGGCGATATAGACCGTGACAGGATCAGGGAGCTGCTTACGGCAAAGGCGGTAAAGGCAGTGCTGATACAGCGCTCAAAGGGCTATGGTGACAGACCTACATACAGCTCGGAGCGGATAGGCGACATAATAGATTTTGTGAAGTCGGTATCTCCCAAAACGTTGTGCCTTGTGGATAACTGCTATGGTGAGTTTGCCGACGATACGGAGCCTACTGAGCATGGCGCCGATCTCATAGCAGGCTCGCTCATAAAGAATCCCGGCGGCGGGATAGCGCCAACTGGCGGATATATCGCGGGAAAGGCGAGGCTTATCGAGCTCTGTTCCTACAGGCTCACCTGTGTCGGTATAGGCAGGGAATGCGGATCGACGATGGGCTTTAACAGATATGCCTATCAGGGACTTTTTATGGCACCGCATGTCGTGATGCAGGCCATGAAGGCGGCGGCGCTCTGCGCGGCAGTCTTTGAACGGCTGGGATTTGAGACTGATCCGGCGCCGCTTGAGGACAGACACGATATTATCCAGTCGGTGAAGTTCGGAAACAAAGATACGATGGTAGCGTTTATACAGGGCATACAGAAGGGCGCTCCGATAGACAGCTTTGTTACACCGGAGCCGTGGGATATGCCGGGATATCAGGATCAGGTGATAATGGCGGCAGGGGCTTTTGTGCAGGGTTCATCTATAGAGCTTTCGGCGGATGCGCCGATAAGAGAGCCGTATATAGCGTATATGCAGGGTGGGCTCACATATGAGTCGGCTAAGCTTGGAATAACTGTTGCGGCTGATAACGTTATGAAGCTTGTAAAGTAAGTAATAAAATTTTAGCAAACGGAAATGAAAAGGAAATAATTTTGTAATAAGTTTGTGGTATAATGTCTATAACTATTTAGAAAGCATTCGGCACCTTGAAAGGATATAACCGTCAAGGTATGACCGATCGGTAACCGTCGAAAAAAGAGGATAATAAACTGTGAGCAAGAAATTTAATGTAAAAAAATATTTTCAGGTGCTCGGCACCTGTCTGGGAGTAATATTTCTGGCGTTTATGGTGTTTATGGGCTTTGACTTCACCGGCGGCGCAGGGCTTAGCGGAGAACAGGAAGAGGGAACCGTAGCGGTAGAGCACGGAGGAACGATAAATGTACTTCTCATGTGTACTGACGAGGACGGACTGAGGACAGATGCTATAATGCTTGCCTCGTACGATACGAAGGAGAATACCGTAAATATGCTCTCTATCCCAAGAGATCTGAGAATGTATATAGGAAACAGGTATCAGAAGATCAATGCTGCGCACGCGTTTGAGACGGACGGCGTTATAGGCGGTCCCACGGCTACCTGCGAGGCTGTTACGCGCCTTACGGGTGTGCCTATAAACTACTATATAGATTTCTCGTTCGATGCGGTAGCGCATGTTATAAACGAGCTCGGTCCCGTCGAGTTTACTATACCGGATATATACGGCGACGGAGTCGGCATGGTCTATGACGACCCTGTGCAGGGACTTCATATAAATCTTCCGCCGGGCACATATGAGCTCGATGGAACACAGGTAGTGCATCTTTTGCGTTACAGGAAGGGAAATGTCGATCCGGATACCGGAACATACAAGAGCTATCCCAACGGTGATGCTGACAGGATCAAGATCCAGCAGGATTTCTTAAAAGCGCTTGTGGATCAGAAGCTGAATATATCGCTCATACAGAAGATACCGGCTATATTTACGGATGTCAAGAACGAGCTCAGAACGAATCTTACGATAAAGGATGTTTTAAGATATTCCAAGTATCTCAATGATTTCACATCGGCGGGAATCCATTCGGAAACAGTGCCGGGTGACTCCACTCACGACTCGTCAAACGGAGATGTGTTCGTTCCGAATATGCATAAGCTTCAGACACTTGTGCAGGAAATGTTCGGAGTGAGCGGCGAGAATATGTCTTATGCAGATCCGGAGGAGACGCCGGAGCTCTATTCAAGCGGTTATATGACGCTTGGAGGATATGTGCGCTCGACTGATTCGGGTGTGCTCGGCTCGCTCAGGGCGAGCGAGGTGACAAACGACGAGCTTTGTCTGATACGCGGCATAGAGCAGTCGGAGGACAGCGATCCGACGGAAAATCCGGAGCCGTATGTCGAGGAGCAGGGTGATGCTGCCGAGGCCGATGGCTGACGGTAAAGCCCGCTAACGTGCCGAAAAACGGTGCTGCTGAGTGTATTGTATAGTTAAATCGGCGCATATCAGAGCCGAAAATTGTACAAAATAACGATATGTCTGCATGATACTTGACAAAATAAGCTGTTTATGGTATCATGTATGTGTTTTGGAATATGACTATTCTAAAGAGTGCGTTTTACGCACTCTTTAATTATGCGGATGTAAGTTTGCGATGTTTCGAGGGAGAAAAAATCTATGGCAGGCAAAACTAAGATAACGGAGGATAAGGCGCTCGAGCTCGGCTGCCCGGCGGCAGATGCACTCGGAGTATATATAGTAGACGTTTCTTATTCCGGCGGAGTTCTCTGCTACTATATCGACCGCGACGGCGGTGTGGATATAGATGCGTGTGAGGCGTTTTCGCGCGAGGTCGAGAAGGTGCTTGACGAGGCGGACATAATAGACGGGGGATATTCGCTTGAGGTCTCGTCGCCGGGGGTCGACAGAAAGCTCAAAAAGGAGCGGGAATTTTTGTATTACAGAGGCCGTGAAGTCGAGGTCAAGCTCTATGCGCCGGGTGAGGACGGCATGAAGGAGTTTGACGGGGTATTGAGGGATTTTCACGACAAAACGGCGTTTATAGAATGTGACGGCTGCGAAAAGGCTGTGCCGCAGAAGGACGCGGTGTATATAAGATTGAAATTTGTATTTTAACGCATCAATATTTTAAGAACAGGAGCTGCACTAAAAATGAATGAATTGTTTAAGGCGATAAAAGATCTGTGCGAGGACCGAGGTATCGAGGAGAATGTCATAATAGACGCGCTCGAGGCGGCGCTCGTTGCGGCGTACAAGAAGAACTATTACAAGGGAAAAAACGATTCTCCGAATGTTTTGGTGTCGATAGACAGAGAGACCGGCGAGATACACGTTTATTCTCAGAAGACTGTAGTGGAGCTTGTGCTTGATCCCCGCGAGGAGATATCGCTTGAAGATGCAAGAAAGATATCCGGAAATTACGAGCTCGGTGACGTCGTAAACATCGAGGAAACGCCGAAGGATTTCGGCAGAGTGAGTGCGATGACAGCAAAGCAGGTCGTTACTCAGAGGATAAGAGAGGCGGAGCGCGGCATAGTGTACGGTGACCGCTCCGAGCGCTCGCTTGGAATGGTAACGGGAACAGTTATCCTTGTGGATCCCGAAAGAGTATATGTGGACGTGGAGCAGTACAATCAGGCTGAAGCGATACTTCCGAAAAAAGAGCAGCCGGAGGGTGAGATATACGAGCCGGGAGATGTGCTGAGATTCTATGTGAGTGATGTAAAGACCGATCCAAGAACGACGCATCTTATACTTTCGAGAACTCATCCGGGACTTGTAAAGAAGCTTTTTGAAAAAGAGGTTCCTGAGATAGCCGAGGGCATAGTCGAGATAAAGGGCATTGCCAGAGAGGGCGGATCAAGAACAAAGATCGCCGTTTATTCGAATGATCCCGAGGTCGATGCGCAGGGCGCATGTATAGGTCCAAAGGGAATGAGAGTCCAGAATATAAACGATGAGTTAAAGACCGAAAAGATCGATATAATAAAATGGAGCGAGGATCCTGCCGAGTATATCACGGCGGCGCTTTCTCCGGCAAAGGTAGTTTCGTGCACTGTAAATGAAGAGGATAAGAGCGCAAGAGTAGTTGTACCGGAATACCAGCTTTCGCTTGCTATAGGAAAGTCCGGTCAGAACGTAAGACTTGCCGCAAAGCTTACCGGATGGAAGATCGACATCAGCGCAGAATAACGTGCATAGGATAATATGCTCCCGCGCGATCAAGAAACAGGGAAAAGGGTGAACAGTATGGCGCATATACCGCTCAGGATGTGTATCGCATGCCGCGAAATGAAGCCGCTTCCGGCGCTGATCCGCGTTGTGGCGGCAAAAGGCTCCGACACTGCCGAATTGGATATACATAAGAAAAAATTCGGCAGAGGGGCATACATGTGCGCGAATGCTGATTGCATAAAAAAGGCGGAGAAGAAACGCTGCCTTGAACGACATTTGAAGTGCAGCAATGCATCGGAGCTGTACAGACAGGCGGAGGAACTGCTTTGAACAAGATATTCGGGATGATAGGACTCGCAAAGCGCGCCGGCAAAGTCTCAACGGGCTCGTTCATATGCCTTAAGGCAATAAGATCGGGACGGGCGAAGCTTGTGATAATTGCCGGAGATGCGTCGGAGAATACGAAAAAGTCGATATGCGACTCATGCAGTTATTATAAAGTAAAGCTTATAGAATTTTCCGATATGGGGAGCCTCGGACACGCCACCGGCGGGGGAGACCGTGCGGTAGTGTCCGTTAACGACAATAATTTTGCTAAAGCAATTTTAGATATATTTATCTCATGCGAAACAGAGAAAGGGTGATGTGGTATGGCAGAAACATCAACAACTAAACTTGGAGACATTACAAAAAAATTCAAAGCTGTGACTAAGGATGTGATAACGCAGATGGCGGATTACGGTGAGCACGTCAAAAGCGCGTCAAGCAGCATCACGGACGATCAGGCAGCCATAGTGGTGGATATAATAACAAAGGAAAGCGAAGCCACCGCGGGAGAAATAAAGGATATGCGGAACGCTGCCGTAAAGGCTGTAAAAGAGAAGAAAGAAAAGGCAAAACGCGAGGCTGAGGAGAAAGAGAAGGCAGAGAAGGCCGCTCAGGAGGCCGAGGCGGCTGCTAAGGCCGCTGCGAAAAAAGCGGCAAGAGAGAAGGCTGACGCGGAGCAGCGCGCAAAACGCAAGGCTGAGGAAAAGGCCAAGAAAGAGAAGCAGAAGAAGCACCATAATCTCGCGAAAAAACAGTCGGGGGTAAGAGTGGATCTTTCAAATGTCGACAACAGCAATACGTCCGAGGAATACGTTATAAAAAGCGAGAAGAAGAGCCGTACCGTGGATACCCGTACCTCGAATGTGGATCTCGACAAGCTTGAGAAGAGCGAGAGGCTTGAAAAGTTTGCCGACGATGTTCGCGTGGGAAAACGCGAGAAAAACAAGAATAAGAAGAACGATAAGAGGCAGGATAAGAAGGGCGGCGGCAAGCAGATGTCGCGCAGGAATGAACGCGACAGCAAGAAGCAGCAGAGACCGAAGCCGAAGGTGATAACTGAGATCAGTGTTCCCGATACGATAACTGTCGGCGATTTCGCTGCAAAGATGGGCAAGGGTGCTGCAGAGGTAGTCAAGAAGCTTATGCTGCTCGGTATAATGGCGACGGTGAACCAGTCTATCGATTTCGATACGGCAGAGCTCATTGCAGATGAGTTCGGAATAAAGGTGAACAAGGAGATCGTTCTTTCTAAGGAAGACATACTGCTTATGGAGTCCGAGGAAGAGGATAAGCCGGAAGATCTCGTTGAGCGTCCGCCGGTAGTTGTTGTAATGGGTCACGTCGATCACGGAAAGACATCGCTCCTTGATGCAATAAGGCACACGAGTGTTATTTCGACCGAGGCCGGAGGTATAACACAGCACATCGGTGCGTACAGCGTAAAGCTGAATGACAGGACGATAACATTTTTGGATACTCCGGGTCACGAGGCGTTCACGACAATGCGTGCTCGCGGCGCTCAGGTGACCGATGTTGCCATACTCGTTGTCGCGGCTGACGACGGAATAATGCCGCAGACGGTAGAGGCGATAAATCACGCAAAGGCGGCAAATGTCGATATAATCGTTGCGATAAACAAGATAGACAAGGAAAACGCCAATGTAGAGCGCGTTAAGCAGTCACTTATGGAATACGGTCTCGTTCCCGAGGAATGGGGCGGAGACACGATCTGTGTTGAGATAAGCGCGAAGAAGAAGATAAATATAGACGGACTCCTCGAGATGGTGCTGCTCGTTGCGGATATGAAGGAGCTCAAGGCTAATCCTAACAGACCGGCGAAGGGTACCGTAATAGAGGCAAGAGTAGACAAGGGCAAGGGCCCGGTAGCTACGGTACTTGTACAGAACGGTACGTTGAGGCAGGGTGATACCGTTATATGCGGAACATCCGTAGGTCACGTAAGAGCGATGACGAACGATAAGGGCAGGCGCGTCAAGGAGGCGGGGCCGTCGATGCCGGTGGAGATACAGGGTCTTAACGAGGCTCCGTCCGGCGGTGACGAGCTTATAGTCGTAAAGGACGAGAAGCTTGCTCGCGATGTTGCGGAGCAGAGGAAGCAGGAGATACAGGAGAACAAGTTCAACTCCGTCGTAAAGGTGTCGCTTGATAACCTGTTCAGTCAGATCGACGAGGGCAACATGAAGGAGCTCGACATAATCGTAAAGGCTGACGTTCAGGGCTCGGTAGAGGCTGTAAAGCAGAGTCTTGAAAAGCTTTCAAATGATGAGGTACGTGTAAGGGTTATCCACGGCGGTGTAGGCGCGGTAAACGAGTCGGACGTAATGCTGGCAAGCGCGTCAAATGCTATAATAGTAGGCTTCAATGTTCGTCCGGATGCGGGCGCTATCGCAATGAGCGAGCAGAACGAGGTGGATATACGTCTTTACAGAGTAATCTACCAGGCTATAGAGGAGATAGAGGCGGCAATGAAGGGTATGCTCGATCCGGAGTACAAGGAGGTAGTTCTCGGTTACGCGGATGTGCGCCAGACCTTCAGAGTACCGAATGTCGGGATAATAGCCGGCTGCTATGTAACACAGGGCAAGATAGTAAGAAACGCGTCGGTAAGAGTTGTGCGTGACGGAATAATCATCCATGAGGGCAAGATCTCGAGCTTAAAGCGGTTCAAGGATGATGCCAAGGAAGTCACGGAGAAGTTCGAATGCGGTATCGGCATAGATAACTTCAACGACGTTAAGGAAGGCGATACGATCGAATGCTTCGAGATGCAGGAAATTGAGCGGTAATACCGCTGCGGATCAAGCGTTGATGACCGTATGCGCGGCGTGCGCTGCGCTGCGGAATGGAGAGCATTATGGCAAGAATAGATAAGATCAACGGTGAGGTAATGCGCGAGCTGGCGTCGGTCATAAGGGAGCTGAAGGATTCGAGGATCCCGCTCATGACAAGCGTGGTATCGGTAAGCGTCACAAGCGATCTTCGCTATGCGAAGGCGTATATATCGGTAATGGGTGACGAGACTGTTCAGCGCAAGGCCATGGAGGGGCTGAAGAGCGCCGCGGGCTATATCCGTCGGGAGATGGGTAAGCGTGTGGACCTGAGATATACTCCGGAGTTTGTGTTTGAGCTCGACAAGTCGATCGAGCATGGCTCGCATATAGATAAGCTGTTGAGGGAAATACAGTAAAACGGAGAGCGGTGTATGTTATATATACCGCTTTTCTTGGGATACGGTTTTTTTGATCCCGTGCGGGATCGGAAGGGACGGATATGGAAGAGATCATAAAAATGATACGTGAAGCGGATTCCGTAGTGATACTGCCGCATATAAACGCCGACGGCGACGCTATAGGATCGTGCGCGGCTATGGCGGAGCTCTTGGGCGCTTTGGAGAAAAAGACGGTGATCTATACCGAGGAAAAGCCGGAGGAGAGGCTCTCGTTCATATCGGAAAATGTGAGGGTATATGACGGTTCTGAGGAGGAGTATGACACCTGCATCGCCCTTGACTGCGGTGATCGCGAGCGCCTCGGCGAGCGTGCCGTGTTTGCCGAAAAGGCAGACAGAGTCATAAATATAGACCATCACAAGACAAATACTATGTTTGGGGATGCCAACTATGTCGATGCCTCGGCGTCGGCTACAGGTGAGATAATAGCGGAGCTGTATGAGAGGATGGGAATGGAGCCGGATAAGCGCGCGGCGATGTATCTGTATACGGCGATATGCTCGGATACGGGCTGCTTTGCATATTCGAATACCACGCCCAAGACGATGAGGACGGCTGCAAAGCTTATGGAAAAGGGAATAGACCACGCCGAGGCAGCGAGGCTCTTATTCGACAGCGAGCCGCTCGAGATAGAGCTTTTAAAGGCGGAGCTCACGGGAAGGATACGCTCGTATTTCGGCGGAAGACTGAGGATAGTCACTGTGACTGAGGCCATGGCTGAAAAATACGGGCTCGACATGGACGATGTTTCGGACGTGGTGAATATACCTCGAAGGATATGCGGAACGGAGATAGCGGCGTCTGTAAAGGAGAGCGGGGGAAAGATACGCGTGAGCCTGCGTTCTAACGGATCGGCGGACGTGGCGGCAGTGGCACAGAAGTTCGGCGGCGGCGGTCATACAAAGGCTGCGGGCTGTACCGTAAAAGCGGAGAGCGTCGCTGAGGCGGAGGAAATGGTAGTTAAAGAATGCGGAGAGATACTTTCATGAACGGCGTAGTTCTTGTCAACAAGGAAAAGGGCATGACCTCGCACGACGTTGTTGCCAAAATGCGGCGGATATACGGTACGCGGCGTGTGGGACACACCGGGACTCTTGATCCGATGGCGGAAGGGCTGCTTCCTGTATGCATCGGCACCGCCACAAAGGCTGCGGATATGATGACTGCATCCGACAAGAGATACAGAGCCGTTATGGAGCTTGGGAAGATAAGCGATACCCTTGATGCAGAGGGGACGGTGACCGAAGGCGGAGAGGTAAACGTATCAGAGGCAGACATCAGAAATGCCGCTGCGGGCTTTGTCGGCGAATATGATCAGCTGCCGCCGATGTACAGCGCGATAAAGAAAAACGGAAAGAAGCTGTATGAGCTCGCGAGAGAGGGTATAGAGATCGAGCGTGAAAAAAGGCGGGTCACGATATATAAGGCGGATGTTACGGATATATCACTTCCGTATGTGACGCTTGACGTATGCTGTTCAAAGGGAACGTACATACGCTCGCTTTGCAGCGATATCGGAGCGGATCTGGGCTGCGGCGCGGTGATGACAGCTCTTGTAAGGACCGGTACCTGCGGATTTTCTTTAGACGATGCTTACACGCTCGGAGAGCTTGAGAGTATGGAGGAGCCTGAAAGGGTGATCATACCTACGGACAGTCTGTTTTCGGATCTGCCTGCGATAGAGCTCAACGAGAAGCAGGAGCGCAGTATAATAAACGGGGTAAGAATGACATGGCGCGGCGGCAGAGAGGGGCAGAGCTACAGGCTCTACGGGCGCGGCGGCAGGTTTTTATGTGTGTCAAGACTTGAGGATTCGAGACTGGTCCTGGTAAAATCGTTCTGGCAGAACGAGAGCTGACGGCACATATTTTGCAGAGGAGAGATGACAATGGAGGTTATGCGTCAGACGGGAAGTATACCGTTTGAAAGAACGGCTGTGGCGCTTGGGAATTTTGACGGGCTCCACACCGCGCATATGACTATAATAGAGCGGTGCCGCAGATATGCAATAGAGCATGGATGTAAGAGCGGGGTGCTGCTGTTTTCGGAGCATACGAGGAAGCTGCTGTCGGAAGACGGCGTAAAGATAATTACTACAGAGGCACAAAAGCTCGAGATCCTGGAGAAGGCGGGGATGGATTTTGTATATATACGTGACTTTGACAGCGAATTCATGCACCTTTCTCCGGATGATTTTGTCCGGGAGCTTGCAGAGGTACTGCATCCCGAGGCTGTCTGTGTAGGATACGATTACAGATTCGGATATAAGGCTGCCGGAGATGTTGAGCTGCTTAAGGAGCTCGGAGAAAAATACGGGTTTAAGGCTATCATTACCGATGAGATAGATTTTGAAGGCAGTGCCGTAAAAAGCACTCTTATACGTGAGCTTATAGCCGAGGGAAACGTTGAAAAGGCGGCTGCGCTTCTGGGACGTCCGGTGAGGATAGAGGGCAAGGTCGAAAGAGGATTTCAGAACGGCAGAAAAATGGGGATACCGACGGCGAATATAGGGTATTCGTCAGAGACGGCTATCCCGAAAAACGGTGTTTATGCCGGCTATACATATGTCGGCGGAAAAAAGTACAAGAGCGTCATAAACGTCGGCAATAATCCTACGTTTGGCGCGGAGAAGATCACTGTTGAAAGCCATATCCTCGGTTTTGATGAGGATATTTACGGCAGTGTGATAGCTGCCGAGTTTGTAAAGCGTCTGCGCGGAGATATAAAATTCGCGGACGTCAATGAACTTATAGGACAAATAAAAGCCGATATTTTGCAGGCGGGAAAGGAATTGAACTGATATGTTTACAAGTATTATTCTGGCAGCGGGCATGGGAACAAGGATGAAGTCGGATATGCCTAAGGTCGTTCATAAGGTTTGCGGCAAGGAGCTGGTCAAGTGGGTGATCGACGCTTCGCGTGAGGCAGGGGCGGATACGGTGGTCGCAGTAATAGGACATAAGGCGGAAGCTGTGAGACCCGTAATAGGTGAAAGCGCCGAAACTGTGATCCAGGCGGAACAGCTTGGCACCGGTCATGCGGTAATGCAGGCTGCAGAGTATATAAAAAGCGCGCCAGGGAGCGTTGTGGTGCTGAACGGCGACACGCCGCTCATAAAGGCAGAAACCATAAAAAAGGCGATAGAATACCATGAAGCACAGGGCAACAGTGCGACCGTTATAACGGCGGAGTTTGAGGACGCCACCGGCTACGGAAGGATCGTTCGCGGTGAAGACGGCAGTGTGCTGAGGATAGTTGAGCAGAAGGACGCGAGCGAGGAAGAGAAAAAGATCAGGGAGATCAACTCCGGTATGTACGTGTTTAACGGTACAGAGCTTGCATGGGCGCTCGACAAGCTCACGCCGAACAATGCGCAGGGCGAGTATTACCTCACGGACACGCTTGCGATACTTCGAGGCGACGGCAAAAAGATAGGCGGCTATACGATAGAGGACAATGACGAGATAAGAGGAATAAACAACCGCGTGCAGCTCAGCGAGGCGGAGACGATAATGCAGAGCCGTATAAACGAGGGACACATGCTGAACGGAGTTACGATAGTCAATCCGTCAAGCGTGTTCATAGGCGCTGAGGTAGAGATCGGCAGAGACACCGTTATAGCATCGAATGTGACGCTTACCGGAAGCACGAAAATAGGCAGCGGCTGCAGTGTGGAAATGGGCTGCAGGATAGAGGATTCGGTGATAGAGGACAATGTTTCTGTACTCAATTCAGTTATACTGAAAAGCCATATAGGCGAAGGAACGAATGTGGGACCGTTCGCGTATGTGCGTCCGGGATGCAGGGTAGGGAAGCACGTAAAGGTAGGCGATTTTGTAGAGATAAAGAATGTCACGATCGACGACGGAACAAAAATATCCCACCTTACGTATCTCGGCGATACGGATATCGGCAAAAACGTAAACTTCGGCTGCGGCACGGTGACCTGCAACTACGACGGAAAGGATAAGTTCCGTTCTGAGATAGGCGACAATGTGTTCGTAGGCTGCAATACGAATCTTGTATCACCCGTCAAGGTCGGCGACGGCGCATATATTGCGGCGGGCTCGACGATAACGGACGACATACCGGAAAAGAATCTTGCGATAGCGCGGGCGAGACAGGTGAATAAGGATAACTGGAAGGGAAACAAATATACAAAATAACGGGCATGCCGCCGAGCGATTTCGGCGGCTTTGTTCCGTATATCGGAGGGATATATCATGTATCTTGTTGCAGGGCTCGGGAATCCGGGCAGACAGTATGAGATGACAAGACACAATATAGGCTTTCATACCATCGACTATATGGCAGACGAGCTTGGGTTGAAGGTAAAAAAGCTTAAGTTCAAGGCGCTTTTCGGAGAAACGCAGATCGGCGGCGAAAAGGTGCTTTTGGTGAAGCCGCAGACGTATATGAACCTGAGCGGAGAGAGCGTTTCCGGCTTTGCCGACTTCTATAAAATACCCGTGGAGAATATAATAATCATAAGCGACGACATAGCGCTGAAAACGGGAAAGATACGCGTGAGGGCGAAGGGAAGTGCCGGAGGGCACAACGGGCTGAAGTCTATAATATATATGCTTGGGAGCGATAAGTTCCCGCGTGTCCGCATCGGTGTCGGAGCGCCGGAGCATGAGGATCACGACCTTGCCGATTACGTTTTGGGAAGGTTCGGGAAGGACGAGATACCTGTGCTGGAAGATGCGATGATCCGGGCTGCAAAGGCGGTCCGGGAGATAATTGAGCGAGGACCGGAATCGGCGATGAACAAATTCAACTGATCGCGAAACGGCATTACATCCTACGGAAAGGAATGGGTAAATGTGAATTTTTCTGATCTTTTGCAGGGGTACAGACCGTATGACGGTATAATAAAAAATCTTGACAATACTCCGATGTCAGTTGCCGGGATCGTTGATTCGGCACAGCCTCAGCTTATGGCGGCGGTCTCCGGGGCTGCCGGAGGAAATACGCTTATCGTCACATATTCCGATATGGAGGCGAGAGCGGCGGCGGAGAATATGAAACTTTACAAGGAAAAGGTCATGCTTTTCCCGTCAAAGGAGTATGTTTTTTATAATATAGAGACAATGGGGCGCGCAAACGAAAATGCGCGTCTTTCGGTGCTTGATGCGCTTTTGAACGAAAAGGATGTGACGGTAGTTGCCTCGATAGATTCGCTCATGACATATACGGCGGACAGGCAGCGGTTTTCACGCAGCGTAATATGCATACGCCCGGGCGATGTTCATGATCCGGCGGAGCTTGCGGCGGCACTTACCGAAATGGGGTACCGGCGTGAGGATATGATCGAGGGTGCGGGTCAGTTTGCGGCACGAGGCGGAATAATAGACGTGTTCTCGCCCAACTGTGCGATGCCGGTGAGGATAGAGTTTTGGGATGATGAGATCGACTCGGTAAGGACCTTCGATCCGTATTCTCAGAGGGCGGTAGAGAATATAGATTCGGTGAGGATAATACCTGTTTCGGAAGCGATATTTTCAAAGGAGCGGCGTGACGAGATCGTACTGGAGCTTGAACGCAGAGTAAAGAATGCCAAGCGGAGAAAGAACGATGCTTCGGAATATATTGAGAATCTGAATGCCGATATAGAGGCATTCAAGGAGCGGTATTATTTCCCGTCGATCGATAAGTATATATCGCTCATATATGGAAGGATACCGTCGCTGCTCGATTATTTTTCGGAAACCGACACGGCATTCGTGACCGATCCGAAGCGTATCTGCGAGCGGATGAAGACGTTCCTTTGGGAGCGCGGCGAGATTGTGACGGACCTTAAAATGAAAAGCATCATAGGCGATTCCAAGACCGAGTTTTACAAGGACTCGGCAGAGATCATTTCGTCGCTGTCATCAATGCGTATGATAGCGCTTGAGATGCTTTCGCATACAAAAAATGAGTTCACATACAAGCATCTTGAGATGTTTGTTTCAAAGACGACCGTATCATTCCACGGAAAGCTTGAATATCTGTTCGATGACCTAAAAAAGTGGCAGACGGACGGCTATACCGTAGTCGTACTTGCCGCAACGAGCGGCAGAGCGGAGAACCTGAACGGAGTGTTCAACGAGCGCGGTATAAAAACGCGCATCTCGGAGGACGGCAGCTTCGAAAAGGGCGAGACGGTAATAATCCGCGGAAACCAGACGAAGGGCTTCGAATATCCGGAGATCAAATTTGCGCTTGTTTCGGAGCGCGAGATATTCGAGTCAAAGGTCTCGCGTGAGAAACGCAGGAAGGAAAACGCGCAGCGGATAAAATCGTATAACGACATAAGTCCGGGTGATTACGTTGTGCATGTTTCGCACGGCATAGGCGAATACGTCGGAACACAGAAAATGACGGTAAACGGTGTTTCAAAGGACTATTTAAAGATCAGATACCGTGGTACCGATATGCTGTATGTTCCTGTGGATCAGCTCAATCTTTTGTATAAATACAGCGGAGCATCAGAGGATAAAGAGGTAAAGCTCAATACATTGAGCGGCAAGGAATGGAGCAAGACAAAAAAACGTGTCAAGGAATCCACCGACAAGCTTGCAAAGGAGCTCATAAAGCTTTATGCGGAGCGTGAGAATGCCAAGGGCTACGCCTTTTCCGAGGATACCCCGTGGCAGAGGGATTTTGAGGACACATTTGAATATAACGAGACTCCGGACCAGCTCAGATCAATCGAGGAGGTCAAGGAGGATATGGAGAAGCCTAATCCGATGGATCGTCTGCTCTGCGGCGACGTCGGCTTCGGCAAGACAGAGGTGGCGCTGAGGGCTGCGTTCAAGGCCGTGTGCGATTCAAAGCAGGTGGCGTATCTCTGCCCTACAACGATACTTGCTATGCAGCATTATGAGACCTTTCTGCACAGGATGGCAGATTTTCCTGTGACCGTTGAGATGCTGTCAAGGTTCCGCACCGCAAAGCAGCAGGCGGAGATAATAAAGAAGCTCAAGGACGGCAGGATAGATATAATAATAGGCACACACAGACTGCTTTCGAAGGATATAAAGTTTAAGGACCTCGGATTGCTGATAGTAGACGAGGAGCAGCGGTTCGGTGTGGCGCATAAGGAGCGGCTCAAGGCGTTAAAGACGAATATCGATGTTCTGACCATGACCGCAACGCCAATACCGAGGACTCTGCATATGGCAATGACCTCGGTGCGCGATATGAGCGTGCTGTCGCAGCCGCCGATGAACCGATATCCGGTGCAGACATATGTACTTGAGGATAATCCGGTCATAATTCTTGACGCCATAAGAAATGAGCTTGCCCGCGGCGGGCAGGTGTTTTATCTTTACAACCGTGTTCAGGGCATCTACAGCAAGGCGGCGTGGATACAGGCGAATTTTCCCGATGTTAAGGTCGCGGTCGGACACGGGAAGATGCGTGAGAGCGAGCTTGAGGATATAATGTACGACATGGTGAGCGGAGAGACACAGATACTGGTGTGTACGACGATAATCGAGACCGGACTGGATATCCCGAACGCGAATACGATAATAATCGAGAATGCGGACAAAATGGGACTGGCGCAGCTCTATCAGCTCCGCGGTCGTGTCGGCAGATCGAACAGGGCGGCTTATGCGTATCTTACGTATAAGCGCGACAAGGTTCTTTCGGATGTTGCGCAGAAGCGTCTGAGCGCGATAAGGGAGTTTACTGAATTCGGCTCTGGATTTAAGATAGCCATGCGAGATCTTGAGATACGAGGCGCCGGAAACATACTCGGCGCTGAGCAGCACGGACATATGGATAATGTCGGCTATGATATGTACTGTAAGATACTGCGGGACAGTATAAACGAGGCGAAGGGCATTACGACAGAGACGGCAGAGGATGTTACTGTCGATATAAGCGTAAATGCATACATCCCCGAGAGCTATATCCCGTCGGCAAACCAAAGGATAGATATGTACAAGAAAATAGCCGCGATAGAGACCGAGGATGACGAGTTCGAGATCCAAGACGAGCTCATAGACCGCTACGGCGAGCCGCCTTCACCGGTAACGAATATAATCGCTGTTGCGGCGCTCAAGCTTCCTGCGCGTGATATAGGCTGTATCGAGGTAACGGAGAAGAACAGGGTAGTTACGCTGCGGTTCAGAAACGGCAGGCTCAATGCCGATATGATATTCGGGCTCGATAAGGAATATCCGTCACGGGTAAAGGTGCTTTCGGAGGAAAGCCCGTCAATTACGATACGAATGAAGGAAAACGACAAAAAGCCCCTTTATTTTATTAATAATTTGTTAAATTTAATAAAGGAATTGCAAAACGTCGAGAAATGATGTATAATAGACGTTATAGTATAAGAATTGTTCGCGGCGGTTATCTTCTGCGGGCGAAAAAGGATAAAGGAGTATGATTTCAAAAATGAAGAAGACAGGTTTATTGGCAGTTCTTACATCGGGAGTATTGCTTCTGGGCGGATGCGGAAATTCAACGCTCAATGAAACGGCAATGCAGGTCGGAGATACGACCGTAACTCTCGGGGATATAGCGGTCATGGCGCAGACATATACGAGCTACGGTTATGACTTTGAAACGGCGAGAGATATGTTTGCCGATCAGATCGAAGACACTCTTAAGTACGGAGCTGTAGGAGAGGCTATGGGAATAGAGCTTACAGATGATGACCGCAAGAGCGTTATCCAGATGAAGGCTCAGTACGCTCAGCAGGGCGGCGGATATTCCGAGTATGAGGATTATCTCAACAAAGCCGGTTCAAGCATGGATTTCCTCGAGAAGCTCTTTACTGCAAGTGCATATCAGACGCAGGTAATGGATCAGATGGAGATCGCCCAGCCGACCGATGACGAGCTCAAGACATATTTTGCCGATAACTATTACAGAGCGAAGCATATCCTTATAGAGGATACAACTGATGCGGAGGCAACGGAGGCAGCGGCAGAGGAGACCGCGGCTGCGGATGCTGCGGCTACGGAGGCAGCAACGCCCGAGCCCGAGATGACGGCTGAGGAAAGAGCGAACGATCTTCTTGCGAGAGCTCAGAGCGGCGAGGATTTTGACGCGCTTATCGCGGAGTATTCGACAGATCCCGGCTCGGAGTCTAATCCCGACGGATATATTTTCACAGACGGCGATATGGTCAAGGAGTTTGAGGACTGCGTAAAGAGTCTGCAGCCTGGCGAGTTCGGCATATGCCAGTCGGACTACGGCTATCATGTAATACAGAGACTTTCGTTCTCGGCGACCGAGGCGAACTTTGAGACATGGTTCACAGACAACAGATCTTCTGTTGAGAGCGCTTATGAGTCTGCACAGAGAGAGCAGAAGCTTGAGGAGCTTTGCCAGCAGTACAACATAACCGTTACGGTCAACGATGATGTTATAACGGGTCTTACCGAGGATGAGGTAGTAACACCCGAGCCGGTAGATGATACATCTGTAACAGGCTGATAAAAACGAATATTAAAACGCGTACCGCGGCTTTCACGCCTTGCGGCGCGCGTTTTTTTGCTTGAAAATGTGTAAAAATCCGCGTAATTGCTTGCATTTCGTGCCGTTTTGTGGTATAATTAAATAGTTACGAGATATATTTTCGGCACGAATAATTTGGTCCGTGAATCATGTTGATTTCACGGTCTGAGGAGGCACATAATGGCTAAAAAGTCTAAAGAACAACCGTTTGATATGTCGGTTATTGAAAATCAGAAGATAATAGGTGTAGACCTGAACGATGAGATGCAGAAGGCGTATATCGCATACGCCATGAGCGTTATCGTGAGCAGAGCGCTCCCCGATGTCCGGGACGGATTAAAACCGGTCCACAGAAGGATACTTTACGATATGTATGACTCCGGACTGCTTTATGAGGCTGATTTCCGTAAGTCGGCAACCACAGTCGGTGATGTGTTGGGTAAATACCATCCGCACGGTGATGCGTCGGTATATGATGCTATGGTGCGTCTCGGTCAGACCTTCTCTCTCCGTTATCCGCTCGTGCAGGGTAAGGGAAATTTCGGTTCTATCGATGGCGATCCCCCTGCGGCATACAGATACACCGAGGCAAAGATGTCGAAGATCTCGGCATGCATGCTTACGGATATCGAAAAGGATACGGTGGATTTTGTACCGAATTTTGAGGATAAGCTCAAGGAGCCGGATGTTCTGCCGTCCAGGTTCCCGAACCTTATAGTAAACGGCAGCAACGGTATCGCGGTCGGTATGGCAACGAACATCCCGCCGCATAATCTTACCGAGACGATCGATGCGATAGTCGCATGCATAGACGATCCGATGATAACCGTGGAGGAGCTGATGCAGTATATGCCCGGCCCTGATTTCCCGACGGGCGGGATCATTATGGGCAAGCGCGGCATAAGGCAGGCATATAACACCGGACGCGGAAGGATAATCCTGCGAGCGAAGGCGGATATAGAGGAGGACGATCACGGCAGACAGCGTATCGTTGTAACAGAGATACCGTACAAGGTCAATAAGGCACAGATGGAGAAACATATAAATGAACTTGTACGTGACGGAAAGCTTGACGGAATATCATCCACCAGAGATGAATCATCAGACGAGATAAGGTTTATAATAGAGCTGAAGCGTGATGCCAATGCGAACGTTGTGCTCAACAACCTTTATAAATACACTGAGATGCAGGAGTCGTTCAGTATAATCCTTCTGGCATTGGTGGATAAGGTGCCGAAGATATTGAATCTGAAGCAGATGATCGATTGTTACATCGCGCATCAGGAGGATGTAATAACGAGAAGAACAAGGTTTGAGCTCAAAAAGGCACAGGAGAGAGCCCATCTTTTAGAGGGTTACAAGATAGTTATAGACAATGTTGACGAGGTAATAAAGATAATACGCGCTTCCAGATCTATATCAGACGCTAAAACACAGCTGTGTGCAAGGTTTGAGCTTGACGATGTACAGGCGACGGCGATCGTGCAGATGCAGCTGGGACGTCTGTCCGGTCTCGAAAGGAACAAGATCGAGGAAGAATATCAGGAGATCCTGGGTAAGATAGGTGATTATGAGGCTATTCTTGCCGACGAGAGCAAGGTATGTGCGATCATCAAGGAGGATCTTTTAAATATCAAGAATAAGTTCGGTGATGCGAGAAGAACGGAGATCGCAGCCGACTACAGCGATCTTGAGGACGAGGATCTCATTGAGGAGGAGGAGTGTATAATAACACTCACGCACAGCGGATATACCAAGCGTATGCCGACAAACACCTATAAGTCGCAGCGCCGCGGAGGAAGAGGCATAACCGGTGTCACGACGCGTGAGGAGGACTTTGTGGAGCATATCTTCACCTCGTCCACTCATGAGTTCATACTTTTCTTTACGACCCGCGGTATAGTATACAGGCTCAAGGGCTATCAGATCCCGGAGGCGGGAAGGACTGCCAAGGGAACTGCGATAGTAAATCTGCTGTCGCTTGAAAAAGACGAGAAGATAAGCGCAATGATACCTGTGAAATCGTTCGATGAAGGCGAATATCTTACGTTTGTGACTAGGAACGGTCTTGTGAAGCGTACGGATATGATGGATTATTCGAGGATACGCCAGGGAGGTCTGCGCGCGATAGAGCTTGTTGATGACGATGAGCTTATAAGTGTGAACCTCACGGACGGTACTAAGGAAATGCTTGTTGCGACTGAGAACGGTCTTTGTATACGCTTTAAGGAGTCTGATGCGAGGGCGATGGGAAGGACGACGCGCGGCGTAAAGGCCATAGAGCTGAATGAAGGCGACAGAGTAGTTTCAGCAGTCGTTGCCGATCCTGAGAAGGCTGTTCTGGCAGTGACAGAGAACGGATACGGAAAGAGGACGCAGCTTGAGGAATACAGGATCCAGACGCGCGGCGGAAAGGGTATATTCACATACAAGCTGACCGATAAGACGGGAAGACTCATAGGATTGGTTTCGGCGCCGGAGGACAGCGACATTATGCTTATCACATCAGACGGAGTTGTTATCAGGATGCATGTTGACGAGATAAGCATATACGGACGTCAGACGCAGGGCGTTCGTCTTATGAAGCTTTCGGACGGAGTAAAGACGGTAAGCGTAGCTCTCACGGAGCGCGAAGAGGAAGAGGACGAGGTCACGTCCGAAACCGAGGATACCGAAACGCCGGACAGCGATGAAAACGGCGGAGAGGAGTGATTTTTGTGAGGAAAAAAATAATGCTCACAATGCTGGCAACAGCGATGGCGTTCGCGCTGGCTGCGTGCTCAACGGATGACGGTGCTACTGAAAGCCCGGTAAGGAGCGAGGCTCCGACTGAGGAGGCAACGCTTGATCCGGCGCTTACGGAGAACACGATAGACGCGGTTATAACGCTTACGAGCGGGGACGAGATATCGATAGAGCTCTATCCGGACGCGGCGCCGAAAACAGTCGCGAATTTCGTGAAAAACGTGCAGGAGAATTTCTATGCCGGAACGATATTCCACCGTGCCGAAAAAGGATTTGTGGTACAGGCGGGAGGATATGACGCGGAGTACAAGCCAAAGAGCGTGTCTGAGACCGTTGAGGGTGAGTTTGAGGAAAACGGGATAGAAAACGATATTTCGCACGTTCGCGGAGTAATATCGATGGCAAGACCGCTTTCGTCGCTGAACGGCGCAAGCACGCAGTTTTTCATCGTGCTTGAGGACAGCACATATCTTGACGGTCAGTATGCAGCGTTCGGAAGAGTGACAGACGGAATGGATATCGTCGATGAGATCGGCAATTCCCGGCTGATGGAGGATCCGCCCGCGGGGCTCCAGAATGTGCCGGAGGAAACATATGAGATAGAATCGATAACGATACTCTCCGGAGCCGAGGCGTTCGATACCGGCGCTGAGGAGCCTGATGCGACAGATGGAGCGATCGATATGCCGCGAAGCGGCAATGATGCGGTAAGCCCCGAGCCCGGAGAGGCAGAAAGCAACGAGGAGGATGCTATACTATGAATATTGAAATAGAAATGGAAAACGGAAAGGTCATAAAGGCTGAGCTCTACCCCGAGACTGCACCGATAACAGTGGACAATTTTGTAAAGCTCATAAACGATAAATTCTTTGACGGACTGGTATTTCACAGAGTTATCGAAGGCTTTATGATACAGGGCGGCGGCTTTGACGCTGTCGGGAATCACAAGGAGGCTGAGTCTATAAAGGGCGAGTTTGATGCTAACGGTGTAAAGAACGATCTGAAACACACAAGAGGAGTGCTTTCCATGGCAAGAACGATGTTCCCGAACAGTGCCTCGAGCCAGTTCTTTATAATGCATCAGGATGCTCCGCATCTGGATGGCCAGTATGCGGCATTCGGCAAGGTGACCGATGGAATGGATGTTGTCGACGAGATAGCAGCATGTCAGACCGACTACAGCGATAAGCCGGTTGTGCCGCAGGTGATAAAGACTATAAGAATAGCTGAAGATTAAACAGAGACAGTGGAGGGACCGCGTATCTATCCGGCGCAGTTCCTCTTTTACGTTATTTGTGCTTGAAATGCCGCGGCTTATGTGGTAGAATATACATAGGTAAAAAATTTATGCTGCAAGGGAGGGAGTGTATATGCTGTTTGACGGAAAAAAGAGGATCCCTATAGGGTATGAGGATTTCAGAGAAATAATCGATCAGGAATTTTATTACGTTGATAAGACAATGCTCATCTATGAATTGCTTACGAGCGGCGGAAAAAACAGTCTCATAACGCGTCCTCGCCGTTTCGGAAAGACGCTTAATTTCAGTATGCTGAGATATTTCTTCGATATAACAGAAAAGGAAAACCAATATCTGTTTGACGGCTTGAGGATATCGAAGTATTACGAAAAAGTCGCCAAATACAGAAATACACATCCCGTGGTAACATTGTCTCTGAAATGTGCCAAGCAGGGGAATTATGAAGTTGCGCTTGATAATTTATGCGATGAGATAAAGGGTCAGTTCAAGAGATACAGATATATATTATCAAGCGATAAGGTGGATGAGCAAGATAAAAACGAATTTCGTCTTGTTATTGGATCCAAGCCTGATGAAGCGCTGTTCGGGCGGTCAATAAAGCTCCTGTGCTCATGCTTAAAGCAGTATTACGGAGTGAACACGATAGTGCTGATAGACGAGTATGACGTTCCGCTTGAGGATGCGTATTTTTCAGGCTATTATGATAAGATGGTGCTGTTTATACGCTCACTGTTCGAGTCTGCGCTGAAGACGAATCCTGCATTGGAATTTTCGGTGATAACGGGATGTCTGCGCATCTCAAAGGAGAGCATATTTACCGGACTCAACAATCTTGAGGTCAATTCCATAATGTCGGATAACTATTCGGAATGCTTCGGCTTCGTTCAGGGTGAGGTAGACGAGCTCATGAGCTATTATGAGATCGAGGAAAAAAGCGATGTTATGAAACGCTGGTATGACGGATACCTTTTCGGAGACGCGGAGGTGTACA
>DVNB01000031.1 GCA_018714695.1 Candidatus Ornithomonoglobus merdipullorum | reverse complement strand
CTGCATCGACGCGGACGAGGCACCGGATTACGTAAAACGTCTCGTTTGATACGAGTGAGCGCAGGGGAGAGTCCCTGCAGGGTCCGCGCGGGATTCTGCCGCGGGTCTTTAATGAATCAAATAACATGAGCGCTACGGAGCCGCCGGAAAAGGCGGCTTCGCGCAGTGCTTTTTCGGAGGTAAAAATGCAGTATCATAGTACAAGGGATAAGGGTATAAGTGTCAGCTCGGCGCAGGCTATAAAGCAGGGCCTGTCGGAGGAAGGCGGTCTTTTTGTGCCGGAAAGCTTTCCGCATGTGAGTCTTGACGAGATAGAGAGCCTGGCGGGAAAATCGTATCATTGCAGGGCATATTTCGTTCTGAGCAAGTTTTTGACCGATTTCAGCGAGGAGGATCTCAGAGGCTGTATCACAAGCGCGTATACAAAGGAAAAGTTCGGTACGGATGCGATCGCGCCGGTATACAAGCTCAATGACGAGGTATATTTTCTTGAGCTGTGGCATGGACCCACATGCGCTTTCAAGGATATGGCGCTTCAGATCCTGCCGCATTTCCTGACAACGTCAATGAAGATGACGAACGAGGATAAGGAGATAATAATACTTGTCGCAACGTCGGGCGATACCGGCAAGGCGGCTTTAGAGGGTTTCAAGGACGTTGCAGGCACAAGGATAATCGTATTTTATCCCGACAACGGAGTGAGCGAGATACAGAAGCTCCAGATGGTAACGCAGCGCGGCAACAATGTGTCGGTAGCTGCCGTAAAGGGTAATTTTGACGACGCGCAGAACGGCGTGAAGCAGATATTCACCGATGCGGAATACAAGGATCTGCTCGACAGGAACGGTTTTAAGCTGTCGAGTGCTAACTCCATAAACTGGGGAAGACTCGTTCCGCAGATCGTGTATTATTTCTCGGCGTACGCGGATCTTCTGGCGAGCGGAGAGATATCGATAGGCGACGAGGTGAACGTTGTTGTCCCGACCGGTAATTTCGGAAATATCCTTGCGTCGTATTACGCAAAGAAGATGGGACTGCCAATAAAGACGTTCATATGCGCATCGAACGAGAACAACGTTCTTACGGACTTCATAAAGACCGGCGTGTACAACAAGAACAGACGTTTCCATACAACGATCTCACCGTCGATGGATATTCTCATATCCTCGAATCTTGAAAGATTCCTCTATGATCTCTCGGGCTGTGATGACGGCATTGTAAGAGAGCTTATGGAAAAGCTCAGGAGCGAGGGCGAGTATACCGTTCCGGCGGACATAAAGGCTGCGATGCAGAGCATGTTCGACGCTGATTTCTGTGATGACAAGGAGACGATGGCGGCGATCCGCAAGACGTTTGACGAGAGCGGATACGTTATGGACACGCACACAGCCGTTGCAAAATACGTATATGACAAGTACAGAGCAAGGACCGGCGATAACACAAAGACAATAATCGCGTCGACCGCAAGTCCGTTCAAGTTTAATCAGAGCGTTCTTATCGCGCTTGAGGATTATAACGCTGTGGCGGGCAAGGACGAGTTCGAGCTTCTGGAGCTGTTGAGAGAGAAGAGCGGCATGAAGGTGCCGGAGTCGCTTGCCGAGTTAAAGGATCGTACACCTATATTCAACACAGTCGTTGAAAAGGATCAGATGCAGAACACAGTAAGTGATTTTCTTAAAGTGGAATAATAACTGCCAATACATCAGGCGATACGCCGCCGCTGATATGCGGCGGTGTGCCGCCATGTTTGTGTTGGCTTATTTAATATATATTCAGGGAGGCAGATATGATAAAAACAAATGAGCTGAGAGCTTCGGTAGAGAACGGAGCTCTTGATGAAAAGCTTTCATACATATATTCATGCGGCAATGAAACGAAGAAATATGCCGACAGATTTTTGAGCGTTATCGACGGCTACAGCGAGGTATACGGTGCTCCGGAGAAACTGGCGCTGTTTTCCGCACCCGGAAGGACGGAGATAGGCGGCAACCACACTGACCATCAGCACGGCTGCGTGCTTGCGGGCAGCGTGAATCTTGACGTGATCGCCGCGGCGTCATACAACGGTGAAAATGTGGTAAGGATCAAATCCAAGGGCTATGATATGGACGTTATAGACCTTGAAGATCTCGAGATACATTCGGAGCAGTTCGACAAGGCGATAGCCTTGATAAGGGGAGTGCTGCGCAGGTTCAGGGATATGGGCTATGAGCTCAGAGGCTTTAACGCATATACGGAATCAAACGTTCTGAAGGGATCGGGACTTTCATCGTCGGCGGCATTCGAGGTGCTCGTGGGAACTATGGTAAACAGCCTTTGCGCGGGCGGAGCCGTGGATGCGGTGGAGATCGCGAAGATAGGGCAGTATGCCGAAAATGTGTACTACGATAAGCCGAGCGGGCTTCTGGATCAGATGGCGTCGTCTGTAGGCGCTGTTGTAGCCGTCGATTTTAAGAGCACGGAGGCGCCGGAAATAAGCAAGGTTGAATTCGATCTGGGTAAATACGGCTATTCGCTCTGTATAATCGACTCGGGAGCAGATCATGCCGATCTCACATCGGAGTACGCATCCATCCCGCGCGAGATGAAGGAGGTGGCGGCTTTCTTCGGCAAAGAGGTGCTGAGAGAGGTCGATAAGTCTGAATTCATGAGCTCTTTAAAGGCGCTGCGTGAAAAGCTCGGCAATGACAGGGCAGTTCTGAGAGCGTATCATTTCTTTAACGAGAGCGAGCGCGCCGTGCTTGAGACGGAGGCTATAAGAAACGGTGATTTTGACGAGTTTTTAAAGCTTGTCAAGCTTTCGGGACATTCATCGTACATGTATTTACAGAACGTATACGCATCAAGCATGCCCATGCAGCAGGCTGTATCGCTGACGCTGGCATTGTGCGGCGAGATACTCGGCGAAAAAGGTGCATACAGAGTCCACGGCGGCGGCTTTGCGGGAACGGTCCAGGCATTCGTGCCGAACGATATGCTTGACGATTTCAAGTCAAAGATCGAAGCTGTCCTTGGCGAAGGGATGTGCCACGTTCTGTCGATAAGACCCGTCGGCGGATGCGTGATAGCGGAGTAAACCAGATCAAGGACAACATTACGCAGAAAATATATGATAATTATTTAATATATCATACCGAACGAATAGAAAATGCATATATGGATATAGACAGTATGTTAAGTACGGGAAAACCTGCTTTTTGAGACGGGCTCCGGCGCATTGCGCCGGAGTGTTTTTTATGCATAAAAACGGTATCAGAGCATATAAATCAACACAGAGACAGCGATGCGGCAATATACATTGTCCATTCTCCATTATCGATTTTCTGTTGCTGTGGGGGTGTGTTATGAAATTCAGACTCAGTCCGCTGGCGGCGGCGATGTTCGTGATAAGTCTTTTTACCGGCGGAACGGAAATGCTGCTTATCACCTATGCGGTGATGACGCTGCATGAGCTTGCGCACCTTGCCGCAGCGCTTGCGATCGGACTGCGTCCGGAGAGCATCGCGCTTGAACCGTTCGGAGTGCATCTTCGGCTGAAAAACAGGATAGTGCGGTCCGCGGCGGACGAAGTGATCCTCTATGCCGCCGGCCCGCTCGTGAACGGCGCTGCCGCAGTGCTTGCACTGCGGATGGGGTGGGAGAGGCTGTATGCGGTAAACATCGCATTGTTCGTGATGAACCTTCTGCCAGTCCTGCCTCTTGACGGCGGGATAATATTAAAGCGGCTGCTCTCGTACCGTCTCGGCGCTGCCGCGGCGCGGCGTGTTCTTTCGGCGACCTCTGTATTGCTCGCTGCCGCTTTCGCCGCAGCAGCCGCTGTCGGACTGTATATGGGCAGGCTCAACCTGTCGATGGCGGTGATGGCGCTGTTCCTGCTCGGAAACGTTCTGACGTCAAGGGAGAAGTATGACGTCGATTTCATAATGGCGGTATCGGGCGCGAAAAAACGGAATAACCGCGTGCGTATGGTCGTCGTGGATGACCGGAACAGCCTTATAAAAGCTGCAAAAACCGTCTCACCGTCATGCACGACTATCGCCGCGGTGATGGACGGGGACGGCAGGGTAAAAGAGCTCCTGGGGGAGCGTGAGATCATAGAACGCGCGCCGATGCAGTGAGCTTATATGCAGTAGAGAAAATACGGAGCATGTCTCCGGCTGCCTTCATAGTGCTCGTAATGCAGGCCGCGCCCGTGTGATACGGCGCTTTCGACAGCTTTTTTTGTAAGCTCGGGAACATCCCCGCGCGCAAGCGCCTCATCCACATCGAGCCACACGACCTCGCTGTTCTCGTCATGATCCGACCGCGCCTCGCCTGAAACATAGTCCGCCTTGAATATAACATACCAATCATGCATATTAAATCGTATGCCTACGATCTCCGTCGGCTCAACGAGCACTCCCGTTTCCTCTATATATTCGCGCTTGAGCGCTTCCTGCGGCGTTTCGCCGAAATTAACATATCCGCCGGGGATAATAAGCCTGCCCTTGCCGGGTCCATAGGTATGCCGCGCAAGCAGTACCTTGCCGTCATGTATAACGACCCCGGCAACGCTCTGTTCCCAGTTTGTATTGTCACGGTTCATTCTGTAATTCCTCCGTTTAATAGTTTCCGTTTTATTATAGCATCATTTGATGTGATTGTAAATACCCGAATAAGTGAATGGCAATAAAGCCGTTCAAAAGCCGTGGGAGATAGGGTGTTGACATTCAGTGAACGGTATAGTATAATGAAGCCGCTGGGACTTACAGCAGACAAGGCGCTCGCGGCTGCGGGGATACCGGAGGATCAGTGGAAGGATTATCTTTCGGAGCTCACCTGACTGAAAATATAGTCGGTGAGCTTTTTCAAAAATAAAGAGGAGCCGGGGCGAAACTCAAAGAGTTTTGCCTCGGCTCCATTTGTTCGTTAATGAACATGAAATTCAAGTATCTTCTGCACTGTAGGATTGCCCTGCATTATATCGTGAGATACCTTTTGCAGAGTTGTATAATTCTGCATCCCGTAAGCGTTTATACTCAATCCTGAAAGAGGGTTATTCTGAGGATCGGCTGCTGATATGGTCTCACAGTCAAATAGTGTAACGTTTATCAAAGGTGCGTTATATCTTGCTTTCATTTATCAAACTCCTTTCATTGCGCTGCCGGTGTCGGTGCATTTGACGGGCTGGGCGCGCTTGATGGCATAGGTGCATTCGGCGGCGGTGTCATATCCGGCGCTTCTGTTCCGGGGTTTGTAGGTTCATTTGTAGGCAGCGGAGTTGCCGTTGGCTGCGCTTTATCTTCATTCGTCATAGCTTCATGGTGTGCCTGCGGCAGCGCTATGATGTTTTGATCTTCATCGGGTATATTATACACAACATAGCCTATCCGGTATTCGGCTTCTCCGGTCATGTGAGGAAGCTTTGTAAGATCAAAGTTGCCCCACATTCTGAATTGATCTTCGTTGTAGACGTACCAGTCTATCGTCTTGTAGTTGTTCTCCAGTATCGGCAGATCGGTATAGAAAACCTTGTAGTAGTAACCGTCATTGGTATTTCCCGTAATAGAGTCTGCTGTAAGCATCTCGTAGACGGGCGCATACTTAATTCTTGTTGCGGATTCATTGTCTGCATTGCTGTATATTACTTTCCATCTTTTAAATGTCTTACCTGTCTCACTCTTCGGCGGTGTGACCGGATAATTTTCCGAACGAATATAGTCTGATGCGGCATCACTTCCACCTTCGACTTGATCGCGCACGAAATTGTTTACTACGGCGCCTAAACGCTTGGAATTTGCCTGTTCATTATTTATCGTTACATTTCCATAAGTGTCTGCCGTAGCACCCTCGGGGTAATACTCCTCGATTGTCGCTCGGTTATATATGCGCAGGTTTGCGATATATGCTAGCGCCATAGAAGGCTCCTTGTGCGGAAACTCTTCATATGAATCAGTGTTGTCCGGTGAATCGGTACTGTCGGGCGCTTCACCATTAGTGCCTGTGAATATGCTTTCGGGATTGAATGCGACCTCTCTGTAATAACCTCCGACAAGATTACGTGATCTAACAAGCACACCATTTGCAACCTGCTCATTATTGTTTTGTTGTGTAACTGTGACACGCATATTGGTATCATTCAGATCATAAACGATCTGCATTGTATACCATATACCGGTGTCAAGAGTCTGATCGGTTATGCTCTGATAGTTTTTATTTCCGTACCACGAGTTTATTCCGGCAGTGCTTATAGATATCGCATTTCCTATTGTCTCTGTATTGCTGATCGAGCCTGTCATATACAATGTCAGTTTGCTGCCCTCTTTGGGAAGGTAGAAGTCAAACTCGGTGTAGCTTGTTATACCATTCGCTGACGGGGCAGGTGACGGAAGTGCTATATGAGTATTATTATTATCATTAGCTGCTCCTGTGACTATATCATATGTAAAGTTATATCCTCCGTCAAGTCTGTCATCTTCTCCGCGCGTTGTTTCTGTTGAGATGGCAACAGCTGTTGCTGATGGAAGCAGTTCATATACATCTTCTAATCTCCATGTCGAATCATTATCTGTTGTTTTTGTGAGAATCACAGCGTCCGTTGGTACAGGCTTCGCTTCGGGTATTTCAGCAGGAGTAATATTGTTTTTGTCCTCTCCTATTTTTTGAGCTACAATGTTATCCAAATAGGCATAATGTTCCGTATCCTGTCCGTTTATGTCGTTAGCAATATTGTTGTCCCACTTGTTTGAAGCAATTATAAAACCGTTCCATGACGAATGTTCCGGAATAGTTGTAGTAGCTGTAAATGAGTCACCATTATTTGCATTTCCTTTAGCTGTTATCGTAAAGGCTATCAGATCATTATAGAAATCTACTTCCGCATCAACGTGGAAATAGTTATACGCATTCTGCAAAAGTTCCCAATTACTGATTGCTCTGTATTCACCGTACAGCGGATCATAAAGTGTACACCATCCGCGTCACGCTTTGGACGTCCGGTCATGAAGGTGAGCAAATGCTTGCTGATCGATGTGAGATCGCTCGGATCGGCATCAATTTCGTCATACGCAAGCGAATTGAAACTGTACGGAATACCGCTTGTTTCCTCCGCTTCGCTCGTCATACTGATTGCGAGCGGTATTCCTGCTAATTCATCATTATTCTCTCCGCCGGCAGCTTTTACGATATTATAAAACGAGAAGTCATAGCTTACATTTATTTTATCGGTTCTCTGTATAAGAGCGTTATCCAGTTCAAGGAACGAGCCTCTGTAACCGTTTCCGGTCTGTGTATTTGCCTGTGGTGTAAGATAGCTGTAGAAAGCATCTCCTGAGATATGATCATTAGGGATGGTGTGCTCCGTTTCCGCAGGAGTATGCAATCCATTGGATGTGTTTTCTATTTTAGTATATTTTTGCTCTCCTGTTTCATCATGTGTTCTTCCGTATTCATCAAAATACTTGTATCTACCGCTGCTTTCATCGGTGTCAAAGTTAATATTGATAATGGGCTGCGGCGATGCAAGGTCGGTTATTGCACCGGGTTCCGGTGTCGGAATATCTTGGTGTGTTTCTGGTGTCACAGTAACATTAATAG
>DVNB01000030.1 GCA_018714695.1 Candidatus Ornithomonoglobus merdipullorum | reverse complement strand
TATATAATTTTTTCCCGTATTAGTCAATATAATTTACAGAATTTTTATTGAAAAAAATAATGTTTTGGTGTATAATAAATCCGGAACATACGGTGGGAGACCGTAAGAAGAAATACGATGGAGGAAATAATTATGAAATACGCATTTACGCCGAGAGGTGTTTGCTCGGCAAGGATAGAATTCGAGCTTGAGGGGAATACTGTGAAGAACGTTGAGTTTACGCGCGGATGCAGCGGGAATACGCAGGGGGTAGCGGCGCTCTGCGAGGGAATGGATGCGGACGAGGTCATAAAGAGGCTCGAGGGCATCAACTGCGGCGGAAAGGGTACATCGTGCCCGGATCAGCTCGCAAAGGCCATAAAAATGGCGAAAGAGCAGGAGAAGTAACCGGAATATAGGCGCGTGTTCCGAAATATACATATATAATGGGCAAATGCTCAGCATATATGTATACGGAGGAACTGTTTGTGAAGCGTGTTGTATTTTTGCTTATAATCATAGCCGGGGCGGTATCTTTTGCGGTCGCGTGCGCAAGGTCGGACGAGGTCATAACCACACCTGTGACGATCTATTATGTCGATGCGGAGATAAACCGGCTGCTGCCTTATGATGATGAGATACCTGACGCCGATACGGAGCATATGGCTGCGGCGGCGGTGGAAAAGCTCATCGAGGGCAGAGACGATAATGATAAGATACGAAGACTGATCCCGAAAGATAAGGACTGCATCTCTACAAGGACCGACGGCAATACGGTGTATGTCGATCTCAGCTCAAAGATAACGGAGGATCTTCCGTTCAGCAGGGATATCGAAAAGCTTCTGATATATCAGATAGTGGACACGCTGACGAGCCTTAAGGGTGTGCGTTTTGTGCGGTTTACCGTCGACGGCGAGGTGCGCAAGGATTTTATGGGGTATTACGATATGCGTGAAACGTATAAGTTCGTGTATCCGGAATGACCGTAAAATACGGAGGATAAGTATGGAAAAGTTGATTGAACTTATTAGAGAAACAAAGAAGATAGCGCTGGACAGCGGCTCGGCACATGACATAACCGTCAAAGGAACGGCGGACTTTGTGACGAGGGTGGATATGGGGGTGCAGGAATTCCTGCGTCCGAGGCTCAGAGAGCTGTATCCGGACGTTCAGTTTATGAGTGAGGAAAAGGACAATTCGGGCATAGATACGCGCGGCAGAGTGTGGATACTGGACCCGATAGACGGGACCACCAATCTGATCCACGATTATAAGATGAGCGCCGTTTCGCTCGGCCTTGCCGAAAACGGTATTCCCGTCATGGGAGTGGTGTATAATCCGTTTACGGACGAGCTGTTTTGTGCAAAGCAGGGGAGAGGAGCATTCCTAAACGGCGATAGGATAAGAGTATCCGAGGCGGAGAGCATGGAGTCGTCGCTTATAAGCGTCGGAACGTCTCCGTATTACAAGGAGCTTGCCGATGAGAATTTTGAGGCTATAAAGCGTATATTCATAAAGGCGGAGGATGTACGCCGCTGCGGCAGCGCGGCAATGGATCTTTGCTATACCGCCTGCGGAAGGATAGACGGCTATTTTGAGCGCAGATTAAAACCGTGGGATTATGCCGCGGGGACGGTGATCCTGCGCGAGGCGGGAGGCTGTGTTACCACGACCGCCGGCGGCGAGCCGAGCTGTTCGTTCTCGTCCGATATAATCGCCTCGAACGGCAAGATACATGATGAGCTTTCCTCAGTGATAAACGTATGAAGAAATGAGCAGACAGCTGTAAAAACGGCATCTGCTCTTTTTTATGTGCGAAGAGGGATGCTTTTTTGTTTGCCATGATTTTTTTGATCAAAATGTGATATACTTTGTACATAAAGTAGCTCATTGATAATAAAAATCAATACAGAAGTGAATATTTTGTGCATAATATATAAATAATCATTAATTTTTTGTTAATTAGACACATTGACAATTGAGACCAAAAAGAGGTAAAATAGTATTGCAAGAGATTTTCTGTATGATTTATATACATTGTACTAAAATAAGCACAGCAATGACGATGACCGTGCATAGCTCCATCGGGCATTATGCACGATGATCGGACGGGACAAGGGTATGGTATATATGTGCAGAAGGCAAGAGGGAGACGTAGGAAAACAAAATTCTGAGAGGAGAGAGTTTTATGAGAAGAAAAAGGATAGTCAGCTCCATAGCGGCGCTGGCAATGGCGGCAAGCGCATTTGCCGGGATGGCTGTGACAACGAGTGCGGCGGAGATTAAGGAGAATGATGTAGTCTTTGGTGTATATGACGCAGAAACCAAAACTGTTTCACCGCAGACTGAGTTTACTGTAGATAATGGTGAGGGAGAAACATATACCTATTTAGGAACCACTTATATGGAAGGTTCTGTACTAGTAGGAAATCAAGGGGGTGGACGCACCTATAATTTTGAGACACCTGTGACTGACGGAGAGGTTAAGTTGGCAATGGATTATACAATACCTGCGTCAGGAACAAAAAATGTGTGGCAAATAAATGGAACAAATACTGCGGGAGAGAATGTGGTGATCGCGGCCAGCGTCAGCGGTATAGATAGAGATAACTGGGCAGATGTTACACTATTAAGTGCTTTGAATAACAATGGTGAAACAGAAACAGTTATAGGTACAAACTATCAGCCGAGAGAACGCAATTGTTTTATTTTAAGGGATTTGACAATAAATCTTGACAAGAAGGAACTTACATATGAATTTGTGACATATCGTGATGGATCGAGTGGACAATTGACAGGCAGTTCAACAGTTGTGTCTGGTAGTATAAATATTCCAAATGATATAGCTAGCGTAATTGGATTAGAAGTGCCGCGTAATGGTAGTTCATATAATATGAATATGGATAATATTATGTTCTATCACATACCGAAAGATGAAGATGCGGTTATTAGTCTCACTGTTAATTATATGTCAGGAGATAGCAATTTGGGAAATAAGATAATTGATGTTTCGTCTAATAAAGTGGGTGATACGGTAGATTATACATTTCCGGCATATGTAACAGGAACTGATGGTACAGTTTACTATTCTGGAGTGGATTCATTTAAGTCATCTAAACAACTTGGTAGTGCGACAGATACAGTTGATGTTTCTTATTCACCTGTTAGTGGGATAGCACAGTATATGGAATTTGATGGAAATATAAGCATTGCCAATGCAGATAAAGCTTCCAATGGAGCCATGACAAATGGTATTCAAGACGGTATTGAGACTATAAAGGTAAATGCTGATGGAGTATATACAGTAACCATAGCGACAGGAAGAACTAGTGAAGAAGCTACATCCAATCGTAATGGGGCATGGTATGTAAATAATAATACGGAGTCGCAGAAAGAACTATCATTCGACGGTCTGAATCCTGGTGCACATGTATATGAAGATGTACAGTTACATTCAGGTGATGTGATTAAAGTTGATGGATTCAATAGTAAGTGTGCGCTTGACTATGTGCTTATTGTAAAAACTGGTGAATTAGAACCTGAGCCATCAGAGCCTGAGACGACAAAATCTGTGACGAAGATATCAGAATCTGTAGATAAAGAAGGCAGCGCTGCTGTATCATACATGGCAAAATTCGATGTGACAGGTTCACTGGGGGTAAATGGTATCACATGGACTATAACAGGCGCAGGTGAAAAAGTTGGCGATACCAAGCCTGTATCGGATAAATTTGAAAACCAGACAACTGTAACGGACGGAGCGATAGTATTTGGTCTTGTTATAGAGGCACAGAGCGGTCTTGATACGATCGGCAGCGTTGATGCTGAATTACAGTAATTAAGGAGGAACGGATATATGAAAAGAGAATTTTTTAAACCTGAAATATCGGTTTCCAAATTTGATACAGAAAATATAGTGGTTACCGATTCGACCGTTGTTGAGCCCACAAATGTACAGGTTGTCACGGAGGGACTTAACACTGCTATCACATCATCCGGTGCAGAGAACAACGGCGGAACAACGACCGTTGTTTGGTAACGATAGATATTAAGCACACAGGCTGCTGCAAAAAATTATTTTGCGGCAGCCTGTTTTTTGTTATATGAAAACCCCCGGATAGTCCGGGGGGTTCGGATAAGCTTAAAGCTATAAGTCTTGAAAATAAAACTCCTTTTGATATAATATAATTGCGG
>DVNB01000029.1 GCA_018714695.1 Candidatus Ornithomonoglobus merdipullorum | reverse complement strand
GCTGTATATACACCTGAAAGGAAGTGCTTTGATTTGAAAGAGACGGTAACTACAAATATGCTTACGAAACAGTACGGCGATACGGAATGTGTTTCGCGGCTCAATATGAGCGTGCGGCAGGGACGCATTTATGGATTTCTCGGACCTAACGGCGCCGGGAAATCGACGACGCTCAAAATGCTTTTGGGTCTGGTCCGTCCGACAAACGGCAGTATCGAAATATTCGGGAAAAAACTTACTCCGAGAAATCGGCTTTCCATACTGCGTGACATCGGATCGCTTATTGAGTCTCCGTCGTATTACGGTCATCTGACTGCGCGGGAGAATCTCAAAATATATCAGACAATACTCGGTGTTCCGGAAAATAACATAGACGAGGTGCTGAGGATCGTGCGCCTAGACAGGCAGGGCAGGAAAAAGACCTCTGCGTATTCGCTCGGAATGAAGCAGCGGCTGGGGCTGGCATCGGCGCTTTTATCGTTCCCGAAGCTGCTGATACTTGACGAGCCGACAAACGGACTCGATCCGGCTGGCATACAGGAGATGCGTGAGCTCATACGATCTCTGCCGGAACAGTACGGGATGACGGTCATAGTTTCAAGTCATCTGCTGTCTGAAATAGACCAGATGGCGGACGATATAGGAATAATCGCAGCCGGCAGAATGAAATACCAGGGCGAGCTCAGCCGATTGCATGAGCTTGACAAAAACAAGTCGCTTGAAGAGATATTCCTCGACCTCACCGGAAAGGACGTGAGCCTATGACAAAGCTTTTAAAGTGCGAGCTGATGAAAATGCGCCGCAGGTATGTCTTTCTTACATCGCTTGCGATAGTTGCCGCGGGGCTTGTGTTCTCTCTTTACGGCAACTACTCAGGCACGAATGCCGATTTTATAATGAAGAACGGCTGGATCATGATGCTCTATCAGCTTCCGTTGGCAAACGGCATATTCTTTCCCATTATGGCAACGGTAGCTGCTTCGCGTCTTGCCGATGCGGAACATAAAGCCTCTGCTTTCAAGCACCTTTTCACCTTGGAAAAGAGAGGAAAGATCTATGATGCCAAGCTGATCATCGGGATCGCGCTGATGATCGTATGTATACTTATATATTGGGCAGTCGTCCTCGTGTTCGGAAAATTCATAGGCTTTGAGGGTGCGCCGCCGATGGGCATGTACTTGCGGTATTTGGCATGTATATTGGCGCCGCCGATAGTTATATACATCTTTCAGCATGGACTTTCAATGCTGTTCAAAAATCAGGCGGTGTCCTTTTTCACCGGAGTGATAGGAACATTTGCAGGCGTATTTTCGATGTTTCTGCCCCAGCTGCCGTTTTTAAGACAGCTGCTTCCGTGGGGATTCTACGGCGCGATGCAGTTTATAGGACTTTTCGGCTGGACAAAGGAGACGCGTTATGCAGACGCGTACTTTGAGCTGATGCCGGTCGATCCGTCCGTATATGTCATTGCGGCGGCATATGCGGTACTGTTCTACGCGGTCGGGAAATACCTGTTTTGCAGAAAGGAGATATGATATATGTTACTGAGACTGATAAGAGCGGAGCAAATGAAACTGAAACGTTCACCTGTATGGATCGCCTTCATACTTATGCCGATAGTTCCGGCAGTGATGGGAACGATAAATTATCTCGGCAATCTTGAGCTGCTTACAAGCGAATGGTACAGTCTATGGACACAGCATACGATCTTTACATGCTACTTCTTCCTGCCGATAATGGTAGGCATCTACTGTGCCTATATAATGCGGCAGGAGCAGAATAATCATAACTGGAACAAGACATTGACGATGCCGGTCCCCAAAAGCGAGATATTTGCGGCAAAGCTTATGACCGTAACATTCATGATCCTCATAAGCGAGATATGGATAGGTGTGCTGTTTGTCGCATCCGGCAAGATAGTCGGTATGACGGATGCACCGCCGATAAAGAATATGATAATATGGTGTCTTTTCGGCACCTTGGGCGGCGCTGTAATGGCTGCGGCGCAGCTTGTTATATCGATGCTCATAAAGAGCTTTGCACTGCCTATAGGTATAGCTCTCGCGGGCGGGATATCCGGGATGGTGTTCCTTGCAAAGGACCTCGGGCACATCTGGCCGTATTCGCTCATGGCATACGGAATGAACTCCAATTCTCCGCAGCAGATGATCGAGAGCGGATATATTCCGTTTATATTGATATGCGCAGGATATATAGCATTGTTCACAATAGCGGGCAGTGCGTTGATGTCAAGAAAGGAGCTGTGATAATGATGACCAAAAGGGTTGCCTCAATTGTTCTTTCCGCATCGCTTTTGTTTTCGGGCGTTTCGTCATTCGCGGCTGACGAGTATCTGACGCGCGGCGAGGCGGCAGATATGCTTGTTACGGCAGCGGATGATTATAACGACGGAATCACGGTATCGGATATAATGAGCGGCTATGAAGACGGAAGTCTGCGTGAAGACAGCAATGTGACTCGTGCAGAGATGCTTGTGATGCTTGAGCGGGCGTTCGGAGATCTCCCGGAGCCTGCCGGACACAATGCACGTGTTGCGATACCTGCCGAGAAATTCACGGATGTGCCGGAATGGGCAAGAACCGAGCTTTCCGATGTGCTCGGAGCGGGCATAGCTGCCGGAACGGGAGACGGATATTTTTCGCCTGATGAACCTGTCACAAAGGATCAGGCAGAGCTGTTTATTGAACGCACATATTCGATTTTCGGTACAAATCCGAAGGATGATTTTTATGCGGCTGTAAATAAAGAAGCTCTTGAAACGATGGATCTTATACCCGGACTTACCATGGGCGGCGCGATATATGATCTCAATGAAAAAGCGACCGCGCAGATAAAACAGATAATAGAGGAAATAACATCTGCCGAACATGATAACGGAACACCCGAGCAGAAATTGTCGGATATGTATAAAACGATCACTGCAGTAGGCTCCGGCTCGTACAACGACATTTCACCGCTCAGAAAATATCTCGATATGGTAGATTCCGCCCGGACGGCAGCTGATCTTGCGGATGTAAATGCAACGCTTTCCGAGGAAATATGCTGTGCTCCGCTTATGGATTTTTCAGTCGTCACCGATATGAAAGACAGTACCAAGCATATCGTTTCATTCGATGTGCCGGAGACTTCGTTCACAAAGGATTTTTACGAGGATACAGAAAGCAAACAGTACGAGATATTTATGGATTATATGAGCGGGATTTTTATGCTCGGAGGAGAGGATGAAGCCAAAGCAAGAGAAGATGCACGACTTTATTTCGAGTTTGAAAAAACGCTTGCGGGAGCGGCTATGAACAGAGAGGATTACAGCGATGTCGACAAGTCGTACAATATATTCACAATGGACGAATTGAAAAATATGTTTTCTGGGTTCGGGCTTGACGCGATATACAGCGCCTCTCTTATCGGACCGGCAGACCGTATTGCAGTGACCGACGTAGGATTGACACAAGCGTTGGCATGCTATATAAAGGATGAAAATCTCGAAGAGCTCAAAGCGTATATGAAAATGCAGCTGCTGCTCAGGTACGGAAGCACCCTGAGCAGGGATTTCGGTGAGGCCTCGAATGAATTTTCGAAGGAGATCCTCGGTACCGATTCGGCTGCGTCGGAGGACGATGTGTATTCGATGCAGCTGCAGGACGCAATGCCGGAATATATAGGCAGACTGTATTCGGAACGTTTTTTCTCAGAGGAGGCAAAGCGTGATGTTGAAAATATGGTACGTGAAATAGTTGACGTGTACAAGGAGCGGATAGACGTGCTTGACTGGATGAGCGATGCCACAAAAGCGGGCGCTCAGAAAAAGCTGGATACGCTTATGATAAAAGTGGGATATCCCGACAGCTTCGAATGTGCTGCCGACAATGCGGAAATTTTGCCTCCGGAGGACGGCGGAAGCTATTTTATCAATCTGGTGAGCCTGAAAAAAGCGGAAAAAGTGTATAATGCAAGTCTTCTCAATGAGCCTGTCGATAAATCGGAATGGGCGCTTGAGCCGTTCACTGTGAATGCTTATTACACTTCAACGTCAAATGATATAACCTTCCCGGCGGCTATACTGCAGGAACCGTTATACGATGTAAACGCATCCTTTGAGGAAAATCTCGGCGGCATAGGATTTATAATAGCGCATGAGATAACACACGCGTTCGATAACAACGGTGCAAAATTTGACGAAAACGGCAATGCCGCCGACTGGTGGGCGCCGGAGGACTACGAGACCTTCAGCAGACTTTGCGCGGACATGATAACATTTTATGACGGCTGCGAAGGCATACCGGGCATACCGATGAACGGTACGCTTACGCTGAGTGAAAATATAGCTGATCAGGGCGCCGTTCAGTGCATCACCGAAATAGAATCCCGCCGTGAAGAGCCGGATTTCAGGACTCTGTATATAAGCTTTGCTAAATCTATGGCAGCAACGACGACGCGCAGTTATGCGGAATACGCAGCATCATTTGATTATCACTCAAATGAAAAGCTGCGAGTGAACAGGACAGTTGTAAACTGCCCCGAATTCTACGAGGCATTCGGTATATCCGAAACGGACGGAATGTGGGTTGCGCCGGAGGACAGAGTGCGTATATGGTAAAAGACCAGAGTATGCCATGGTGTTCGGCATACTCTGGTTTTCTATTTGAGTGATTTTTATCATTTATGACTAGCCTTTTAAAACGCCGAATTCATCTCGGCATTAATTACACGATATCATTCGTGTAGTATTATATCCTTTTTGCCAGCTTTTCAACGTTTTCTTCACGGAACTGCTCAAAACGATCCTCTTCGATCGCGTTTCGTATCTCCTCCATAAGATGATTATAGAAATAGAGGTTATGCAGTACACAAAGGCGCATCCCGAGCATCTCCTTTGCTTTGAACAAATGGCGGATGTATGCGCGGGAATAATGGCGGCATGCCGGGCAGCCGCAGGTCGGATCTATCGGCTCCAGATCTGTCTCGTATTTCTGATTTAGAAGATTCATCGTGCCGTTTTTTGTGAATATGAACGCGTGGCGCGCGTTTCTTGAAGCTATAACGCAGTCAAAAAAGTCAACGCCGCGCGCTACCGCCTCTATTATATTCGATGGTGTTCCGACGCCCATAAGGTATCTTGGCTTGTCCTCAGGCGCGTGAGGAACAACAACATCAAGGATATGATACATCTCTTCATGGCTCTCGCCGACTGCAAGTCCGCCTATGGCATAGCCGTCAAGATCAAGCTTTGCGATACGGTCCATATGCTCAATGCGAAGATCGTCATATGTTCCGCCCTGGTTTATGCCGAAAAGCATCTGCTGCTTGTTTATCGTTCTGTCGAGACTGTTCAGCCTTGACATTTCCGCCTTGCAGCGTTCGAGCCAGCGGTATGTTCTGTCTATCGAGTTTTTCACGTATTCTCTGGGAGCGGGATTTTCTATGCATTCGTCAAATGCCATCGCGATAGTTGACGCGAGGTTCGACTGTATCTGCATGCTCTCCTCCGGCCCCATGAAGATCTTCCTTCCGTCTATGTGCGAGCTGAAGCTCACGCCCTCCTCGGTTATCTTTCTGAGGCCCGCAAGCGAGAACACCTGGAACCCTCCGCTGTCGGTGAGGATAGGTCTGTCCCAGTTCATGAATTTGTGGAGCCCGCCCATCTTATACACTATATCGTCTCCGGGGCGCAGATGCAGGTGATATGTGTTTGACAGCTCTATCTGGCAGCCTATCTCCTTTAAGTCCATAGTGGATACCGCGCCCTTTATAGCGGCTATCGTTCCGACATTCTGGAATACCGGTGTCTGGACTACTCCGTGCACCGTCTTGAACTCACCGCGGCGTGCTTTGCCGTTTGTATGCAAGATTTTAAACATTCAATTTCCTCCGATTTTAAGATTTCTCAAGACTCATTAAAATAGATCACTGTGAGTGCCGGTTCTTGACAAGTACAATATAAGCTCATTATCTTCGATTTTATATATCAAAAGCCAATCGGGTGTAATATGGCACTCACGTAATCCTTGGTAATTACCTGAAAGTACATGGTCTCGATATTTTTCGTCCAATATTTTTCCGAGAGCAAGGTCTTCTATAACAGCTTCAATCAGTCTAAGGTCATATCCGCGCTTTTTTGCTAAACGTAAGTCTCTTTTAAATCGGTTCGATGGTTTTATTTCATACATCTTTTAAAATGTCCTCCATCATTTCCTTAACATTACCGTAACTTTTGTAGTTTTCAGGATGCTTTTTCATTTCATCAAGTTCTTCAATGGCTGCGATAGTATCCGCATTCGGAACATCTCTTGAAATGCTGAATGGAATAGCGTTTTCTCGTATTGCTTGTCTTAAAAAAATATTTACAGCTGTCGACAAGTCGAGCCCGAGATCAGACAGCAATTCCTGTGCCTGCGCTTTTGTTTCTGAATCTATAGTAATGCTTGTAGCTACTTTTGCCATACGTGATCACTCCTTTGACACAAAACATATTATGACTTACATCACTATTATATAATATATTATATGTATTTGTCAATATAAAATATATAATATATAACATATGGGACTATTCAATCGAGATGAACAAAGCCTGTGCACGGGACTGGGACACAGGCTTTGCCGATTTCTATTTTATGAACATTGCATCACCGAAGGAGAAGAAACGATAGCGTTCCTTTACGGCGATCTCGTATGCGTGAAGAACATTTTCGCGCCCTGCAAGCGCCGAAACGAGCATTATAAGTGTCGATTCGGGCAGGTGGAAATTGGTTATAAGCGCGTCTATCACATGGAATTCCTTGCCCGGATATATGAATATATCTGTCCATCCGGATGACGGCTTCAGCGGCAGTCCGTTCATACCTGCAGTTTCGAGCGTGCGTGTAGCGGTAGTGCCTACGGATATAACACGCTTTCCCTCCGCTTTTGTCTTATTTATGAGCTCCGCTGTCTCCGGAGGCAGAACGTAATATTCAGAGTGCATCTTATGATCGGTTATTTCATCCGCTTTTACGGGTCTGAACGTGCCAAGTCCTACATGAAGCGTTACATAGCCGATATTGACGCCCTTTGCCTTTATCCTTTCAAGCAGCTCAGGAGTGAAATGCAACCCTGCAGTGGGTGCTGCCGCGCTGCCCGTATGCTTTGCGTACACTGTCTGATACCGTTCCTTGTCCTCGAGCTTTTTCGTTATATACGGCGGCAGCGGCATTTCTCCGAGCTTGTCAAGAACGTTCTCGAAAAGTCCTTCGTATTCGAATCTGACCAGCCTGTTCCCGCCGTCCATTACCTCCAATATCTCAGCCTTCAGTTCTCCGTTGCCGAAAACAAATCTTGCTCCCGGCTTTGCGCGCCGCCCGGGACGGAGTATGACCTCCCAGGTGTCAAGCGAGTGCTTATTTAGAAGCAAAAACTCTATTGCGCCGCCCGTATCTTCCTTAACTCCGTAAAGACGCGCCGGAAGCACGCGGGTATCGTTTAATATAAGCGCGTCACCCGGCTCGATCATATCGACTATATCGTAAAAATGCTTGTGATCTATTTCGCCGCTCACTTTATCCAGTACCATAAGCCGCGACTCGTCACGTTTTTTCAGCGGCTCCTGCGCGATGAGCTCCTCCGGCAGATCATAGTAAAAATCTGATGTCTTCATCAAAAATTATCTCCTTTGTATACGGGATATCCGAATTAAAAAACGGCTCCCGAAAATTAAACAGTCTTTTTCGGTCTCATACTATTTTAGCATACTTGACCGATTATTTCAAGTGTTCATGACATATATGTTTAACACAAATACATGATCTGTCGATTTTTCGGGATTGTAAAAGTAATGTAAACTTTCTTCGGAAACACTTGACTTTAAGTGTGCTTTAACTTATATAATAAAAAAGAATACATATCGAAAAAGGCAGGAGGCTTAACCATGAAGAAATTGATGTTACTTTTAATTGTTTATTCGCTTGCCGCGGGAACGGCTGTAAGCGTGTTTGCGGCAGACGATACAGATACATCATCGACAAATGATATTGTTATTACGATGCAGATAGGAAATCCTGAAATGACTGTAAACGGCAGTGTGCGCGAGATCAATCCCGGCGCGGGCTCGGTGCCTGTTATTGAAAATGACAGGACACTGCTTCCCGTAAGAGCCGTAATTGAAGCGCTCGGAGGAACGATAGAATGGAACGGAGATACGAGGACCGCAACTCTTACATACGGCAGTGATGTGATAGAGCTTACGATAGACAACGTTACTGCATACTTAAACGGAACACCGCAAACTCTTGATACGGCTCCGGTCATAATAAACGACAGGACGATGCTGCCCATACGTTTCATATCTGAGAGCTTCAGGTTTGAAGTCGAGTGGGAAGCGTCAACGCAGACGATAACGATCACAAATACGACACAAGTTGAGACTGTTCCGACGTCGGCGCCGACCACGTCGCCTTCGCCCAGCCCGTCGCCGACACCGAGTCCGTCACCTGAGCCGACTTCGTCCCCATCGGCTGATCTGCCGATAACAAACGGAGTTGCCACCCCGCCTCCGCCGACAACGGCTCCCACGGAGACACCGACTGCAACAATGAATCCTTATCTTGGAGATTACGATCCGGATGCGGGGTATGATTTTGACCTTAATGTGGAAGAAGAACTTTCGGCTGAAGAGAATGAGGCTCTGGCGGAGGAAGAACAGAATCAATAAAGCAAGCTGCAAAAAAGCCGCTCCTGTATTGACAGCAGAGCGGCTTTTATAAATATTATTTCTTATATAGTCAATCCCCGGCGCCGAATATCCTGTTCAGCTCGCGCATCGCGGATTCGTCTGCAAATGCGAGGATATATTGTCCCGCCCGGATCACGGTTTCACCGTGCGGTATTATAAGAGTATCTCCCTCGTATACCGCGATCAGGAGCGCCTGCGCGGGCAGCTTTATTTCGGCTACCGACTTATCCACGTTCGGTGAGCGGTAGTCAACGTGTACGCGAACTATCGAATATTCGCCCTTTGAAAGACGCATAAGCGTCATTATCGAGTGATAGTTCATCTCGTCAGCTATCATGTGCCCTATGAGATCCGCCTGATTTACACGCACGTCCACTCCCATTCCGGAATTGAACAGCCATTCATTTTTCGGGTTGTTTACCCTTGCTACGACCTGCGGAACATCGTATTCGAATTTTGCCATCATAGCGGCTGTGAGATTCGTCTCGTCCGCGCCAGTAGCACAGACAAGTGCATTGCAGCCCCGCACTCCGGCGCTTTCGAGGATCTTCGCGTCTGTGCCGTCACCGACAAGGATATGTTCCTCTCCGAGCCCGTTTTTTCTGAGCATCTCAAGCGCCTTTTCCTTGTTCTCTATTACAACTACATTGTTTCCGTTTTCTATGAGCAGATCGGCTATATAGCCTCCGACCTGCCCGCCTCCGACAATTATTATCTTCATAACGATCCTCCCTTCGCTTACAGCTGAAGCATGTCTCTTGCCTTCAAGAGATAATCTCTGCTTATTGCAAGATACAGCATATCGTTATACTCGCAGATCATGTTCTTATCCGGCAGCATTGAATGTCCCTGACGCTCTATGGCAACGGGCGTCATCCTGCCTTCGACGGTGAGCTCCGAAAGCTTCATGCCTTCCGTTGCAAAGGTTATGCGCACTCTCACGAGCTGAACGTCCTCACTGCCGAACTTGTGTATGACGCGCCAGCTCCTGTTATCCTCAAGGAATTCCATAACGTTGTCTGTTCCGAGGCGCGTTATGGATACTGTGTAAATACCCATCGATTCGAACATCCTTGCCCTTGTCGGATCGTACATACGCGCGATCACCGTGGGAACATGGAATACGTTCTTGGCTATATTCGCAACGACCGCATTCATAGAATCGCTGCTTGCGCAGCTTATAACAACGTCAGCGGACGATACCCCGGCATTTTCAAGGACGTCTCTGTCATATCCTACACCGCAGATCGTTCTGCCGGTAAACTCCTCGCTCAGCGCATGGAACGATTCCGGGTCGTTGTCTATAACGACAACATCGTGATTTTTCCGCGTCAGATTTTCAGCCATTCTCACGCCGAATTTGCCGCAGCCTATGACCAATACTTTCATTTCTTCATGCTCCTTTCCGCTCTCCTTTTCCGAAGCAGCAGCTTTCTTAACTCCTCAATGCCGAACACTATAAACGGGATACATATAAGATACAGCCATTCCGGCAGCGAGATCGGCGCCGTGTTGAATATTCCGTTCAGAAACGGTGTATACATGATGGCTATAAGTATGAGTATCTCTATTATAAATCCTGCGTTTATATACTTGTTGCTGAAGATACCGCGCTTGAATATAGACTCGGTATCTGTTCTGTTGTTCAAGACCATTCCCATCTGTGAGAAAACAACGCCGGCAAGCATCATTGTAGTCGCCTCGGCGTATTGGACGGTCCCTTCAGCGGCGAGCGGCACATTCGGCCAGCCGTTTAGGAGGTTTGCGAGGAAGTATCCGCCTGTCGCGAACAGTGTCCCTAAAAGACCGTACCAGATAAATCCGACAAGAATGACATTCTTGTTTAGCAGACGTTCCTTTACCGATCGCGGCGGACGCTGCATAACGCTTTCTTCGGATGCCTCTGCGCCGAGTCCCAGCGCGGGTACCATGTCTGTACCTATATCTATCGTAAGTATCTGCATGATGGTGAGCGGAGTCGGTATAAGTCCGCCCGAGAACAGATACAGTGTGGGAGCTGCAGCCTCCGGAGTATTGCTGTCGAAGATGTATCTCAAGAATTTCCGTATATTATTGTATACACTTCTTCCTTCTTCTATGGCTCGGACTATCGTTGCAAAGTTATCGTCGCTGAGTATCATATCCGCCGCTTCTTTAGCGACATCAGTTCCTGTTATGCCCATCGCTATACCTATATCGGCTTTTTTGAGCGCGGGTGAGTCATTTACGCCGTCACCCGTAACGGCAACGATATTGCCCATCTCCTGCAGTGCGCATACTATCCTGTATTTTTGCTCGGGGGCCATACGTGCGAATACTACCTCGCCCTTGAGTGCCTCCTTGAGCGCGGCATCATCCATATCCGCAAGCTCGCTTCCTGATATGACTCTCGCGTCGGGACTTTCTATTATGCCGATCTTTCTTGCAATACTTTCGGCGGTGAGTCCGTAGTCGCCGGTTATCATTATTATCTTTATGCCCGCACTGCGGCAGAGCTTTACGGCATCCTTTACCTCGCTTCTGGGCGGATCCTGCATCGCAACGAGTCCCAGGAAGGTGAGATCTCTTTCCACTACTTCCGGTGTATATTCGCGTATTGATGCAGGGAGAGTCTCATCGCTCTTTCTGAGCGGACGGTATGCGATCGCAAGCACCCTCAGACCGTCACGGGCGTATTTGTCGTTTGCCGCCATGATCTTTGTGCGGTCATCCTCGGTCATTTCACGAGAGTCGGAGCCGGCATAGCAGCGGCTGCAAAGCTCCATTACCTCCTTGGGCGAGCCCTTTACGAATGCTATTCGGCTGCTGCCCTCGAAATGTTCCCTAAGCTGATGTATTGTAGTCATTCTCTTCCTGCGCGAATCAAAAGGCAGCTCCATGATACGCGGACATTCGGTGTTCATGGCATCCATATCTATTTTTGCCTTTTGAGCCGCTACGCCTAGACACGCTTCGGTAGGATCTCCAAGCACGGTATAGCGTTCCTTGCCTTCCTCGGGCGGCAGCAGCTTCGCATTTGAACAGAGCGCCGCGCCTGTTAGCAGGAGCTTCAGAACATTGCTCTTCTGTGCCGTGACAACGGTATTGCCGTCGAGTATTTCACCCTGCGGCGCATATCCTTCGCCGCTTACGGTCATTTCCGCGTTTATTGTCCATATATGGTTTACGGTCATCTCGTTTTGTGTGAGCGTTCCAGTCTTGTCAGAGCATATCACGTTCGTGCAGCCGAGTGTCTCAACTGCGGAAAGCTTTTTGACCAAGGCGTTTTCCTTTGCCATCTTCTGCACCGCAAGCGCCAATGACAGCGTCACAGCGGGAAGAAGTCCCTCGGGGATGAACGCAACGACCATACCGAGTGCAAACAGGAACGATTCCATCCACGGATCCTTTACAAGGAATACCGCTATGAGCAGGAATGCGAGACCTATGCTGAATGCGATCACCGCGATCTGCTTTGTAAGGATGTTGAGCTCCTTCTGCAGCGGAGAAAGGCTTTTTTCCGTATTTTGAGTAAGATTTGCGATCTTTCCGAACTCGCTGTCCATACCCGTAGAAACAACGAGTGTTCTGCAGGTCCCGGCAGCTGCGGATGTTCCGGAGAATACCATGTTCTCCGCTTCAAGATAGCTGCATTCTTTGGCAAGAGCGTCGCCTGTCTTTCGGATAGGATTGCTCTCGCCGGTCAATGTGGACTGATCCGCCTTGAAGTCACTGCTGCGCAGGATACGCGCGTCGGCGCTTATCTTGTCGCCCTCTTCGAGGATCATGATGTCGCCCGGAACGATCTCCGACGCCAGTATCTTCTCCTCTTTTCCGTCACGTACCACGCGCGCGTAAGACGGCAGCATCTTCTGCAGTGCCGATGTGGCCTTTTCAGCCTTGAACTCCTGCACGAACGAGAATAGTCCGTTTATGATGTTGACGCAGCAGATCGATATGCCTAGCTCCGGCGCTCCGGAAACGAACGCCATTATGCCGCCTGCCCACAAAAGCAGTGCCATGAGGCTCGTGAAGTTTGCGATGAGCTTTTTTGCCATGCTTGTCTGCTTCTTTTGCTCGAGTTCATTCCTGCCGTACTTTTCAAGACGCCTTGCAGCCTCTTCGCCGGAAAGTCCCCTCATATCGGAATCCATGAGCCTGCATGCCTCCAAGGGGCTTGCATACATTATTTTTTCCTTGATGTCCGATATGTTTTTGTCTACATTATCATCTTTTTCCATAGTTTTTCTCCTATAAAAATAGTATTTTATGGCGGCGAAGCAGTGCTTTGCTGCCATATTTATAAATAATGATATATTGTAGCTGTATTGTAACACAGTGCTAACAGTTAGTCAATACATTGTTCGGAAATTTTACATATATATTTCTTATATCGCGCCGTTATGCGAAAAAAATTTTAAAATAATTTCAAAATATACTTGACACAGCAGTAAAAGAATGATAATATACTATATAGATAAATAAAAAGCAAGGTAGAGGTGCGCAATTCATAAGTAGCCGCGCGGAGGAAAGAGCGTAATTCGTTGAACCGCGGCAAAAGGGGAGAGCGCCGAAGTACGGATATCCGCAGTGTCTGTGCTGGGCACATCGTGAATAACGCTGTGACTGTCACCGAACGGTGGAGTGCTATCGCTAATAACACGTTACGGGTAAGCAATAGCATTTCGGCTATTGTTTTTTTATTCTGTATTAAAGTGAAACTATACACCGGTTCAAAGAAAGGGTAGGAACATGAAGGAAAATTATAACGTAGGAATAATAGGCGCTACTGGTATGGTCGGCCAGAGATTTATAACTCTGCTCGCGGATCATCCGTGGTATACGATAAAGGTGTTGGCAGCGTCGCCGAGAAGCGCGGGTAAGCCTTATAAGGAGGCCGTAGGCGCGAAATGGGCAATGGATGAGGAGATACCGGCATCTGTGGCTGATATGATCGTAATGAACGCTACCGACGATGTTGAGGAGATAGCAAAGCAGGTAGATTTTGTTTTCTGCGCGGTAGATATGAAGAAGGATGAGATAAAGGCGCTTGAGGAGAGATATGCGAAGGCGGAATGTCCCGTGGTTTCGAACAACAGCGCGCACAGACATACTCCGGATGTTCCGATGATCATCCCGGAGATCAATCCCCATCATATCGATATAATCCCGGCGCAGAGAGAGAGACTTGGCACAAAGCGCGGCTTCATCGCCGTAAAATCGAACTGCTCGCTGCAGTCATATCTCCCTGCGATGGCGGTAATAAATATGAAATATCCGATAGACCGCGCGCTTGTAACAACGTATCAGGCTATCTCCGGCGCGGGCAAGACTTTTGAGACATGGCCCGATATGGTAGATAATCTCATTCCGTATATAGGCGGTGAGGAGATGAAGTCCGAGGTCGAGCCGAACAAGGTGCTCGGACACATTGAAGGCGGCGAGATAGTTCCGTCCACAGAGATGCACATAGAGTGCCAGACATACAGAGTTCCTGTGTCGAATGGACATACGGCTGCGATATTCTTCTCGTTCAAGGACGGGGTAGAGAAGCCGTCCGTGGAGGAGATCGAGCAGATGTGGAGAGACTACAAGGGCGTTCCGCAGGAGCTTGAGCTTCCGCACGCTCCGAAGCAGTTCATACACGTATATACCGAAAAGGATCAGCCCGATCAGCCGCAGATAAAGACAGCGCGTGAGATAGACGGCGGTATGGCAATATCGTGCGGACGTCTGAGAGAATCGACACAGTACGATTATAAGATGGTATCGATGAGCCACAATACGTTAAGAGGCGCGGCAGGCGGAGCGGTGCTCCTTGCAGAGCTTCTCACGGCGAAGGGCTACATGGATTGATAATATTTCTTGATGATATTTTGAAGTGATAATAAAATTTAATTTTAACAGAAAGGATGAACGATATGAAAACATTGCCTTTTACCGGTTCGGGCGTTGCGATAGTTACGCCGTTTGACGGAAACAAGACAGATTACGATGCTTTGGGCGAGCTTATTGAGTGGCATATCGCGAGCGGTACCGATGCGATTATCATCTGCGGCACCACTGGCGAGGCGTCGACCATGCCCGACAGCGAGCATCTTGCGGCTATAGAGTACACCGTAAAGAAGGCAGCCGGACGTATCCCTGTTATCGCGGGTACCGGCTCTAACGATACGGCTCATGCGGTAGAGCTTTCAAAGAAGGCTGAAGAACTCGGTGCTGACGCTCTCCTGCAGGTAACTCCGTATTATAACAAGACGACTCAGAAGGGACTTATCGCTCACTTCACAGCTATAGCCAATGCTGTGAAGATCCCGATAATCCTCTATAATATACCTTCGAGAACCGGCGTTGCGATCGCTATAGACACATTGAAGGAGCTTGCAAAGCTTGATAATATAGTTGCGGTAAAGGAAGCAAGCGGTAATATTTCGTATACAGCAAAGCTTGCCGCTGAGGTCCCGGAGCTTTACATTTACTCAGGAAATGACGATATGATCCTTCCGGTGCTCTCATTGGGCGGCAAAGGAGTTATATCCGTTCTTGCAAACATAATGCCTAAGGAGACGCACGAGATGTGTCAGGCATACTTTAACGGTGACGCGGCAAAGGCGACAAAGATGCAGCTTGAATATCTTGGTCTTATAAACGATCTGTTTATAGAGGTAAACCCGATCCCGGTAAAGACGGCGCTCAATATGATGGGCAAGAAGGCGGGAAATCTCCGTCTGCCGCTTATAGATATGGATGAAAAGAACAAGGAAAAGCTCGCGGCATCCATGAAGAAGTTCGGACTTATATAAAAACGGTCATCCGGGGCTGCTGCGTATGCGGCAGCCCCTTGTTTCAAATAAGAATACGGAAGAAAGGAACAAAAGATATGCTTAAAATAATAATGAGCGGCTGCAACGGAAAAATGGGACAGGTTATATCAAGACTTGTCGAGGAAGATCCCGATGCGGAGATCGTATGCGGTGTTGACATAAACACGGGACTTAATAATCCGTATCCGGTCGTAAAGTCGATAGATGAATATAGCGGCGAGGCGGATGTTATAATCGATTTTTCACATCCTTCGGCGCTTTCTGGTATCTTGAGCTACTGCCGTGAAAAGCAGCTCCCGGTGGTGCTTTCGACAACAGGCTACACTGCTGAGCAGAAGCAGGAGTTTACAGATGCGTCAAAGGATATTCCGGTATTTTTCTCGGCGAATATGAGTCTTGGCATAAATCTGCTCATATCGCTCGCAAAGCAGGCTGCAAAGCTGCTTGAGGGTAATTTCGATATTGAGATCGTGGAAAGACACCACAACAGGAAGATAGACGCTCCGTCCGGCACGGCGCTTGCCATAGCTGACGCTATAGACGAGTCGCTGTCATACCCGGCGGAATACGTATACGACCGCCACAGCGTGCGCCGCAGCAGAAAGCCCACCGAGATAGGAATAAGCTCGGTCCGCGGCGGAACTATCGTTGGTGATCATGAGATAATTTTCGCCGGCAACGATGAGGTCATAGAGCTTTCGCACCATGCGGCAAGCAAGGAGGTCTTTGCCGTGGGCGCTATCAAGGCGGCAAAGTTCATGAAGGGCAAGCCCGCAGGCATGTACGACATGAATATGCTCGTAAACGAAATGATATAAAGCTGTGGGGGTGTAGCAAAATGCATAATTATCACTTTTTATGCATTTTGCCAACCCCTCCACCGCCGTCCGGCGGTTCCCCTCCCCTTTCAGGGGAGGCTTTTTGTCGCTATTGATTAGAAATGCATATTTATTAGTTTTGATACAGCACCTTCGTTTTATTGATTTGTAATAGATATTTTAATGATCCTATTTAATGATTGGTGGGTTTTGCGACATTGATGAGACTATTCTGAGAGAATATGAAATGAAGATGTATTTATTCAAATGACGCGTTTATATAATCGAGCCATACGCCTGAGCCGGGAAGCTTTTCGACATTTTTCAGCTTAAACGCCACCGGCTGTATTTCATCCATAAGGCTGCCTCGCTCAAACAGCGTCGGGACATTGCTGCCGCCGTCGGCTACCGGCGAGATCACGACGCTCAGCTCATCTATAAGATCCTTTCATCTTAAATCGGTTCATCCGATAATACATATTGACATCGGATCGGTTTGGTATTATAATATTTATATAGATATTGATCATATTATACAGTTTAAAGTACACTTTAAGTCAAGTGTTTTTAGCATAATTCATATTTTCATAACAAATTATATTATCGGAGGCATATTATGACATACACAATAAGCGAGACTGCCAAGCTCCTAAACGTAGCGCCTTCCACGATACGATATTACGACAAGGAGGGGCTCCTTCCGTTTGTAGAACGCTCAAACGGCGGCATCAGGATCTTTACAGAGGAAAATTTTCAATGGCTCTATATAATCGAATGCCTGAAAAAGACGGGGCTCAGTATAAAGGACATAAAGAGATTTATAGATATGGCAATGCGCGGCGACGGAACGATATCCGAGCGGCTTGAGCTGTTGAAAAAGCAGCGTGAAGCCGTAAGAGCTCAGGCTGAAGAGCTTAGAAAAATGCTTGATATACTTGACTATAAGTGCTGGTACTACGAGACCGCTTTGGAACACGGCTCAACGAATGTTCCAAGAAATATGGCTCAGGAGGACGTTCCGGAGAAGCTGCGCGACACCCGCGTCTATCTGAACACTGTTCATAAAATATGATAGGATTTTAGTCTGCCAAAAAACCTCAAAAAAAGTATTGACAATTTCCGCTCGGCATGATATAATATTTATCGTTGTAAACGCCGATGTGGTGGAATTGGCAGACGCGCCGGACTCAAAATCCGGTGGAGTAAAATCCGTACCGGTTCGACCCCGGTCATCGGCACCAAAGGATCGAAAACAAGGTTTTCGGTCTTTTTTTATTTTCTGCCTTGAACAATGAGAATAATCATGATAGAATTGTATAAAAAGGTGTCAAAGGAGACGAGGCAATGGGACTTTTTCTTAATCCCGGAAACGATGCGTTTACTGCAGATACGTTTTTTGATGCTATGGTGCATATGGATAAGCCGTCGGCTTATTTTTGCTTTATGCCTGAGAGCGCGCTGCGGGATGTGTTTCCGGAGCTTTTGCGGCTTCGCGGTGTGCCGCAGCCGCCCGAACACCACAAAGAGGGCGATGTGTGGAATCATACGATGCTCGTACTTGATGAGGCGGCGAAGCTCCGTTCGCTCGCCGGTCAGCCGCTTGCGTTTATGCTCTCGGCGCTTACGCATGATCTTGGGAAATACAGCACTACCGAGACGATAGACGGGCGTATCCGTGCATTCGGACATGAGGAGGCAGGCGCGCCTATGGCAGAGACGCTTCTGAGGAGATTTACGGACGACGCGGAGCTTATCGGATATGTAACAAATATGTGCAGGCTGCATATGCGGCCGAATATGCTCGCGGCGCAGAATTCCGGGCAGAAGGCTGTGAACAGGCTTTTGAGGCTGTCTGAGGCTCCGGGGGATCTTTTGCTGCTTGCTAAGGCGGACCATATGGGACGTATCGATCCGCCGGACTATTCAGCTGCGGAAGAATATCTGAAAGCAGGACTGGCGGCGTATACAGCATCGGAAAGCCGGGATAAATGACGGTCTGATTATCTTGTTTCGGAATATTCATATTATATGCATTATTTTTATGGACATTTTCCGCATGATATGCTATAATTAAGGAAACGTGTTATATTTATAAGTATGAAAGGATATTGTGTATATGGATACATTGATACGCGGGAACAGTACGGACGGTTCGATCCGTGTTTTTTCTGCAATAACAACGGATACGGTAAATGAAGCGCACAGGATCCATAAGACATCCGCCACGGCATCGGCGGCGCTCGGGCGGCTGCTCACGGCTGCGGCTATAATGGGAGCGCAGCTTAAAAGTGATACCGATTCGGTAACGCTCCAGATAAACGGGGAGGGACCTCTCGGGATAATGATAGCGGTAACCGATAATAAGTCGCATGTTCGCGGTTATGCGGCAAACCCGCAGGCGGATCTTCCGACGAACGCCAAGGGAAAGCTTGACGTGGGCGGCGCGGTGGGACCGGGATTTTTAAGCGTTATCCGTGATCTCGGACTCAAGGAGCCATATATAGGCAGAACGCCTCTCATAAGCGGAGAAATAGCGGAGGATCTGACATATTATTACGTGAAAAGTGAGCAGATACCGACGGCGGTAGCTCTGGGAGTTCTCGTTGATACGGATCTTTCGATAAAAGCAGCGGGAGGGTATATGATCCAGCTGATGCCGGAGGCTACGGAGGAGACTGCGGAGCGGCTCACGGAGATAGTTGAAAATGCGCCGTCGGTAACGGATATGATAACGAGCGGAATGAGCGCTGAGGATATTGCATTTGCTGTGACGAGCGGATTTGATATGCTGCTTGAAAACAATGCCGCGCAGCCAATGTATGAGTGTAAGTGCTCCAGAGAGAGAATGGAGCGCGCATTGATCTCTATAGGAAAACAGGAGCTGCGTGATATAATAGAAGAGCAGGGCGAGGCTGAGATGAGCTGCCAGTTCTGCGATAAGCTCTATCACTTTACCCGTGAGGAGCTAGAAGCGCTCTGCGAAAAGGCGAAATAAAAGCGGTCATAGGACACGCTTATTCGGAAAGGAGAAAGGGTAAATGAAGGACAAGGTAAAGGCCTATGTGGTGCTTCCATGTTATAATGAGGAGGAAGTGCTTCATGAGACGTGCAGACAGCTTCTGGGCGTGTTTGATGAAATGCGCAGTGACGGGCTTATAACGGATTCAAGCCGGATCGTTTTCGTCGATGACGGAAGCCGTGACAAGACGTGGAGCATCATAGCGGAGCTACAGGACAAGCACACGGAGGTTGAGGGGATAAAGCTTGCGCACAACGTCGGGCATCAGAATGCGCTGTTCGGAGGTCTTATGACGGTCAGAAATGAATGCGACTGCGCCATATCGATAGACGCCGATCTTCAGGACGATATCCACGCTATCCCTGAGATGATCAGAAAATTCCGCGACGAGGGCTGTGAGATCGTATACGGCGTAAGAAGCAAGCGCGATACAGACACAGCTTTCAAACGGGGGACGGCTCTCGCTTTTTACAAGCTAATGAAGTTGATGGGTGTGGATATGGTATACAATCATGCGGATTACAGGCTGATGGGCAGCCGCGCGCTTGAAGGTCTTTCCGAGTTTGAGGAACGTAATCTTTTCCTGCGCGGGATGGTGCCGCTCATAGGCTTTAAATCCGACTGCGTTTATTATGAAAGGAACGAGAGATTTGCGGGCGAGTCCAAATACCCGCTCAAAAAGATGCTTTCCTTTGCCTTTGACGGTATAACCTCATTCAGCATAAATCCAATACGAATGATCTCGACAGTCGGTACTATTGCATGTATAATTGCGGTTATAATGGCAGTATATGCAATAGTAACGAAGATAATAGGACAGGCGGGCGCAGGTTGGTCGTCGCTCATGTGCTCGATCTGGTTCATAGGCGGCTTGCAGCTTCTGGGCATAGGGCTTATAGGCGAATACATCGGAAAGATGTATAAGGAGGTAAAGCGCAGACCACGCTATATTGTCGAAAAATACACAGGAAAGGAATGAGGTTCATAATACTATGGAATTGATAAGCATAATCGTTCCTTGCTATAATGAGGAAGAATCCGTTCCGATATTTTACGAGACAATGTCAGAGGTCTCGTCAAGGATGAACGAAAAATACGGAGTTGTTTTCGAATATATTTTTGTCGATGACGGCTCCTCGGATAAGACCCTGCAGATCGTTAAAGCGCTTGCGGAAGACGATGATAGGATAAAATATATTTCGTTTTCACGCAATTTTGGAAAAGAAGCCGCACTGCTTGCGGGGCTTGAGCATGCATCGGGAGAGCTTACGGCAGTTATGGATGCCGACCTTCAGGATCCTCCGGAGCTTTTGGAGGAGATGTATGCTGCGATAAAGGAAGAGGGCTATGACTGCGCCGCGGCGCGGCGTACGTCGAGGAAGGGCGAGCCGCCGGTACGCTCCTTTTTTGCAAAGCTGTTCTATAAGCTGATCAATAAAATATCAAACGCCGAAATAACAGACGGAGCGCGTGATTACAGACTGATGAAGCGATGTGTGGTGGACGCTATACTGTTGCTCAAGGAGTATAATCGTTTCTCGAAGGGGATATTCGGTTGGGTAGGCTTTAAGACAAAATGGATAGAGTATAAGCATACCGACCGTGCGGCCGGGCAAACCAAATGGTCGTTTTGGAAGCTTTTACTGTATTCGATCGATGGCATAGTCGCTTTCTCGACAGTTCCGCTTTCTATTGCGGCGTTTGTGGGTATACTGTTTTGTTTTGTGGCTTTTGTCATGATATTGGTAATCATAATAAAAACGGTGATATGGGGAGATCCTGTGGCAGGATATCCGTCAACGGTATGTATACTGTTCCTTGTATCGGGTGTTCAGATGTTTACGATAGGGATACTTGGTCAGTACATATCCAAGTCATATATGGAAACAAAGCACAGACCACATTATATAATACGCGAAACAAACAATAACACAGTGAAAGGACAGCAGTAAAATGGTTATTTCTTTTCTATCGAGCATTCTGATATGGGGGGCTGTTGCGGTACTTATAGTGCGCGTGCTCTCCGCATCGGGGATACCTCTGGGCAAAAGCCGTGCAGTTTCTATCCTCACTGCTGATAAATCGCTCGGCGGCGGCTTTGAGGTCACTAAGGCGGATACCGCTGAGGTTTTCGGATTGGCGATGGCCTTTCGTGCTGCGGTATTCCTTATTTCGATCTGCGCGATATATATTTTCAAGGAGCAGGAATTTTCGTGGAAAGAGCTGTTGAATACGTATCTTCAATGGGATGCCAACAACTATCAGCGCATCGCAATAGGCGGCTACACATACCATACGGAGAACGGAGATTTTACCACTTTAGCATTCTTCCCGCTCTATCCGTGGATGATACGCGCGCTTACGCTTATACTTCGCAACGAGATAGTAAGCGGTATCCTGCTTTCGGCGCTGCTGTATTCGGGAGCCTGCTGCTATATGTACAAGCTTATGGCAATAGACTACAGCAGATCGTCTGCGATACGCGCGATCATCTACATGTCGGTATTTCCGCATGCGCTGTTTTTCGGAGTGATGATGAACGAAAGCACGCTCCTGTTTATGTCTATGGCTACACTATATTATATACGCAAGCATGACTGGGTAAAGGTCGGCATATTCGGAGCGCTTGCCGCACTTTCAAGAATGGCGGGGATACTGCTGGCAATACCCGCAGCGGTAGAATGGCTGGAGCACTATGAGATCTTTGGCAGGGTCAAGGACGGAAAGATCAAAGAGGCGTGGAAGCTTTTCTACAGCAAGGGTCTTTGGATATTCCTCATGCTGCTCGGCACCGGTATATATCTTTTCTGTAATTACAAGGTCACAGGAGATTGGTTCAAGTTCCTGGAATATCAGGATAAGTATTGGTCAAACGGCTCATGCTATTTCGGAACTGGAATTGCAGGTATATTCGAACGCGCTGTTACCGAAACGAGATTTACGAGGTTTGCTATATGGATCCCCGAAGCCGTATCGATAGCGTTTGTTATAGCGGCGCTCATCTACGGACTGAGACGGAACAGAAGCATGTATGCGGCATATCTCATTATTTATATAATAATAAATACAGGACTTGACTGGCCGATAAGCACAGCACGTTATATGACATGTGCGATACCTGCATTTATTTTCCTTTCGGATTTTTCGGAAAGGCATAGGTGGACGGAGCCGCTTATAACTACGTCCATGGCTGTGGCTATGGGTGTATATCTTACTGCCTATTTCATGGCAAAACAGATCCTTTGATAACGGAGGTGCAAAATGAAAAACAACAATAAAAAAGCGATGCTTCGACCGGATCCGGCAGAAAGCCTTAACGGGCTGATAGCCGTTTGTCTTGCCGCAGCGGCGGCGCTGTTCATAATATGGACATTCACGGGAAAATGGCCGTGGGTAGGTCAATATTACAATTCGTACATTCTTCAGGCACAGTCGTGGCTTGATGGGAGACTCGATCTGGGGCAGAATTACTCACATCTTGAAATAGCGATATTTGACGGAAAATACTATATAAGCTTTCCGCCGTTCCCGTCGTATCTTATGCTCCCGTTCGTCTTTCTCGGCTGGGATACCTGTGACGGTTTTATCGCTTTTGTGTCGGCGATCGCAGCGGGAGCATATGCTTTTAAGATACTTGAGCATTTTGGGATCGAAAAGGATAGGGCGGTATTTTTCGCGCTGTTTCTGACTATCGGCTCAAACTGGCTCTTTACCGCGCAGGTGGCGTGGGTATGGTTCATAGCGCAGAATATGGCGTTCACGCTTTCGCTCATGGCGATATATTATGCTCTAAAAGGGAAAGCGGGACTGTCGCTGTTCGTCTGGGCATGCGCCGTGGGATGCAGACCGTTCAACGCTCTGTATATTCCTGTACTGCTGTATCTGCTGTATAGGCAGCATATGGACGAGAATCCGAACGATACCGTAAAGGATATAATAAGAAAACGCTGGAAAGCGGTCATCCCTATGGCGGTCATCGCCATATCGTATATGGTGCTTAATTATGCGCGTTTCGGAAATCCGATCGAATTCGGGCACAATTACCTTCCCGAGCATACAGAATCGGAAAAGGGGCAGTTTGATCCATCATATATTTTGAGCAACATACCGGCGCTTTTCAGACTACCCAAAATATCGTTTGACGGTGCATGGGAATATCAGGCGTTCAACGGAACATGTATGTTTCTTGTAAGCCCTATATTTGTGTCATGTGTCGTATACGGTGCAAGGCATATAATGAAATCGGACAAAAGGGGACGCATACAGCCCTTGCTTGTGTTGGCTGTGGTGGTAATACATCTTCTGGCTTTAACGGCGCATAACACCATGGGAGGTTCTCAGTTCGGAAACAGGTACACGAACGACGTCCTGCCGATGGCGTTCCTCGGTCTGGCAATATCGCTGCCGAAGGAAAGCAAGTGGGATAAATTCAATTACGTGCTGTTCGTTATAGGACTTACGCTGAACGCTATAGGCTCTGTATTGTATTATACAAAATAACAACAAAAAATGCATCCCGTGGGATGCGTTTTTTGTTATCTCAATAAATTATATACCTCATTGCGAAGCTCGTGGTCTGTGTCGAACAGACCGCGTATTGCGCTTGTGCGCGTTTTCGCGCCGCGCGACTTTATACCGCGTGCCGTCATACAGCTGTGTTCACCTTCGACTATTACTATAACATCCTTGGTACCGCATACCTTTTGGATTATTTCGGCTATATCGGAGCATATCCGCTCCTGCAGCTGCAGTCGCTTGCAGACCATGTCGCATATGCGCGCTATCTTCGAAAGACCTATAACGCGTCCGTTCGGGATATATCCGACATGGCACTTCATGTTGTACATGAGCGCGAGATGGTGCTCGCAGTAGCTGAATACTTCTATATCCTTTACAAGAACCAGATCGCTTGAGGTGACATCCTCAAAGCATTTTCCGAACATCTCAGCTATCTCGTCATTGGTATAGCGCATTCCTTCAAAGACCTCGTCGTACATCCTAGCGACCCTGTCCGGCGTATCCTTCAGTCCCTCGCGGTCGGGATCGTCACCGAGCTCGGTTATTATCGTGCGAATTGCCTCTTTTATTTTTTCGTGGTCAAAGCTTTTTTTCATCTCAGTTTTTCTCCGATCTGTCCTTATTCTTATCGTAGAGTATCATGAGTCCCTTTAAAAGCAGGTCGTCATCGAATATTATCTCCCTGCGGCAAAGCGGTGTTACTACACCTGCAAGTCCGCCTGTTGCAACGACGGTGCATTTCTCGCCGAGCTCCTCCTCGATCCTCTCTATCATCCCGTCAAGCCCGCTGGCTGTAAAGAGCATTATGCCGTTATTCATACATTCCGGCGAATTCTTGCCTATCACGCGTTTCGGCGGTTCAAGATATACCTTAGGCAGCTGTGCCGCTCCGCTCACAAGAGCATCGAGTGATGTCCGCATTCCGGGAATTATATCGGTGCCCAGATATGCGCAGTCTTTGTCAACGACGGATACAGTCGTTGCGGTGCCCATATCGATTATGATTATAGGCAGCGAATAATAATGTATACCCGCAACAGCATCGACGACCAGATCGCTGCCAAGCTGGGCGGGGTTGTCAGTCAGGATCTTGAGCCCTGTCTTTATTCCGGGACCGACGATTATAGGCTCGGTGTGCACAAGCTTGCGTATTGCACGTTTGAATATTCCCGTTATCGAAGGAACTACCGATGACATTATCGCGCCCTCTATACGGCTGAGATCTGTTTTGTGTATCTCAAAAATATTTTTCAACTGTATCGCGTATTCAAGATCGGTCGCACGATGATTCGTGGAAACTCGTTCGTTAAATAGGATCTTATCTTTTTCAATACAGCCTATTACTATATTTGTATTTCCAACATCTATGGCAAGTATCATAATACATATCCCCTTAGTGATCTGAATTGCTACACCATAAGTATATCACGTTTGAGCGTATTTTGCAAGCAAAATAAAAATTATGACATAAAAATGATCCCCGACCGCGCTATGCGGCGGATCCGGGGATCGGAAAGCATCTTACAGCTCAACTATAGCTTCTACTTCGAGCAGGACGTCCTTCGGGAGCCTTGCTACCTCAACGCACGAGCGCGCGGGGAACGGCTCTGTGAAATACTTTGCATATATCTCGTTTATTTTGCCGAAATCGTCCATGTCTTTTATGAACACCGTTGTTTTAACGACGTTGTCTATCTTTCCGCCTGCCGACTCTATAAGGTTTTTGACGTTGGTGAGCGCCTGCTCCGCCTGCGCTTCAACGCCCTCGGGAATTGCGCCTGTTTCCGGATCGAGCGGTATCTGCCCCGAACAGAACAGGATGTTTCCGGATATTATCGCCTGAGAATAAGGTCCTATAGCTGCCGGTGCTTTATTTGTTGAGATCTGTTTCATTGGTATCAGTCCTTTCATTTGTATCTGACCTTTCGGTATCAGTTATATTTTACTACAAATCGGACGATATATCAAGTGTTTCGGGAGAATTAATTTGGCTGATATGTTTTTACATTAAAGACCTATGCCCCTTGCGCAGTCCGTCAGCGTCTTTCCGCTTTCGCGAAGCCCAGATGTTTCAGTATCGGAAAAACGAACCTCGGGTATCCAGTCCACGCCGGTCCCGCCGACCTTCGCGGGAACGCTCAGCGCTATGTCCGACATTCCGTACTGACCATCAAGCACGCTGGATACTGTAAGCATGGAATTTTCCTCACCGGCGATGCATGAGGTGATCCGCTCTACGGCAAGGGCTATGGCGTAGAAGGTTGCGCCTTTCTTTTCGATGATCTCATATGCGGCATTTTTGACGTTGCTGTACATTCTCTCCCTGTCTGCGACAGTGCATTTTCCGGTCTGGGCTGCAAATTCGTCCATTGTTATTCCGGCGATGTTCGTAACGCTCCATGCCGCAACTTCGCTGTCGCCGTGCTCACCGATTATATACGTGTGGCACGAGCGCGTGTCTATTCCCGTGTGCTCCGAGAGCATATATTTGAGCCTTGCCGTGTCAAGGACCGTGCCGGACCCGAGAACTTGCCTGCGAGGCAGCCCGGACAGCTTGTATGCAGCATAGGTGAGTACGTCTACCGGGTTAGTTACCACAAGCAATATTACATCCGATGGTGCGTATTTCACTATCTCTCCTATTACGGACCTAAATATGGAAACGTTTTTGCTTATGAGCTCCAGCCTTGTTTCTCCCGGCTTTTGGTTGGCGCCTGCCGTTATCACGATTATATCGGCTCCGCGGCATTCCTCATAGCCTCCGCTGTAAATTCGTCCCGGCTTTACGAATGCTTCGCCGTGCGCCATATCCATGGCATCGCCCTCTGACTTGTCTCGGTCTATATCGATCAGCACGATCTCATTGAAAACTCCGCCGCTCATTATTGCAAAAGCCGTTGTCGAGCCTACAAGCCCGGCGCCTATTATCGCTATTTTTCCTCTGAACATTATATCATTCCTCCGTTAAGATTCGTTTTTATATTATCTATTATGCCACACTGTTCGCCGATTTTTCCATCAAACTAAATATTTAAACGGATAATTTTATTCAATTCCACAAAATGCATTGTCGAGTATAAAAAAACATTGACAAAGTACAAAAAATATTGTAAAATGTTTTTAAGAAGAAAAACAGTTAGTTATAGTATTTCAATGCTAAGGCGATCAGAGAGGTGCATATTATGAACACAGGTATACATATTTTCGCACATCTGAATAATCTACTACTAAACGACTGAACCGGCAATGTGGTCGTCAGTCTTTTTCCGCATGCGCTGCGGTGTTGTCGAACCACACACGGTTCGATTTTTTTGTATAGAAATAATTTACGTGCTGGCATATAAGGAGGTTTATCATGAACTATAAGAAATATAAGAAGATGTATCATCCTGTGCATCTCGAGCACAGGGATTGGTGTGATAAAGAAATAACCCATGCGCCGATCTGGTGCAGTGTGGATCTGCGTGACGGAAATCAGGCGCTTTATTCTCCTATGACTATAGATGAGAAGATAGAATTCTTCGAGTACCTTGTAAAGCTCGGCTTCAAGGAGATAGAGGTCGGGTTCCCGGCTGCATCGGACACAGAGTTCGATTTCGTGCGCCGCCTTATAGATGAGCACAGGATCCCGTCCGACGTTTCCATACAGGTGCTTACTCAGGCGCGCGAGCATATCATAAAGAAGACGATAGAGGCGCTTGAAGGCGCAGAAAATGCTATAGTTCACCTCTATAATTCGACTTCGACGCTCCAGCGCCGTGTGGTATTCAATAAGAGCAAGGAAGAGATAAAGCAGCTTGCCGTAGACGGCGCAAAGCTCGTAAAGGAGCTTGTTGATGCGAAGCTTACCGGAAATATCCGCTATGAGTATTCACCCGAGAGCTTTACCTGCACGGAGCCGGAATATGCGGTAGAGGTAGTCGACGCGGTAAACGAGGTATTCTGCCCGACGCCGGAGAGAAAGGTGATAATCAATCTGCCTTCGACCATAGAGGTAGCCACTGCGAATGTGTATGCAGATCAGATAGAATACATGTGCAAAAACCTTAAAAACAGGGAGAATCTTATAATAAGCGTTCACGCGCATAACGACCGAGGCACAGGTGTTGCATCGACCGAGCTTGCGCTGCTCGCCGGAGCCGACAGAGTTGAGGGAACGCTCTTCGGAAACGGAGAAAGAACGGGAAATACGGATATTGTCACGGTAGCTCTTAACATGTTTGCGCAGGGCATAGATCCGGAGCTTGATCTCAGCAACATAGACGAGGCTATCGAAATGTTTGAAAAGTGCAATAAAATGCCGATACATCCGCGCCATCCGTATGCCGGAGATATGGCATACGTAGCGTTCTCGGGCAGCCATCAGGACGCGATAAAGAAGAGCTTCGATCTGTTCGAGCGTGAGGGATCAAAGACATGGGCAAATCCGTATCTTACGATAGATCCGTCCGACATCGGCAGAAAATATGAGCCTATCATGATAAACAGCCAGTCAGGAAAGGGCGGCGTGAGCTATGTTATGGAGAACAAATACGGCTATACCCTCCCGAAGGCTATGCTTGCGGAATTCTCATCGATAATAAACACGCTCTCCGATGAAAAGCACACGGTAATGCAGAATGACGAGATACATCAGGCGTTCAAGGACACGTATATGAACCTCACAAGCCCGATAAAGACATATTCATACCGTTCGAACAATGATGATGATTCCACAACGGTAAATGCTACGATCGAGTATAACGGCAGGGTATCGTCCATTGCCGGCAAGGGAAACGGTCCGCTCGACGCGCTCTGCTCGGGACTCAGAAAGTTCCTCAATATCGACTTTGAGATATGCGCGTACACCGAGCACGCTCTCGAGCGCTCGTCCTCATCAAAGGCGGCGACATACATCGCGATAAAGGACAATGATGACAATGCCAAGGTCTTCTGGGGTGTGGGAGTTCACGAGAACATAAACACCGCATCGATATACGCTCTCATGAGCGCCGTAAACAGGATGCTCATAGAGGAGCTTGGATAATAATAAAGACAAAAACACCTAACGGAGCCACAAGTTGGCTCGGTTGGGTGTTTTTTCGCGAAAAAGTATGTGAGCAATGGAGTGATATAATTTAAAAGCGCACCCGATGGTGTATGTGTATACACTGTCAGGTGCGTTTTGTTTTCAGTCACCGACTTTGATGCCAAGCAATAGTCTGCGTTAATAAAACGATTTCTTAATTTAACGGTTGTTCAATATCAAACTTAATATGTTAGCCCGTCAACCCATTCGTGTTATATTACTGCAGTGAAAATGCCTTTGATACCGAGGCTCCGCTCGGATCGTCGTATTTGTGAACGACAACGTTTACATCGCTCTGCTCGTTTGAGAGTATAAACGTCTCCTGTACGGTTATAGTATCGTCGTTTTCTACACGCTCCTGCATCGAGTTTGTATTGAGTCCTTCAACACCGAGGACTACTATAGGTGCGAGGTTGTTTCCGTCCTGTGTTACCTCGGTCGACAATACGCTGCTGAAGGATGTGGGAGAGGCGTTATGACTTGTGAACTTGTATGAGAGCGCTATGACCCTCTGTCCTTCATAGTCAAACACCTTGGCATCCTCTATTGCTACTTCAAAATTGCCTATTTCACCCGATGCCTCAAGATTGGAGTCCTCCGGCGTTGTGTCGCTGAGCTTCTCGCCCTCGACCTTGCCCATATCGACCTCATCTGCTGCGCCCTCGACTGTGAGAGTGCCCTGCGGAACGGCAGGTGTTTCGGCAGCCTCAGTCTGTCCGGCTGTCTCCGATGCGTTTGTCGCTGCCGGATCGTTTGTTGCGGCAGTGTCGTCTGTATTGTTACCGCATGCTGCCATAGATAATGTGAGCATTGCGGCTGCAAGAATCAATAATCCCTTTTTCACTTCTAACATTCCTTTCTTTTTTTACTTACTCCGGGATGCCCATACAGTGATGCGGCTCCCTTTCCCAAGCTCCTGTATATACTAACACAATAACTCGAAAAAATCAAGCGGTTCGGCGAAATTTCCCCGAAATTTAATAGTATGTTTACGTTTATAAATATTTTTTGACGTTTCGGATTGACATATTTTTGAGTTGTGGTATAATGGTATAAATGACATGTTTGTGAAATAAAAATGATTCAACAGGAGGTAATATGATGCGTGCGAGCGGTATATTGATGCACATTTCGTCTCTGCCGTCGGCTCATGGTATAGGGACGATGGGTGAGGAGGCGTATAAGTTCGTTGATTTCCTCGCCGATGCTAAGCAGACATATTGGCAGATGCTGCCGATATGCCCGACGAGCTACGGCGATTCTCCGTACCAGTCGTTTTCGACACACGCGGGGAATCCGTATTTTATAGATCTTGACATGCTTGCCGATGAAGGGCTGCTTGAGCCGGAGGATTATGAGGAGATCGACTGGGGCGATGATGAGACGCGTGTGGATTACAGCGCTCTTTACAACAGCAGATTTAAGGTGCTCAAAAAGGCGTACGAAAATTTTAAAGATACGGACAGAACTATGTTCGATATTTTCCTTGATGAAAACGAGGCATGGATCTCAAATTATGCTTTGTTTATGACGATAAAGGATCATTATAACGGAAAATCATGGCTTGAATGGGATGAAGGCCTGAAAAAACGCGATCCGCACGAGCTCTGGATGTTCAAGGAGGCTCATGCCGATGAGGTGGAATTTTATGAGTTCATACAGTATAAATTTTTTGAACAGTGGAAAAAGCTCAAGGAATATGCCAACGGCAGGGGAGTGCAGATAATAGGAGATATACCGATATATGTGGCGCTGGACAGTGCTGCGGTATGGGTATATCCGGATCTTTTCGAGCTCGACGATGAGCTTGAGCCGATAACGGTGGCAGGATGCCCGCCGGATGCGTTTTCACCCACCGGTCAGCTGTGGGGGAATCCGATCTATAATTGGGAACGTCATAAGGAGACCGGTTACAACTGGTGGATAGACAGGCTGAGAGCCGCGGTAGAGTTATATGATGTGGTTAGGATAGACCATTTCAGAGGTTTTGACGGCTATTATGCTATACCCTACGGCGACAAGACTGCCGAAAACGGCGAGTGGAAGAAAGGCCCGGGAATAGAGTTTTTCAGATTTGTTGAATCACGGCTCGGAAGGCTGCCGATAATCGCGGAGGATCTGGGATTCCTGACCTCATCAGTGCTGCAGATGCTTTCCGATTCGGGGTTCCCGGGTATGAAGGTGCTCGAGTTCGCTTTCGATCCGCGTGAGCCCAGCAATTATCTTCCGTACAATTACGAAAAAAACTGTGCGGTATATATAGGCACGCACGATAATGCGCCGATAAAAGGATGGGTAGAGGAGCTGGATGATGAGACTATCCGTTTCTGCAAGAAATTCCTGAATTATGAATGCGGGGATATGGACGGATTTATCAGAACCTTCATCAGGACTGCGTTTGCCTGTGTAGGTGATACTGTTATAATACAGATGCAGGATTACCTCGGGCTTGGCAGCGAGTCGAGAATGAACACACCCTCTACGGCGTCGGGCAACTGGCAGTGGCGAATGAAAAAGGGTGCATATGAGGGAATGCTTGCCGAAATGATCGCGGAAATGACGGCGATCTACGGCAGATGTCCCAGATAACAGAGGTGAGAGATAGACTTATGAGTATTCGATTTTATCATGAGGATCCTTCGGTACTGCACGTCGGCTGTGAGCCGCCGCGCGCATACTATATCCCGTTTTCGGATATTAAGGCTGCGCTTGAGGGCGATAGGGAACGTTCGGATATGCTGCGCAATCTGAACGGCATATGGGATTTTAAATACTGCGAAAGCATTGACGGGCTCGGCGGCGAGGAGCTGCTTTCGGCTGAGCGTCTGCCGGAGCTTGCGAAAATAGCGGAGCCTGATAAGATAAGCGTTCCGTCATGCTGGCAGTGCAAGGGCTATGACACGCATAATTATGTGAACACGCGTTATCCGTTCCCGTTCGATCCGCCGTATGTGCCGCATAACAATCCGTGCGCTATGTATGAAAAACGCGTAAATATGCAGCCGAAGGAGGGTTTCAGACAGTACATAAACTTTGAGGGGGTAGACTCCTGCTTTTATCTCTGGATAAATGGCAGCTTTGCGGGTTACAGCCAGGTGTCGCATTCCGTGAGTGAGTTTGATATAACGGAATATCTGAAAAAGGGAAGGAACAGGATCAATGTGCTCGTTTTCAAGTGGTGCGACGGCAGCTATCTTGAGGATCAGGACAAATTCCGTATGAGCGGCATATTCCGTGATGTGTACATCCTCGAGCGTCCGGAGGGGCATATAAAGGATCTCTTTATAAAGACGGCTGTAGACGGGACAATTTCCGTTACGGCTGATGCCTATGCCGAGTACGAGCTGTACGACGGCGATAAGCTCGTATCATCAGCGTCCGGGCGTGAGGCGGTGATGAGAGTGGAAGAGCCAAGGCTGTGGACAGCGGAAACACCGTATCTTTACACACTTGTGATAAAGAGCGGCGGTGAGTATATAGTACAGAAGACAGGCATAAGAGAAATAACGATCGAGCATGGCGTTGTGCTTTTAAACGGCAGGAAATTCAAGCTGCGCGGAGCGAACCGGCATGACAGCGACCCGAAAACCGGCTATACGATAAGCCGTGAGCAGGCGCTTGCCGATCTCACGCTTATGAAGCAAAGCAATATAAATGCGGTCCGTACCAGCCATTACCCGAATGCGCCGTGGTTTACTGAGCTTTGTGACGAGCTGGGCTTCTATGCCTGCGCTGAGGCGGATATTGAGGCTCACGGCGTGTGCTCGTTCTACGGCGGTTCACAGGATAAGACCTTCGGTCTTATAGCGCAGGACGATATGTTCAAGGAGGCTATACTGGACAGAGTTCAGCGAAATGTCATCCGCGACAAGAACAGATGTTCTGTTATAATATGGTCGTTAGGAAACGAGGCGGGCTTCGGCGGGAATTTTGAGAGTGCCGGAAGATGGGTAAAGGAATATGATCCGTCGCGTCCGACGCATTACGAGAGCAGTGTGCACGAAACACTCGGGCACAAGAACGATACGAACATGCTTGATCTCTACAGCACCATGTATGCGCCGCCGGAGAGCATAGTCGAATATTTCAGGGACCGCAAAAACAAAAAGCCGTATATAATGTGTGAATTTTTGCATGCGATGGGCAACGGTCCCGGCGGGATATACGATTATCTCGATCTTATCGACAAATATGATGGATTTGTCGGCGGCTTTGTATGGGAATGGTGCGACCATGCGGTGTATATGGGCAAAAAGAACGGAAGAGAAGTATATTTCTACGGCGGTGATTTCGGCGAGACAGTGCACGATGGGAATTTCTGTGTTGACGGTCTTGTGTATCCGGACAGAACGCCGCATACCGGACTTTATGAGTATAAGAACGCGATAAGACCGATCCGCGCGGTACTGCATCCGAAAAAAGGTGAGATAGAGTTTGAAAACAGGCTTGATTTTTCAGACGTATCGGAGCTTTACAGGGTGGCGTATGAGATAAGCCGAAACGGAGAGAGCGTGGGTGAAGGTGAGCTTGAGCTGCCGCATATCGAACCGCACGGAAGTGTAAGACTTCCGCTTCCGGAGGCGCCATCTGACGGCGACTGCTATATACTTTTGAGATATATAACCAAAAACGAAACGGCGCTCGTGCCGGAGGGACATTTTGCGGGCTTTGATCAGCTTAGGCTTTCAAAGGGAACGGCGTTTGTGCTGCCGGATAATACGGAGGATACTGAACTTGCCGTGAGCGAGAGCTCGTCTTCGATAATTATAGAAGGCGCATCGTTCAGATATGTTTTGGACAAAAGGACAGGACTTTTCAGTTCGGCAGCCGTAAACGGACGTGAGATGTTTGAACGTCCTGCGGAATGGAATATAATGCGAGCTCCAACGGATAATGACAGGAATGTTGCCCGGCAGTGGATAGATGCCGGTTATGACAGAGCTGTGGTAAGAGTCTACGGTACGAATGTGAGACCTGCCGATGAAGGGGTCGAGATAGACGCGGATATAAATATCTCCGCCGTGCAGATGAGGTCGATACTTAGACTGGGCATGAAATGCATAGTGCGGCGCGACGGCGCGGTGACCGTCTCGGTGAAGGCTGTATTTAACAGTGACACGCCGTATATAGAGCTGCCTTTCCTGCCGAGGTTCGGGATAAGGATGTTCCTGCCGAAGAAATACGGAAAAGTGAGATACTACGGCTTCGGACCGTACGAGAGCTATTCCGACAAGCATATTGCCTCGTATATGGGACTTTTTGAGTCGGATACTGCGGACATGCACGAGGACTATATAAAGCCGCAGGAAAACGGCAGTCATTGCGGGTGCGGGTTCCTTTCGGTGACCGATGGAGACGGATCCGGGATAGAGATGTACGGAAAGAAGTTTTCGTTCAATGCGTCGGAGTATACCCAAGAGGAGCTGATGCGCAAGGCGCATAATTTCGAGCTTGAAAAATGCGGTTCGACCGTTTTGTGTGTCGATCACCGTCAGTGCGGTATCGGTTCAAACAGCTGCGGTCCCGCGCTTCCGGACAAGGAAAAATTGAAGGATAAATTCAAGTGGAGTATATCGATACGATTTAAATAAAAGACAGCGCTGCGGGCATTATACCTGCGGCGCTGTTTTTATTGGTGTCACATTGACTGCATGATACAGCTGCTTGCATTTCCGTCCGCGATCTCTATGATCGCATATGTTCCGCCGAAAAGGGTGCTTCCGGGGTTTAACAGCTTTACGCCGTCGGTCTCGCCCTCGTAGGCTATATGCGTATGGCCGAATACAGCCATATCGCAGCCCTGTTCGCGCGCAAATTTTGCGAGCGTTGTGTAATTCATCTCGTATTTTACATGCTGCTCATGACCGTGCACCGCGAGTATCCTCACGCCGTCCTCCTCAATAATGAGCTGCTTTGGCGCTTTTGTGAAGAGATCATTGTTTCCTTGTACATATCGTATATCTTTATCCGGAAATTTCCGAATGAGCTTATCAACGTCCCTTACATAGTCTCCGCAGTGAAGTATGATATCAGCGGGGATGCGCGCGATCGCATCGACGCACAGGTCTATGCTCCCGTGCGAATCCGAAAAAACTAGTATTCTTTTCATAGTATAATGCTCCTTGGCTTTTGTCATCATGTACTGCCGCCCTGCGGCGGTCGTCTGTCTTAAAACAAGTTACCTTTGCCGTACTAATATAATATCATGAAACAGCCGCAAAGTAAACAGTATTTTCCGAAAATTATAACCAAAATAAGAGCGTCCGATACGCTGATTATAAAGAAAAATATATAAATAACGTGGGTTTTTCTTTTGCGCAAAATTTGTCGCATGATTTATGGCGTTCGACAGCGGTATACCGCAGATTTCGTCAAGTATATCTGGTATAATTACATGGTGATCGGCAGCGGATGATGCCGTATAAATACACGAAAAGAGGATATATAATGAATGAGATCAAAACAACGCAGATCAAAACGCCGCTGCGTGTGCCGCGGCTTAACGATATAATGCCGTCGCTTATGATGATATTGGCGGCGAGAGCCTCAGCCTTGGGAGTATTCCCGTTCGGAGCCGCATTTTTTGCGGCGTCGTTCGACAAAAGCGTCGCATATGTGGGGATCATGGCGGCGTGCGCGGGCATCCTTACCTCGGGCGGAGTCGAGGCACTCCCGAAGTATATCATAGCGCTGACGGCATATTGGCTTTTTATAAGGATATACAGGCGCCGCAGTGAGATAATCTGCTCTGCCGCCTGCGGCGCGTCCGTGCTCCTCGGCGGAACCATCATGCTTATATCGGACTTTAACGGATTGTATGATATTTTTATGCTCTGCACCGAGAGTCTTATAACTGCGCTCATGTATATAGTATTCAAAAGATCGGAGCTTATGACTGAGGAAAGATCAAAGCGCGGAGGGATGTCTCAGGAGGAATACATAAGCGCGGCGATCTCAATAGGCGTATTCGTTTCGGGTCTTTCGGGTGTCGGCATAGGTCCGATAAGCCTTACGAACGTTTTCGCGGTGTATGCGGTAATGGTATGTGCCTTGAATTCCTCGGTCGCAACGGCGGGATGCGCCGGACTTTGCATAGGGTTCATGTCCGCGCTCGCGTCCTCGGACGCCGTCATAATGATGGGTGTTTACGGTCTGAGCGCCGTTTTTGCCTGTTTTATGAACAGCTTCGGCAAGCCCGGATGTGTCATAGGTTATCTGAGCGGCACAGCGGTGACGCTTATCTACATAAGGAATATATATGATGTTCCGCTTTCGGTCATAGATGCTGCGGTCGGCGCTGTACTGTTTTTGGTGACCCCTTCTGTCGTGCATGAGTATTTTAAAAGCTTTTTCACCAGATCTCTCAAGGTGGAATCGGTAAGTCCCGATCTTCGTATGCGTGAATATCTCACTATGCGGCTGAGAAAGACGGGAGAATCCTTTTCGAGTCTGCGAGAATGTTTCGTGGCGGTGTCGGAGGGGAGACTTCGCAAATATACGGATGATGTCGGTGTGATACTTGACGAGACCGCCGACAGGGTGTGCAAGGGCTGCCGGATGTGCGGAAAGTGCTGGCAGACTGACTTTAGGCGCACATATAAAAATGTGTTGGGACTTATAGGGATGATAGAAACTGAGGGGAGGCTCACTGAGGAGAATATACCGGAGCATTTTTGCGAGAAATGTGTCAGACCGGGCGAATTCATAAATGAGATAAACCATGTCTATGAGCTGTACAAGCGCGATGTTTTGCGCCGCGCCGATGCTGTAGAAACGCGCGATCTTGTTGCGGGACAGTACGGTGAGCTTAATTCTCTTTTTACCGGTATGGCAGGCGATATTGAGGATGGCTTCAAATTCCTTGAAAAGGAGGAGGAGCAGATCGTGGACGAGCTGGACAAAAACGGAATAATGCCGTATGAGGTAAGCGCGATCGAGAGTACGAGCGGCCGCTGTGAGGTGTATCTGCGGCTTCCGCCTGTGATACGCAGGACAGCCGTGGAGGGAATAATCTCCGAGGTGATGGGAAGAACATTTTCGTATGAGGAAACTGAGGGCGGACTAAGCAAGTACGTCTCAAAGCCCGATTATACAGTCGACGCGGCTGTTCTGCAGCTGCCGCAGGACGGCTCGGAGGAGAACGGCGACAGCGTAACAACGTTTACTGTAGGCGGGAGCGAGTTTTATGCTGTGCTTGCTGACGGCATGGGCAGCGGCTCGGAGGCAAGGTATGAGAGCGCCGCGGCGCTGAGGCTCTTAACGAGCTTTCTTCGGGCGGGGTTTAGTGTAAAAACGGCGCTTGGTATACTCAATTCCGCAATGTGTTTGAATATAGGCGGAGAAACGTATTCGACGGTGGATATAATGCGCATAGATCTCTATACCGGCGAGGCGGAATTTTTCAAGATAGGCAGCGCTGAGTCGGTGATACTCTGCGGCGACGAGGTAAGCGTGCTGAGCTCATCCTCAGCTCCGGTTGGGATATTGTCTGATATAAGGCTGGGCAGCAAAAAGATGACGCTTGGCGAAGGCGACACGGTGCTGATGATGACGGACGGTATAACCGAGGCGGGGTGTACGGTGTCAAGGACCGACTGGATAAAAAATCTTATAATAAAGCCGTATGGAGAGATGAGTGAGCTTGCAAAAGAGGTAATGGACACGGCTCTCGAAAAAAGCCGCGGTATCGCAAAGGACGACATGAGCGTCGCCGCGGTGCGGCTGATGGGCTGCTGAGGCGGCGCTTTGCGGTTGAGATGATAGATGATAAAGAACTAGTTCATTAAAAATATAAATTTCTTGACAAAAGCCTCTATGTACAGTATAATGTACATAGAGGAGGGATGAACATGACACATGTGAATATAACTAATCTGCGAAAGAACCTTTTTGACTATGTAAATCAGGCGGTTGAATATAATGATGTTATAAATATAAGCACAAAGGACGGAAATGCTGTTATGATCAGCGAGGAGGAGTATAATTCAATGATGGAGACGCTGTATCTTTTGTCTGTTCCGGGAATGAAGGAGAAGCTGGAAGAAGGACTAAACGCAAGGCCTGAGGACTGTGAGGAGTTTTCGTGGTAACGGAGTATAAGCTCATGCTGACAAAATCGGCGGTCAAGGACAAAGAAAAGATAAAAACGATACCGGCTCTGAAAAGAAACGTGGATAATTTGCTGAATATACTTCGTACAAATCCGTTTCAAAATCCGCCGCCGTACGAAAACCTTTCGGGAAGTTTTAAGGAGCTGTATTCAAGACGGATAAACCGTCAGCACAGGCTTGTTTACAAGATAACAGGCGATACGGTGATTATAGTCAGCATGTGGACACATTACGAATTTTAAGCAGGATGCAGTGACAGGGAGACCGGAGCTATGGGCAAATTTGAGATTTTTTTCGGAACAGAATTTACAATGTTCGTGATCTCCAAACTCTTTTGAGTAAGTAACGAATTTCAACTTTATTATTCATGAAGGATTTTCTGTGGCTTGCCGCAGAGAAAAAAAGATTAAGAAAATATTATAAAAAGTCGTAAAAAATGTGTTTACATCGCGCCTGTTCTGTGCTAAAATGTATTTGACATTACGGTTTGGGAAAGGATGTGATCCTGTGAAGAAAATTCTTGTCGTTGTGGATTATCAGAATGATTTCGTAAACGGATCCCTCGGGTTTGAGGGGGCGGAGCGCCTGGACGAGGCGATATGCCGCAAGATAGATGAGTATGCCGGTGATGAGATCGTCCATACGCTCGATACGCACGGCAGCGATTACCTCGATACTTATGAGGGACGCAATCTGCCTGTGCCGCACTGCATAAAGGGTACAGAAGGGCATCGGAATTATGGGAAAACGGCGCAGAAGCTGGAGGGTACGCGCTCTTTTGAAAAGTCTTCGTTCGGCTCGCTGGAGCTCGGCGAGTATCTTAAAAGAGGCGGTTATGATCTGGTCGAGCTGTGCGGTCTGGTTTCGAATATATGTGTGCTCTCGAATGCGGTCATCGCCCGCGCGGCGCTGCCGGATGCCGAGATCATAGTGGATCCCGAATGTACAGCATCGGCGGATGAAGAGCTCAATGCTGCGGCGCTTGCCGTTCTTAAGGGAATACAGATCACTGTACCGTAACAACGGACCGTAACGGATATATTTATAATAGAAGGAGAATTGACATGACTGATGTAAAAATAAATACAAGACGCCGTTTGGGCACGATAAACAAAAATATCTACGGACAGTTTGCAGAGCATCTGGGACGTTGTATCTATGAGGGCATATATGTAGAGGACGACAGTATCCCTAATGTGAACGGGATGCGCTGCGACGTTGTAAACGCGCTTAAGGAGCTTGAGATACCGGTGCTGCGCTGGCCCGGCGGCTGCTTTGCGGACGATTATCATTGGCGCGACGGTATAGGCGACAAGGACAAGCGTCCGTATATGGTAAACACGAATTGGGGCGGCGTTGTGGAGAACAATCATTTCGGAACGCACGAGTTCTTTGAGCTCTGTTCTCAGCTGGGCTGTGAGCCGTACATAACGGGAAACGTAGGCTCGGGAACGGTACAGGAGATGCGCGACTGGATCGAATATATGACATTTGACGGCGATTCGCCGCTTGCGAACGAGAGACGTAAAAACGGACACGAGGAGCCGTTCAAGCTCAAATATTTCGGTGTTGGAAACGAAAACTGGGGCTGCGGCGGAAACATGCGTCCGGAATACTACTGCGACCTCTACAGAAGATTTTCGACTTTTATAAGAAACTATGGTGAAGAACCCATATATAAGATAGGCTGCGGAGCCAATGCAGGCGATACAGGCTGGACCGAGACAGTTTTAAAGAATGCGGGCAGCTTCATGAACGGCTTGTCATGGCATAATTACACCTACGAGGGCGACTGGGAGCACAAGGGCAGCAGCTTTGACTTTGACGAGACGGGCTGGTATTCAAATCTTGCGGATGTTGAGAGGATGCGCGACAGACTTAAAAAGCACATAGCCGTTATGGACTGCTTCGATCCGGACGGCAAGGTAGATCTTATAGTGGACGAGTGGGGAAACTGGTACGACTGTATGCCGGGAACGAATCCGGGATTCCTGTATCAGCAGAACACGATGCGTGACGTCGTTACGGGAATGGTTATACTCCATATGTTCCATGAGAACTGCGGCAGAGTACAGATGGCGAATATAGCGCAGATGGTAAACGTCCTTCAGGCTATGATCCTCACCGAGGGTGAAAAGATGGTCCTCACTCCGACGTATCACCTGTTCAGGATGATGAAGGGACACCAGGACGGTGAAAGAGTTGATCTTTCATACGACGCGGACAGCTATGAGGCGGACGGGGAGAAGATACCGTCGGTAAGCGTTTCGGCATCGGTCAAAAACGGCGTGCTTACCGTTACGGCGGCAAATACGAGACTTGACAGTGATAAGGAGCTTAAAATAGAGCTTGATGCCGATTATGCCGAGGTGTCCGGCGAGGTGCTGACGGCTTCCGATATGTGCGATTTCAACGATTTTGACGAGCCTGACAAGGTGTCGCCGAAGCCGCTTGAAGCAAAGCTTGACGGCAGGACTCTGACCGTCAGTCTCCCGAGGATGAGCGTTATCGCGCTTACTTTGAAATAATGGCTAAATGCAAGCGCTGCGGCATCAAGACGGTACTTTCGGAGGCGGATATAGAGCGAATGGTGGGCGAGGTGCGTTCCATGCCAAGGATACGTCTCACTGATGAGGAGACGTATGAAAAACGGCTGACTGTATGCCGGTCGTGTGAGAAATTGGAATACGGCTCGACATGTGCGCTGTGCGGCTGCGTTATGCAGGTACGCGCGCTTATGAGGGACGGGCACTGCCCGTTCCCGCGCAAGCCGAAATGGTGATGTATTATTTCTCCGTATATGGAAACAATAAAGGCAAACATATTACGGAGGTAATGCTTCATGAAAAAAATAATAATGATCTGTGTGCTGCTTGTTTCCTTGTGCTTTGGGAGCACAGCGTCGGCTCTCTCAAAGATCGGGTCGACCGGCAGTGAGGTCAGGAATATACAGTCCAGACTTAAATCGTGGGGATATTATTCATATTCGGTGGACGGTATCTACGGAACACGGACTGCTGAGGCTGTAAGATCGTTTCAGCGCAAGCACGGGCTTACCGCCGACGGGATATGCGGTCCTCAGACCTTGGCAAAGATCGGACTGCCGACAGGCTCGTCATCTTCATCCTCGTCCTCTGCATCCTCAAGCGAGACAGCGCTGCTTGCGAGGATAATAAACGGCGAGGCGAGGGGAGAACCGTATACCGGGCAGGTGGCGGTCGGCGCGGTGGTATTGAACCGTGTGAAGTCGCCGTCGTTCCCTAACACTATCGCGGGAGTGATATATCAGGACGGAGCTTTTACGGCAGTGATCGACGGGCAGATAAACGCGGCTGTCGAGGACAGCTGCTACAGTGCCGCGCGCGATGCCTTGAACGGATGGGATCCGACCGGAGGCGCGGTATATTATTACAATCCCGCCACCGCAACGAGCAGTTGGATATGGTCAAGACCGGTTATTACACAGATAGGGAACCATGTTTTCTGCAAATGATCCGCCCGAAGGGGCGGCTTACATAGGAAAGGAAGAGATACATATGGGAAAGATGATCGTGCTGGCTATACTGAGCGCCGTGTTTGTGGTGCTTGCCGCGGCGGATACGGTGAGCAAGAAAAAGAGCGGCAAGACTGCGGAAGAGGATAAACGCGGCAAATAATATTTTGGAGTTATTGACGTATCAAATAAATTCCGTCTTGTATTTGCGATAAATTTGTGTTATAATATATTGTGATACAGAGGGCGGAGCTCTCTCAATAATTTTGAAAGGATAAAATGAATATGAAAAAACAGCTATTGGGCTTTTTCACAGCCGTTTCTCTTCTGGCGGCTCCCGCTGCCGCTGTAAATGCTGCGGACCGCGAGAACGGTGAGCCGGACGTTTATGTAAACGATAGTCTGATCCTGTTTCAGGATCAGGCCGCAAAGATCGTGGGAGAGGGACACACGCTCGTGCCTGCGAGAGGTGTTTTCGAATGTCTTGGCTATGATGTTGAGTGGGATCAGGACACACGCACAGTTGAGGTGACGTCGGACACCGGTGTAAGGACGGTGACACTCACCATCGACAGCGATGTGATGACGGTAAGAACGTTTAAGACGATCATGCAGATCGAAACCGAGGAATATACGCTTGATGCTCCGGCGCAGATAATGAACGACAGGACAATGATCCCGTTAAGGGCTATATCCGAGGCGTTCGGCTGTGAAGTGAGCTGGGATCCGGACGAGTTCAGAGTAGATATATATTCGGGTGACCCGATACTTCTCGAGGGCGCGCAGCCCACACCTAAGCCCGCTGAAAGCGAGATGCTCAGAATGTCGATGTCCACGGACGCACAGACGCTCAGCGCGGGAAGCGAGTTTGATGTGTACATAGATGTTGCGAATATGCCTGAGGATTCGTTCCTTAGCGGTATCGTTACGACCTTTGATTACGATAAATCGAAGTTTGAATTTGTTTCCGGAACGCTTCTTTCGGAGGCGGGCGAGCCTTTGGAGGCTACGGTAATGGCAGAGAATCCGGATTACATGACCGGTGCAAAGGCGCTTTATGTCATAATCTACGGAGACAATGCGAAGAAAACAGACGGACGAGTTATGAAGGCTACCTTCAGATCGCTCACGGGTGAGAGCGGAGAGATCACGCTTGGAAATGATTATGATACGCTGAGAGGTTTTGAATCGTATTTGATGTACAATGACGGTACGCAGGATGTTATATACGACGGACAGAACATGATAGTAGACAGGACGCCGCTTGTTATAGGCGGATAACCGGAAAGAAGGCAACGGGGCCCGAACGTCCGCGGATTTCGCGGATCGGAGCAGGGCTCCGTTTTTATGATTAAAAAAGTTTGCTGGGAGTGAGTGAAATGGAAAAAACACCTCTTTCGTCGAGGACACATGTTTCGATCTTCGGCGATACAAATGCGGGTAAATCCGCATTGTTCAATAAGCTCATAGGTCAGGATATGGTGATAGTTTCAGATGTCCGCGGGACGACGACAGATCCCGTAACAAAGGCGATGGAGCTTATTCCTTACGGACCGATAGCGCTCACCGATACCGCCGGGCTTGGCGATACTACGGAGATGGGCGCGGAGCGGATGAAGAAAACGGAAAAAATACTGGAACGCACAGATTTTGCGATATATGCTGCAGACTGCGCGGGCTTTGACGAGGCTGCGTACCGTGATTTGGCGGTGATGTTCGAAAAAAGGAAGATAGGGCATCTTCTTGTGTTTACGAAGTCTGATCTGGGCAAGCCGGATATTGCTGAAAAATATCCTAACGCTGTGTTTGTCTCGGTATATGATGAAGGTTCGGTAGAGACATTGAAGAGACTGCTTGCGGAGCGGCTCAGTGAGCTATGTGATGAAGAGCAGACGATGGTAGGCAGACTGCTTCCCGAAGGCTCGACGATAGTCCTTGTTATCCCTATAGATTCCGAGGCGCCGAAGGGGCGCCTGATACTGCCGCAGGTACAGTTTATACGTGACTGCCTCGATCACGGTATGAAGGCTGTATGCGTGCGGGATACGGAGCTTGCCGAAACGCTTTCGGAGCTGCCGAGGGTCGATCTTGTTGTGACGGATTCGCAGGCTTTTTACGAGGTCTCAAGGATCGTGCCCGAGGATATAAAGCTTACGTCGTTTTCGATGATGATGGCGGGAATGAAGGGTGATCTTGCAGAGTTTATACGCGGCGCAGATGCCGTGAAGTCTCTTGAGGACGGAAGCAGGATACTTATGGCGGAGGCATGCACGCACAATGTTTCCCATGAGGATATAGGCAGAGTCAAGATCCCTTCGCTCTTGAAAAAATGCACGGGCAAAGAGCTCCGGTTCGACTATTGTGTCGGCTATGATTTCCCGGATAATATAGATGACTACGATCTGGTAATACACTGCGGCGGATGTATGATAAACTCACGCGCGATAAGAAACAGGATCACAGTATGCCGTGAGCACGGCATACCGATAAGCAATTATGGGGTGATTTTGGCATACGTAAACGGTATAACGGAGCGCAGCCGTAGGGTATTTGGTCTGTGACATATGTTTTACGGTGGATATCCTGATCTTTTCATTAAAAATTTCGGGTTATTTCCAATTACCGCTTGTCTTTTTTCGCTTTATATGTTACAATAGTATTGTGGTATAATGTGAAATGTTTAACGAATTTCGGCGAAAAACGCGGGAAGGGAGGACGGTCTTATGGACGGGAAAATAGTCTACGGCCAGAAGGATCTCGAAAGTGCTTTAGCTGCGGGTGAAAAGAGAATTACCCTATGTGCGGGGATATATAAGATACCTGTCTGTGCGGGGGTGATTTTTTCAAGGCTCGGTCCCGTAAGAGCTGATGTGCTCTGCTCACGTGAGGCTGCAGAGACCGAGGGAATGGTATTTGACGGCGTAGAGCCGGTTTTTCATGCGCGGTATGCGATAGATACCGATGATCCGATGCGTGCGGTTTCAGCGACCGAAATTTCACTTCCCGGAGGGAGCGGCTCTTACGGCAGCGGGGTATATCTGAGCGGCAGCGGATACTTGGGTTCCTACGGGAGCGGGTATTTTACGAGCGGCTCATTCGGCAGCGGCAGCGGAGGGCATTATTACGAGTATGAGTATGAGTTCGAGCTTGGCAGAGGGTCGTTCTCAAACAGCTTTGCGCTGTCGTATACATATTCCGGATCGTACGGTGAGAGCTACCGTTACGGATCGGGCGGCGCGATGTGCGCGATACTGCCGGCGCCCGCGGAGCTTCCGGAGCGGTTTATACGCGTTTTCGGCTACGGGATAAATCTTATATGAGACTGCAAATTGTGAAAGGAGAACTTAAATGAACAGACCTGAGCTTCTGGCTCCCGGCGGGAGTCTTGAAAAGCTTAAAACAGCGATAGATTACGGCGCCGACGCCGTTTACATAGGCGGTGACGCCTTTTCTTTGCGCGTTGCCGCGGAAAATTTCAGCTTGGAGGAGATGCGCGAGGGGCTTCGATATGCGCATGAGCGCGGGAAGAAGGTGTACCTTACCGCCAATATAATCCCGCACAACGATGATCTGGACGATTTTGCGGATTATATAAAATCGATCCGGTCTTTGGGATTCGACGGGATACTGGTATCCGATCTCGGTATGTTTGACATAGTCCGTTCCGAGGCCCCGGAGCTTCCGATCCATGTGAGCACTCAGGCAAATAATACAAATTACCGTTCGGCTTTGATGTGGTACAGGCTCGGCGCGAAGCGCGTCGTGCTTGGCAGGGAGATGTCATTCAAGGAGATAGCGGAGTTTCGCAGCAAGCTTCCGGAGGAGCTGGAGCTTGAGGCGTTTATTCACGGTGCTATGTGTATCTCGTATTCCGGAAGATGTTTGCTTTCAAATTACATGACCGGCAGGGACTCAAATGCCGGTGCCTGCGCGCATCCGTGCAGATGGAATTATTCGCTCGTGGAGGAGAAGCGTCCCGGTCAGTATTTTGACGTGGAGGAAAACGAGCGCGGAACGTTTATATTCAACTCGAAGGATCTCTGCACGATAGAGCATATACCGGAGCTTGTAAAGAGCGGCATAACGAGTCTGAAAATAGAGGGCAGGGTCAAGACCTCATTTTATGTCGCGACCGTTGTGGGCGCATACCGCCGTGAGATCGACAGATATCTTGAGGATCCGGAGGGATATGTGTTCGATCCCGCAGAGCTTGACGAGCTGTGCAAGGTGAGTCATCGTCCGTATACGACAGGCTTTTATTTCGGCAGACCCGGTGCCGATGCGCAGGTGTATGAGACGAGTTCGTATATACGCGATTATGAGCTAATCGGTATAGTGAGGTCATACGACCCGGAGAGCGGAAGGATGATAGTCACACAGAGGAACAGGTTTTTCGAGGGTGACGAGATAGAGATAATGCAGCCGATGAAGCCATTTATAACGGCAAAGGTGCGTGATATGCGTGACGAAAACGGCGAGAGCATAGATTCTGCACCGCATGCTGAGCAGATAGTTACGATGGATGCTCCCGGACCGGTATGCGAGGGTGCGATGCTGAGGAAAAAAAGAGTATAAAAAAACAGCCGATCTCGGCTGTTTTTTTATGCCCCTTTTCGGATCACTCTGCGTGAGCGCCGATGAGCTTTGCGCACTCGGGACAAATGTTCTTGCCGTGGAATTCGAAAATGTTATCCGAATTCTGGCAGAAAATGCATGAGGGCTCATATTTCTTCAATATGATCTTGTCCTCCTCAACATAAATTTCCAAGCCGTCCTTAGTATCAATACCGAATTTCCTTCTGAGTTCCTTCGGTATAACGATTCTTCCTAATTCGTCGACTTTTCTCACGATTCCTGTAGATTTCATGCTTAGTCCTCTCCTTTCCATGATTAACCGCTTATATGTATTATAACAGAAATACCATCATAAGTCAATAGGTTAATTCTTTTTATAGGCCAATATTTCAAATTTCTACAAAATAGTTAAATATATAACAAAACATGAGCACTTTTTTGTGTGTTTTGTCAAATCGTAATAAATCTATATCAATTATCCGTATTAATGACCACATTTACCTGTATATAATTAATATAAATTGACATTTATTTGGAGGTGCCCAGGACTGCATGCATTGCTGCTGCGGATGCTTTTACAAATCTTCCGAGCATTTTTTTCATCACAACGATCTCGTCTGCGGCTGCCATGATCTGGGGAGCGGTGCTGCTGGCGGCGAGTAAACGTATGTCGTCCGTCTTGTCGATATTTGTAACGCCTCCTCCGCAGAGCTGCGTTACTATTATGTCGCGCAGATACAGAAGAATAATATCGCATACCGAGGCAGCGTTTTCCTTGTGTGAGTCAAAGTATTCGGAAAATCTAAAAGCATCCAGTTTATTGCTTGACAAAAGCTGCTTTACGAGTGTGAGCGCATCGGTGCGGAGTGTTTCGAGATCTCCGCTCTCTATTATAGTATCCGCCGTAAGCGGTACACCCGAACAGTATTTCACCAGAAAATCCACTCTCGGATCATCGGGATATTTTTCGGTTATATATTTTTCTACTATGTCGTCTCCGACGGGAGGGAACTCTATCGTGACAGAGCGTGAACGTACCGTCTCCAGAATATTGTCGGCGCTTTCGCAGACGGTTATAAACACCGCGTATTCGGGCGGTTCCTCAAGGACTTTAAGAAGTGCATTTTGCGCTTCCGCGGTAAGCAGCTCTCCGTCCTCGATCAATATGACTTTTCTGCGTGAGTACAGCGGCTTTGTGAGCGCCGCGCTTATCATCTCGCGTGAGATATCGATACCAATGCTCGCTTTGTCCTTGGGTTTGGTGATCCGTATAAGATCCGGGTTCGCACCCGAGGAGATCTCGGCGCACGGACCGCAGCTGCCGCATGGTGCATTCGGCTCGTTGAGACAGGTGAGCGCCTTGGCGAAAAGTTCAGCCGCATTTCCGACGCCGAGACCTTTGCTTCCTTCGAATATATAGGCGTTTGCGCTTCTTCCCTCGTGTACCGAGCGGATCAGCGAGTTCATTATATCCTCATGAAATATCGTATATCCGTACATTGATTCTCCCTTCATAATAAAAGAGGCTGGTGTAAAACTGATGATCATGCAATTTTAATGCGCGGCATAAAAAAAGTCTCCCCTAAAAGGGGAGAGGACTCACCCGTTATACGCGGGCGATGTCCAAACCGCCAAACGACGGCAGAGGGGTTGCCGCTGCATCTGCATTTTGCTGCAGCCCCTGATGTATCTTTGAGTTTTGTCTCCCTGAATATCAAAGCAGTACAACTATGAACATTACATGATCACCCGAGGTGCCGCGTTCTGTGTAGCTATAATTTATACCCGCCGCGTCAAGGCTGCTTAAAAAGCTGTAGAACTCACCGGACTCCATCTTATTGCCTTCGCTGCTGCTTTCGACACTGAATTCGCTCATGATCTCAAGAAATTTATCCGAGTCTTCGGAATATACGGCAAGCCTTCCCGGCTCGGTATCCACGGCTTTATAGCCGTATTCCGTCTGAGCATCGTCGGAAAGAGCATAATTCTCCACCTCAGTTTCGCCTTCGTTGTTTTGGGTGGGCAGTGCGGCTGTATTTTCGTCGGGCAGATGATATGATTCGTGCGCAATGGTGTATGACTCCGTTCCGGGAACGTCATTGTTCTCCGCTGTCTCTGCAGCTTCAACAGGTGTTGTTTCAGTGTCTGACTGCGGAGCGGTAGGGTTAATCTCAGCTTTGCTGGGATCCTCTTTAACCTCAGAAGTCTGTGCGTCTATGGTTTCGGATACCGATCCGAAAGCGTTTGCCGGAGCTATGATACGTCCGGATGTACCGGACTGCGCATTGCCTTGGCTCGGTGCGGCGTCTGCTTCCGGTGTATCGCTCCCGAGTGACGATGGATCGTTTGGAACGGAATTGCTTCGTGCTGGATCTGATGCCGGACGCGATGGCGATTCGCTGACGCGTTCCATACCGGGTTGTATCGCCGGTGGAACAACAGCCTCAGGTGCCGGCGTACCGACAGTCGCCGCTGCCGGGGCTGTTCCGTCGGCAGATGACGGTATCGCTGTTGTATCAGGATCATTCGCAGCGGAGCCGCCGCGCGTTTCTGATACCGTGCTGCTTATAAGTCCGTCGTTATCGGAGCCCGATATACGCTCATTCATCATTTTGCCGTTTATACCTACAACTATGCCCAGAATAAGGCATGCGGCAACTGCGGCATACTGTCTTATATTCCTTTTTACGCTGTTCGCTGCCGAGCGTATAAAGCCCGGCTTCGGCAGCCTGTCTATTTCGGCATTTATTCTGTCTGCCAAGTCAGAGGGGGGAGACGGCGCTTTCAAAGATGCGGCAGTTTTCGTTATATGCTTGAAAAATTCCAGCTCATTGCGGCATTTATCGCATTCTGCGGCGTGTGCCTCAAGTTCCGCGAGCTGTGTGCCGCTCAGTGATGAATAGTTGTCAAGCATACGAAAAAACTCACTGCAATCCATCTCTCACGCCTCCTTTCTGAAAATTCAATTAATAGAATTCATGCTTCGTTTACAATATATTAGACGCTTTTGCTCTAAAAAAGTTCCCGCTTTTCGGATAATTTTTTCCTAAGTGCATTTCTTGCCCTGTTGAGCCGTGATTTTACGGTACCGACCGGGCACCTCAATATTTTTGCTATCTCCTCATAGGACAGCTGCTCCATATCGGAAAAGACTATTATCTCTCTGTATTCCTTGCGCAGACCGTTTATCGCCTCGCGGACCGCGCGGCTGCGTTCGCTCTCCTCAAGCCGCTCTGCCGGTGTCGGTTCCTCCGACGGGAGATGCGAGGCGGGATTGTCTTCTTCATCGTTGTCAAGGCTTATGCTGATCCCTCGGCGCTGCCTTTTTCGCAGCATATCATTGCAGACGTTGGAGCATATCCTGTAGAGCCATGTCGAAAACGATGACTGCCCGCGAAATGAGGCTATCGAGCGATATACCTTTATGAATACATCCTGCGCCGCGTCGGACGCGTCCTCATAGTCCGAAAGCATGCCGTACGCTATGTTGAACACCTGTTTCTGATATTTTAGAACAAGAGCGTTAAACGCTTCGCGATCGCCGTTTCTGCAGAGGGCGATCATCTCCTGATCGGTCAAAAGCCTCACCGCCTTTCCCGTAAAATTTCACAAAAGCTGTTGTGTGCCGGTATTATAGGGGCTTGGTCCCGGAGTACGGGGTATCAGAAATTCTTTATTCTATCGATATACGCTTTGTACGACGCCTTTATGTCTGCCATACAGTCTCCGCCGAATTTTTCGAGAAATGCATTTACGATCTCGTAT
>DVNB01000028.1 GCA_018714695.1 Candidatus Ornithomonoglobus merdipullorum | reverse complement strand
GAAGCAGGGCAGAAGATGTACTGCAAGATTTTGAGCGTCATAGAAACATGTAAACGCAAGGGAGAGAGCGTGTTTGGTAAGATAACAGAGATGCTCTTAGACAGACCTATTATGGCACAATAGGTCTTTTTTGAGTGCGCGATACCTGAATAGTAACAAAATAAATAAAAAAATAAAAATTTTTTTGAAAAAAGTATTGACAAACAAGTCAAAGTGTGCTATTATATATAAGTCGTTTGGAGATGACGAAAAACTTCAAAGATTGCGGAATTGTGTAAGGGTAGCACTAGTGACTCTGACTCACTCTGTTCGGGTTCGAATCCTGATTCCGCAGCCAGAGCGGACTTGGTATCAAGTCCGCTCTTTTACTATACAGATCAAAGGTGGCGAAGATCATGCCAATGATGATGGTTGTAGGCGATATAACAAGGATGGATACTGATGCGATAGTGAACGCCGCAAATGAGGAGCTTTGTCCCGGCGGCGGCGTATGCGGCGCGATATTCAGAGCCGCGGGATATGAAGAGCTCGATCGCGCGTGTTCCGCAATAGGACATTGCGATACGGGAAAAGCAGTTATAACCGATGGATTTGCTCTCCCGGCACGTTATATAATCCACACGCCGGGACCGGTGTACTCACGGTTTGCGATAGGCGTGGATAAAAAGCTTTATTCATGCTACCGCTCCAGTCTTGAGCTCGCGAAGCTGTACGGGCTGGGCTCGATCGCTTTTCCGCTTATATCGAGCGGTATATACGGATACCCTAAAAAAGAGGCTATGGCGATAGCCAAAAAGGCGATAACGGATTTTCTGGATGAAAACGAGATGGACGTGTATATAGTCCTGTATGACAAGCGCTCATTCGAGCCGGATGAGCGTATGGTATCAGATGTGGGGCGTTACATAGATGAACGGCTTGTGCGCGAAAGAGAAGCGGAGGAACGTTTCTTTGCAGCTCCGAAATCCGCAGAGCCTTTAAGGGAGAGCCGGAGAGACGGCGCTTATTATGCTCCGCAAGCGGAGTATCAGAATGCCGCGACGCTTGATCTTGAGGACATGATGGCGCACATGGACAGAACGTTCTCGGAATATCTGTTTTATCTTATAGACCGAAGCGGCATGACAGATGTCGAGGTATATAAAAGGGCAAATATAGACCGCAAGCTGTTTTCAAAGATAAAGAACAACCGCGGCTATAAACCGAAGAAGGTGACAGCAGTCGCGTTTGCTGTGGCGCTGAGGCTGAACATGGCTGAGCTCAGAGAGCTTGTCGCAAGGGCGGGCTATTCGTTTACGAGGAGCAGTAAATTCGATATAATAATAGAATATTTCGTGACGCGCGGAATATATGATATCTTTGAGATAAACGATGTGCTGTTCGCTTTTGATCAGCAGCTTATAGGCGTATGAATTTGTCGCCTGTCAGGCGACCATTACCTATGTTTGATGGTGTATAATAGGATCATCAAATGAAAGAGAGGTAATGAACCATGAAAAAAGATCTTACGGAAATAGTATTTATCCTTGACAGGAGCGGGAGCATGTCCGGGCTTGAGGCGGATACTATAGGCGGCTTCAATTCGATGATAATGAAGCAGCGGCACGAGCGAGGCGAGGCGCTTGTGACTACGGTGCTTTTTGATGATCGTGCCGAGGTCATTCATGACAGGGTGCCTATAGAAGGAGTTGCGCCTATCACGAGAAATGATTATTACGTGCGCGGGTGCACGGCCCTTCTTGACGCCGTGGGAACGGCTATAGAGCGCATAGGGACCATACATAAGTATGCGCGCCGGGAGGATGTTCCCGAAAGGACTCTGTTTATCATAACGACCGATGGGATGGAGAATGCCAGCAGGCAATACGGATATAACGATGTAAAGAGGATGATAGAACGTCAGAAGCGGCGATTCGGATGGGAGTTCATTTTCCTCGGAGCAAATATAGATGCCGGCGCGGTAGGCGAGAGAATGGGCATATCGAGAGATCACAGCGCAGAATATTATAATGACAGTCAAGGCGCTGCACTCAATTATGAGGTGATGAGCGAAGCTATAAGCGCGGTGAGATGCTGTAAAGCTCCGCTTTCGGCGAATTGGAAGAACAGGATCGACGAGGATATGAAAAACAGAAGCGAGAAAAAGCACCGCCGTGGAAGACGCGTATAAGAGCGTGTCAAAGCGCGGCTGCGAAAAAATATTTACGGGTCCGGCATCGGACCCGTTTTTGACGCGGAAGTATATTTTATTTTGAAAAAAAGAAAAAAGGTATTGAGTTGGAGACAGTTTTAGTGTATAATAGTATTATCATGGTCTGTGGAAATAGATTTGGGAAGTTATTGTAAATTAGGAGAAGAACGCGAATGTTCGGAAATGATATAAGTATTGATTTGGGAACAACGACTATGCTCGTATATATAAAAGGCAAGGGCATAGTGTTGGATGAGCCCACTGTGATCGCAGTGAATACAGATACGAACGAGGTAGTGGGTGTCGGGAGCGAGGCGCTTGAAATGGTGGGGAAGACTCCGCCGAATATAAAGGCTGTCCATCCGCTGCATGACGGCGTTATATCGAATTACACGCTCACGCAGGAGATGATACGGCGGCTTTTTACGAAAGCGCTGCGCAGAGTACCCGGCCGGCCGCGGATAATGATGTGCGTGCCGTCGGGAATAACCGATGTTGAGCAGAGGGCGGTCATAGAGGCGGCGAGAGAGGTCGGCGCGAGGGATATATATGTTATAGAGGAGCCGGTGGCGGCGGCGCTGGGAGCCGGAGCTGATATATCAAGGGCGCACGGTACGATGGTCATCGATATAGGCGGCGGTACAACGGATATAGCCGTGATGTCTCTGGGAGGCGTGGTAGCGAGCCGGTCGATGAAGATCGCGGGTGACGAGTTCACCGAGGAGATAGTCAGATATATGAGGCGCGAAATGAATCTGCATATCGGTCCCAGAACTGCCGAGAGATTGAAGATGACAGTCGGCGGTGTCATAAAGCGGGATAAGGAAGTGCTCTGTGAGGCCAAAGGGATAAGCGCGATAACGGGGCTTCCGAGACGTGTGACGGTATCTTCGAATGATCTGTGTGATATATTCGAAGATTTTGTTTACAATATAACCGAGCGGGCACGCGAGGTGCTGGAGGATACGCCTCCGGAGCTTCACGGAGATATAATCCGCGACGGTATAATAATGACGGGGGGAGGCGCGCTTCTTTACGGACTAGATAAGAGGATAGCGCGCGAGATAGGCGTTGAATGCAGATTGGCGGATAATATAACCGAATGTGTCGTAAGAGGATCGGGTATAGCGCTCGATCAGATCGATACCGTTACGGATCCGACGCACATATACCATAAGAAGGCATATATACACGAGTAAAAAACCGCCGGCAAAATGCGGCGGATAATATATAGATGATAATGAAAGGGGAAACATTATGTTGAACAATATTGATATTCAGAGGATACTTCCGCACAGATACCCGTTTCTGCTTGTGGACAAGATCGTGGAGATGGAAGAGGGAAAGTCGGTGAAGGGAATAAAGAACGTTACGATCAACGAGCCATTCTTTCAGGGACATTTTCCCGGCAATCCGATAATGCCGGGTGTCCTCATATGTGAAGCGCTCGCACAGGTCGGAGCTGTTCTGCTTCTGGGTATGGAGGAAAACAAGGGTAAGCTCGGTGTGTTTACGGGAATAAATAATTTTAAGTTCAGAAAACAGGTAGTTCCGGGCGATACTCTCGAGCTTTACGCGGAGCTTGTTACATACCGTCACGGTATGGGCAAGGCAAACGTTGAGGCAAAGGTTGACGGCAAGACAGCTGCCAAGGGCGAGATGAGCTTTGCCGTTATAGAGAACGAAGGAATAAAGTAAATCGTTTTATGGAAAACGAGATACTTGATGATCTCCAGAACGGATATTTCATTTTTCAGCCTGACGGCGGATTCAAATTCGGTATGGACGCTGTTCTGCTTGCCGATTTTGCAGCGGTAAGGGCAAGGCGCGCGATAGATCTCTGTACGGGGACGGGCATAATCCCGATCCTTCTTGCGGCAAAAACGGAGACAGCGCACATAGATGCCGTGGAGATACAGCATGATATGGCGGATATGGCAAAGCGCAGCGTTGCGTATAACGGTCTTGAAGACAGGATAAATATAATCGAGGGCGATCTGAAGGATGCGCCGCAAATGCTTGGCAAAGGATGCTATGACGTTGTGACCGTAAATCCTCCGTATATGAAGCATGGCGGCGGTATTATCAACGATGGTGATATGAAGGCTGTCTCGCGGCATGAAATAAAGTGTACGCTTGAGGATGTGATACGAGTATCATCAGAGCTGCTCATCCCGCACGGAAAGCTGTTTATCGTGCACAGGCCCTCGCGCCTTGCCGATCTTTTCTGTGAGATGCGCCGTTTTTCGGTGGAGCCAAAGCTTATGCGGCCGGTGCATCCGTATCCCGGAAAAGAGATGAATCTTGTGCTTGTATCGGGCATAAAGAATGCGAGATCGGAGCTGAAAATATTGCCGCCGCTTTATGTGTACAATAATGACGGAAGCTATACAAAGGAGATAGATGAGATATATGGCAGATGAAAACGGTATATTGTACTTATGCGCGACTCCGATAGGGAATCTTGGCGATGTATCGGAGCGCTGTCTGGAGATACTTAAAAGCGTGGATCTGATCGCCGCGGAGGATACGCGGCGCACGCTGCAGCTTTTGAATCATTTTGGGATAACAAAGGCGCTCACGAGCTATCATGAGCATAATAAAAAGGCGAAGGGCGAGTATATAGTAAAGCTGCTAAAGGAAGGTAAAAATGTTGCGCAGGTCTCCGACGCGGGAACGCCTGCCATATCGGATCCCGGTGAGGACCTTGTAAGGCTGTGTATCGAAAACGGTATAACTGTGACATCCGTGCCCGGACCTGTTGCAGGGATAACGGCGCTGATACTTTCGGGACTCCCTACGGGAAGATATGCCTTTGAGGGGTTCCTCTCTGTGAATAAGCGCCATCGCCATGAGCATCTCAATGCCGTGAAGAACGATCCGAGAACGCTCATCTTCTATGAGGCTCCGCATAAGCTGAAAACAACACTTTCGGATATGCGTTCCGCATTCGGAGGGGAAAGAAGGATAGCGCTGGCGAGAGAGCTTACAAAGGTGCATGAGGAGATCATACGCACGACGCTTGACGGTGCGGTGGAATACTACGAGGAAAAGCCGCCGCGCGGCGAGTATGTGCTCGTTATCGAGGGTGCAAAGCCCGAGACTGCGGGTGATGAAGAATGCTTCTGGAGCAATATGACCGTTGCGGAGCATGTGGAGAGATACATCTCTGAGGGGATGGACAGCAAGGCGGCGATAAAGGCAGCAGCTGTTGACCGAAACGTGCCGAAGCGGGAAATTTACAGTGAGTATCATAAAACTAAGTAAGAGTATGTTAAAAAGAAGGGAGATGCGGACACCATGGACCGTAAACAGTTAAAGAGGTGTGTTATGCTTTCGGCAGCTGCCGCTGCCGGACTCTACGGCTTTGCAACAGGCAAGGGGCCGTTTAATAAGGCGAGATTCAAAGAGCAGCATGACGCGCTTTCAAGGTATGTCGACAATAACTATCCGGATTGCTCGTACACATCCATAGCTGCAAGCGGGACGGGCTGGATGTCATCTGTCCGCCGGCGCGGCAGGACGGTGGCGGTAGTGTATTTTTCAAAAAGCCCGGACGGCGTGTACGTATTTACCGAATCAAAAACGGCTTTGTAACACATCGGGCCTCTGCCGAATAGTATATACTACAATTCGGAAAGAAGGAGGTTGCAGACCATGTGTTTATTCGGAAACAATAACTGCTCTGAGTGGATATGGATTCTCGTTATAATCGTGCTCATTTGCTGCTGCTGCGGTAATAACGGCGTATCCGGCAACGACAGCTGCTGCGGTAACAGCGTATGCTGCTGACAACTAAGCCTTACATCGGATAATGATCTTCCGGCAGCGGCCGGAGAAGTGATATAAACATACACGGCGATTACGCTGTGATCTGAAAGAAAAGGCGGGTGCCTCTTCCCTTACCGGAAGCGGCACCCGCTTGATTTTATTTGCCCTTTAAATATTCAAGTATTTCCGAAGCGTTTTTATCCGGTTTTACCTTGTTCCAGACTTTTTCGATCATTCCGTTTTCGTCTATGAGGTACGTCGTTCGAACGACTCCCATGTACGGCTTGCCGTACATCTTCTTTTCCTGCCAAACATCGTAGGCCTGTATTGCCTTCAGCTCGGGATCCGAGAGAAGTATGAACGGAAGCTCATATTTTACGGCAAACCTTATATGCGAAAGCTCGCTGTCCTTGCTTATACCGATAATGGTCACACCAAGCTCGGAATACTCCTTGAACGAGTCACGGAATGCGCACGCCTGCTTTGAGCAGCCGGGCGTATTATCCTTAGGGTAAAAATAAACGACCTTTTTGCCGGTGAAGTCGCTGAGCTTTACCTCATTTCCGTCTTTGTCATTCAAGACTATTTCCGGCGCTTTAACTCCTGATTCAAGCATAATAAAACTCCCTTCTGAACTGGTTTCGTTAAAAACAGTATATCACAAAAAGTGAGCTCCGTCAACACATCGTTTATATATGTCAAGGCGCAAAATGCGGATGGTGCGCATATTATACTGTAAACGGAGAGATTCCGTTTGCGAAATACAATAATTCATGAAAGGATGAACGGCAGAATGGCAGAAAACAATTTCGGAGAAAGCAAGCCGCAGGCGCCGTCATGCCCGTATCCGTCATGCGGATGCATAGGCTACGGATATGTTCCGATACAGGAGCTTGAGTGCGTATATGAAACAGATACCGCGCTCTCCAAAGGAACGCTGTTCCCGGAGCTTGATCTCAGTATCAGCGAGTACGGAAATGTATGCAAGAGATGGGGAGGTACGGTTTGTGAGTAAACAGGAAAAATTACTTGAGCTTCAGAAGTATAATTTTGCAGCGTATGATATGCTTCTTTATCTTGACACACACCCGGAGGATAAAAAGGCATTCGAAATGTTCAAGCAGCTTGTTGAAAAATTCAACAAACTTAAACTTGAATATGAGAACGAGTTCGGACCTGTAGAGCCGTACAGTGCGGCAAGATTCGGCACATTCAATTGGCTCGAGGGCCCGTGGCCGTGGGAAAAGGAGGCGAATGCCTGATGTTTTCATATAACAAATTTCTTGAGTTCCCGATCAAGATCAAGAATAAGAATCCGCGTCTGGCAAACATAGTCGCCACCCAATATGGTGGTCCAAATGGCGAATTAGGAGCTTCTCTGCGGTATTTGTCTCAGCGATACACAATGCCCGATGATACGACTAAAGGGCTCCTTACCGATATAGGCGTAGAGGAACTCGGGCATTTGGAAATGGTCGGAACGCTTGTAAAGCAGCTTTCACATAAAGAGCCGCCTGAGGAATGGGTGAAGATGGGGTCATGGGAATACTACGCCGATAATGGCGCGTCGGTATATCCGCAGAGCACCCAGGGGTCACCGTTCTCCGCTGCGTCGATCGCGGTGACCGGCGATGCTCTTACAAACCTCTATGAGGATCTTGCAGCGGAGGCTGCAATCTCGTAAAGTATAAATGATCGCAAAAATTGGCTTGGTTACGCTATTTGTGCAATGCAGTTTTATATATCGACACTTTGCGGATATATTTGGAATTGAAAGTTATGCTAAAAATTCCAGTAGATTTCGATACCTTGCGTATTTGTTACTTTATCCCGCTTAAATACATTGATATGATCTATAAGAGCTTCGACTGCTTCACGGCTCAGATGTTCCATATGTATGTACTGCTCCAGCAGCTTTTGCCGGTTGTCGCCCGTTTTGATTTTTTCTTCGATCATGTCAAGTTTTTGCTCCGATTCGGTCAGCAGCGCTTCAAGCCTCTTCCTGTCATCGGAAAGATCTTTTGCAAATTCAATATAATCCGATTCGGTTATAATACCTTTTACCTTATCTATGTACAGGTCGCGCATACCTTTTGTATAGTTGTCGATCTTTGTCTTATATTCTGCCATCTCTTCAAGCAGCTTTTCTTTTTGTTCGGAAAGAGCTGTATTCCATTGAATATATTTAACTGCATCATCTGTATCGATATATTTCTGACACAATTTGTTTAGTTCATCCAATACCTTTCGCTCAAGCTTATCGGTATTTATATAGGCACCTATACAGGAATCCCTTGAAACGCATTTGTTCGAGCATGTCAGATACTTGTATTCAACGCGTTTTCCGCTCTTTGTGCATATACTCTTACCTGAGCGCATGGTGTATCCGCAATTGGCGCAAAAGACCTTTCTTGCAAATATACCGATCTTTCCGTCTGAGAACGGCTTTGACTTCTGCGCCAGCATTGCCTGTACGCTGTCCCAGAGTCGGCGGTCGATTATCGGCTCATGCGTATTTTTCACAATGAACCAATCCTCTTTCGGGCGAGGCTTATTTATCTTTGTTTTGTAAGAGATACTGCCGTATTTGCCCTGTACCATATTGCCTATGTAGATCTCATTCGTAAGCATGTTGGAAATCGCAGTGTATTTCCAAAGCGTGCCGCTTTTGCCTTTCGGACTCTGATAACGCAGCCCATGCAGACGCTTATATTCTGTGGGATTGGGTATCCCTTTATCATTCAGCATACGGGCTATAGCGGTTTTACCGTATCCATGAGAAAACAACATAAAGACCTCGCGCACGACGGCGGCAGCCTCATCGTCGATTATGAGATGACCTTTGCAGTCAGGATCTTTCTTATATCCGTAAAGAGCAAATGCTCCTATATGCAGACCGTTTATCCGACGGCTGATAAGCACGCTTTTAATGTTTTCGGACATATCCTCCAGATACCACTCATTAATGAGCCCGTTTATCTGGCGGGCTTTTTTGTTGCCCTTGATCGCCGTATCTGCATTGTCAACAATACTCACAAACCGAATGCCCCACAAAGGAAACAGTCCGTGAATATATTTTTCAACAAGCTCAAGCTCCCTTGTAAAGCGCGACTGCGTCTTGCATAATACGATATCAAACTTGCGCGCTTTGGCATCACAGATCAGGCGATTGAATTCGGGGCGGCGTCTGTCAGCTCCGGCGTAATCGTCATCGCTGTATATATCATAGATCTCCCAGCCGTGTGAACCGGCATATTGCGTGAGCATAGATTTCTGATTTTGGATGCTCTCACTGTCGTCCGTCGCGTATTGTTTGTTTCTGTCCTCTTCTGATAAGCGGCAATATAATGCTGCTTTCATATACAT
>DVNB01000027.1 GCA_018714695.1 Candidatus Ornithomonoglobus merdipullorum | reverse complement strand
CGCAAAAATTCTCAAAAAAATTTATTTTTATTTTCTACGTTTTGCACAATGCCTTTATTATGCGATTTTTCATACCTGAGTAGTAACTCTTTTCCCGCAGCCGCCGCAATACCGCGTCATCTTGACGCTATCATTTCCGCTGCCGCCTTTGTTATATCGGGCAGTATGTAATTTGAAAACTCGGTGTAGTAGTGGTTATAGTCCTTCCACCAAGCCATCATTTATTGATTAATGCAGCCATTTGACGTGTTAGCTCAGGAAGTATCAAATTAGACAAATCTGCTGTGTAATGATTAAAATCATTCGGATACCATTTTAAAAGCTCCGCAGCCTTTGCGGCCGCTGCTGCATCTGCCGCTTCGCCTGTGCCGCCTGCCGCTTCTCTTGCCTTTCTTACTTCTGCAGTCATAAGCTCATCGGTTATGCCGCCTATATCAACATACCCCAAAATGTTCTCATCATCCCTGCGTTCCTGATATACCTCATACAATGCCACGTCGAAATCATCGTAACGTTTGCCCTTGAATGTTTCCGTCTGCGGGTCGTATACCTTATCCTTATACGCACCCCAGTTGCCGTTCGGCGTATAGCTTCCAAGAATGACCTTGCCGCCCATCTCGATGACCGAATCGATATAATAATTGAGCTGTGCTTTAAAGTCATCTATAGTTCCGTCATATCCGTTCGTACCCATACCGCTTATGGACACCACATCACCGGGTCTGAGAGTCTTGAGCACATTGTCAAGAAGTCCCTCGTTATAGAACGACGTCAGCTGACGCGCGCCGCGTCCCATATTTCTGAAGCCTTCAACAGCCTCGGAGATCTTAGGATATTCCTTCCATCTATCTCCCGATGCGAGAACATAGCCCCATGATGGATTCTGTGCTACAGTTGAATCGCCTATCTCTATCCATATGGGCTTTTCGCCTGCCGTTTTCTCAGCTGCCTCTTCAATTTTTACCGATGCAAGCTTTCCTTGACCGGCTATATTCAGGTCAAGCACACCTTTTCCAACTTCCGTGCCGTCGCCGACAACAGCTATCTCGTATGTCTTAGACGCCAGCCCGTCATTCGTATCCTTTTCTATTCCGGCAAGATAGCTGTCATATCTCTCCAGACGCAGGCTCCCTTCATATTCTACGGTTATTTCATATACCTTACCCGGCTCAACATCAGCCTTGAATACCATATCGCTGCCCGAAATATATCCATCATTGTCTTCCGCCGTGCCTTCTATGCCAAATCCGAGCGAAGGATCGTAAACAGTATCCGATGTTATCATTGTCTGACCGGCTTCCGCCGCACCGCTTCCGAAACCGAAATCAAGACTGTATATTACCGTTTCTGTTTTTCTCACTATTTCCTCGCCGCCGCTGTTTTTTGCCTTGGCAACAATTACTGCTTTTGCTGCAGATGCAGATGCATCGACTGTTACCGTGCCGGATGACGGATCTATGCTTACACCGTTTAACGGTGTTTCAAGAGAATACTCTATTGCTCTTTCGGCTATATCCTGTCCCTGTCCGTCACGTACTACAGCTGTATACTGAACTTCTGTTATTCCATCCGATGGGATCATAATACTTCTCGGTCTGTTTGTAAATGCTACAGATTCTCTTGTTCCCGTAAGCGACACTTCAGCTGTAACGCTCTGTCCGTCAATTGCAGCTCTTATTGGAACTGTTCCCGCAGCAGCCTCCTTCGTTACCGAGACCACTGCTGTGTGTGTATCGGAGTTTGCTTTTACCGAAACGCCGTCTGCCGAATCATCGGCAACAGTCCAATCGACACTTCCTATAAGCTCATAGCCTTCCACAGTGCTGCCTTCAAACACCGCAGTCGTCTCAGCCGCGTTATCATCATCGGGGATCGTAAGCGCGCTGTTTTCGAAAGTGATCTTCAAATGTTCATCATCGGTTTCAGCTTTAGATATCACTATATCGTTCACGTCTACAGAAGATTGAGCATTATTCTTATCGCTCAGCCTGTAACAGTATACATACGGAGCAGAAACGTTCTCATTTTCAAAATCTACCGTTGCTGATTCTCCAATAAGAATCCCGTCTTCCGAATATACCTTCGCCCAACATTTCTGAGATGATACCGCAGCAGAAATGACAAGCCTATACCATGTGCCTTGTTCAAGTCCGTCTGCCACTTCAGCGCCGTTTATAGTTATGATACCGTCATTGAACACTACATTGAACGCTGTCTGGTTTTTACTGAATGAGTTCGGTGCTTCCCCTTTATAATATATAGTCGCAAGCGGAGTATTAAACCTTATATCCTGCGCAAATATAAGCTGGTCCGATGCAGTGCTCAGTTCTGTATAGAAATAGCTTGAGTCCTTTTTCTCATTCTTGCTGACGCGCATGAATTTACCGTCCTCATCACTATACACACCTATCTGATTGGTCGAATTCGAACCAATTATATCCCATCCGCCGAGAAGGCTTTTATCATCCGTATAATCGCCCTCCATTCCGTCCTCAAACATATTAAAGTCGGACACATATCCGGTCTTGGGGAACAGAACGCCTGCTGTCTGCGAGCTGTTTCCTATTATAACTAGCGGTCTTTCCAATTTAAAGGTTTCGCCCGCATAGCTTACCGTTGCCCTCACCTTGCCGTAATAATTCTCGGAGGTGTTTCTAAGCTCAAAGCTTATCTCCGGCTGATATTCATCATCTACAGTGACTCTTCCGTAATTGTCACAAAACATCTTCGTTCCGGGGAACACCGTTGTCTTATCATCGTTTGTCGGTTCACCATGCATAGTATGGAAGCCTATGAATTCCCAATCTATTTTCGGCTCTGCTCTGTCATCCGGAGCTGACGCAAGATCAGTGCCCGCCTCTCCGGTTATTTTGATAGATATTACATTTTTATAATAATCCGTGCTGTTCGCGTCAGCCGACATTACAAGTCTTCCGTCAGTCGGGAAATTCGCAAATTCGACCTCCTTCGCTTTCTCCACATACGAACTGTCTATCACCGCGGTAACAGCTGTGTCAGCTGTTATCGGAAGAGCCTTGAGCTGCTCTGTCGTATAAACCGTTCCGTTTATATCCCAGCCCTCAAAGGCGTCTCCGAACGCGGAAACATCTGGGAGATAAAGCTCAAAAACAGGCTTTCCGTTTTCCGTATAGTATGTATACGGATCGCCATTGGCTGCGATCGTTACTTTATGGAAATTTGCCGCCTCGGCTATCTCGCTGCTGTTGGCTTTCCTTATAACTATATTGTCAATGCCGAAGTCCTGATTCGGACGCGGGGCAACTATATATATCCTTTGAAGATCGTCTATCGTTTGATCCGATCCTGAATACATATCTACTTTTCCGTCAAAATACACTGTGCTTCCGTCAAGCGATGTGAGCTGAACTCTTGTTGTTTGGTCATCAAAATTACATATCGCTCTTATATGTACCCAGCTTCCCTCCGGGAATTCATAAGAAAGTATTTTCCTGCCTGTTATGCTGTCCAATGTCGAGCCCTTAGCAGACTGTTCATTATTAAGCAGGAATCTTGATTCATTTTTGTTTACATCCGCCTTGAAGATCAATCCGTCCACCGGAACATTGTTTGTTCCGGTACTGTTTACAGTGGTAATCGACCCGAGAAGACTTATATCCGCCGAATACTGATCTGTGCTTGCGGCTTTCACATCCGCCTCAAAAACAAAATTATCTGTTATTGGATCTGAAAACTTATATTCAACAGCTCTTGATCCGCCTCCGCCGCCTTTTTGATTCATGTATTTGCCGATGGTCGGATCGCTGTCAGTCATTATAGTGTTTTCTCCGCCATTGCTCTGCCGCCAGCCGCTCATATCCTCGTCTTCAAAGTCACGTACGAAGATCGGCGGATTTGTCGGCTCGGACGGAACATCAGTAGGCACTGCCGTTGCGGGTATTTCCGTTGCCGGAGACGTCGTCTCCGGGGCCTTTGTCGGCGCGGCGGTCTCCTCTGCCGCGCCGGTGTATTCGAGGCTTTCTGCCATCGGCTGCATTCCGCTCAGGCTGTTCCAGAGATAGAATACCGTTCCCTCCGGCACTGCCGCCTCCTGCTTTGCCTCACCGTTTTCAAAATTGACGTCATATACCTTCAAGCTCTTTAAAGCTCCGCCGTCGTACTCAGCCGCCGCGAGCACCGCGCTCTTTACACTGTTATCCTTAGCCGTCATTCTGACCTCCGTGCCGTCATATGTCATTTCCGCGGGATATGCGCCGGGCGCGTCCGTTGCGGGCGCCGTTGTTGCCGGAGTGTCGCCTCCAGGGACAGTCACGGTGCCGTCCCTCATAAACGCCTCCGCCGCAGCAGCGCTGTATACGCGTTTTATTCCCGTTTCCTCGCCGCGGATATTGCCCTCTCCGACAGATGATATATCACTGTATACAAATTCATGATCACTCGTCTCATATCCGAGCGCCTTCATTCCCGCTGCTATGAAGGATGCCGCAAGCACTGCGCTGTGCTGTGTCAGATGCAGCCCGTCACCGACATGATAGTTATTGGTCCTCCAGTCCGCATCACCCGTATCCTCCACTGCCTTGTTCACATAGAGCTGTGTATACTTATTGAGATCTATACACGCCACTCCGTTTTTCTCAGCGAACTCGTACATACCGTTTGTGTCTGCCGCGGCATCGTATGTAAAATATGTCCTGTGCTGATATTTCCCGTTGTATACGGGGCTTATGAGTATCGGCGTGACACCCTTTGCCTTTGCCGCATTGAATATGAGCTCCATCTGCGACTTCATCTCATCGATGCTCATCTTATTGCTGCTGCTTACAGCATCGTTTATGCCGAAATCCACCAGTATCGTGTCGCCCGGCTGCATAAGCTTGTTTACGGATTCAAAACACTCGTCATACCATGTCTTTACCGTCGCGCTCGGCTGACCGTAATTCGATACGGAATATTTATCCGAAAGGAGCTTTGAGAGCTGCTGTCCGAATCCGGTGATCATTATCTTATCGCTCTTAAGATCGTCTCCGTCAGCGTCAAACGGATAGTAATTCGATGACTCGCTGTCTCCCGCCACCCATATTACCGGCTTTCTGTATTTTTCCGGCACGCGCGCTATCTTGAGCGACGCTATCCTCTCGTTGTTTCCGGAGGTATTTCCGAAGGTTATATCCAAGCTGCCGCCGCCGTGATGCACAGCCGGTATCTCCATAAGCGCCGAGGAGCCGCCGCGGTTCTGCGCTCCGGAGGATGTGGTGTTGTTCGCTATAAGAGTTCCGCCGCTGTATATATCAGCGCGGCATCCGCCCTTTCTGTATACAGTTATGTCATAGAACCCTTCGGGAACGTCCACCTTTATCGGGTTTTCATCAGCCTTGCAGCCGTTTTCGTTTATTCTGTAATTCTCCGATGCGAGTCCGAATCCCGTCGCTTTCGAATATGAGCCCTCGCCCGCCTTTACATAGCCCGCAATATTTTCATCCGCCGGATCCTGCTGATTTGTGAATTCAAACCTGTACTCCGGTACAACAACGACCTCGCCGCCCGTCTCGTTTGCTACTTTACCGTCCTCAGCCTTTGCCGTTTCATAGCTTCCATCTGAGGAATACACACGATATGTATCTGTTCCGTAATTCTTCAAACCCGAAACATCTATAGATCCCTCGGATGATGTCAGCTCGTAAACACCCTCGATAGGCTCGGGCGTCGGGACAGGCTCGTTTTCGTATACCTCCGCAATAGTCTCGCCCGCCGTTTTGCCCACGCTGTTGTACACGCTCTGATAATAGTGGTACTGATCGCGCATCTCGGAAAGATATTCGTCACTGTACAGCGACGCCGCTATGTAAATGTTATCATTCTCGTCCGCAAGCGCCTGCTGCGCATTGCTTATGCGCAGATATTCCGCATCCTTTGCAAGATCATCCTCCGAGGGCGTCTCACCGCCGTAATATATATTGTAGTGACCTGTACGCACGATGAACATATCCTCTATGCCGCAGCCGTCACGCAGATCCTCAAAGATCGAAAGTGTGTTTGACTTATACGTCTCGTCCGATCTTCCCTTATCGGCGTCCGCCTCGCCCTGGCACCATACAAGCAGCTTTTTCCTTATAGTGTAGCCTGCATTTTCGAGATAATCAGCCGCCTCGTTGAAACGGCTCTGCATTTCACCCATATTGTTGATGAAATAAGTTGTATCCTGTCCGCCGCGCGACGCCTGAACGCCGACCATCGGGACGCCTGTCTTGTCATAGTACGCGCTCATGACAGATGATACCATGTCTCCCGAGCGCCTGTCAACGCCCTGTCCGCTGTTGTCGTTTATCGCGTCGTTGTTCTCGTATTTGCCGAACGGCTCCGTTACGGAAGAGAGCACGCCCGGCTCCGTTACCGCGTGGTATTCATAGCCTTCGCCCGCGGCGCATACTGTCGCCTCGTCATAGTCGCCTCTGCCCGCCATGTTTGACTGACCCGAGAACAGCACGAGATCAACGACCCTGCTGTCCTCCGCGCCGTTTATTATCCATTCGTCAAGTCCTTCCTCGTTTGCCGCCGTCTCCGCAAGCTTGTGCCCGCCGAACGGATACTCAGTATAGCGCGTGTCTACGCCCGCAAGCTGCAGGGAATTTACCATCGTCTTTACATCCGAAACGGGTGTTGTCTCATCATTGCAGCCCGCAAATGCCCACACATCACCGGACGGGATGGCGCTGCCGCTTCCCGCTATCGTCACGATCCTGTCGGCGCCGCTCGAAAGCGCGGCATCAGTGCTCTCCGATTGACCTATCACTGTTACCGACGGAGCGTTGTACATATCACGCACCTCGCTTACAAGCTGCGATACATCCGTAAAACCATCTTCAGTCTGAGGCGCCGCAAGCGTCGCTCTTTCTCCCAGCTTGTCAAATATGTATTTCGCGTCATAGAGCTGCGAAACGTTGTCGCTGCCGTATCTCAGCTCGCTTGAAAGATATATCACCGCCGGAGCGCCGTCCTGCACCTTTACGCGGCAGGGATAGCCCGCTATCGTCTCCTCGGAATATCCCTCAGCCACAGTCGACGGAGCCTGTTCACCCGTGGACTCGAATTCAGATACCGTCAGATTATCCGCCGAAATATATCTGCTTGCCACAGTCGATCCGGAACGGGATACGGTAATTGCTATATTCGTTACATCCGTTACGGTCCCCTCCGGTATATCCGCTTCGAACGGCGTATCGCCGACCGTTACCGTAAGCTTTCTTGCGTAGTAGTCTATATCCGCCTTCACATGCGTTGTACCGGTACCTGTCCATGCTGCGCGCACGTCATCGCCGGACGCCGTCTGCGTGCCGCACACCGTGAGTCCCCTCGCACTGTATTCATCGCCGTTATCGGAATACGGATGCACATGCAGCTCCGCAACAGTTTCCTCACTGTTGCTTACGGAAAAGGTTATGTACTGATTCCCAAGAGTTCTGTCATGCCCTATGATATCCATCTCCACCGATACATTATTTCTGACCGGCTCGGCAAAGCTCAGGCTCAGTGTGCCGCTGTCGCGCGTATCAGCCGGAAATACTATCTCTCCATCGCTCCACTGCGCGTTTCCGCCGAGGGCGGGCGCGTTTTCGCCTCCCGAGGGCTCCGTCTCAAAATCCCACGTCGTTGACGGCGATACATAGGCATCGTCACCCGAAGGCGGCTCAGGCTCCGGATCCGGCTCGTCCGCGGACGGCGTGAACGTCAATGTATCTATATATGTGCTGCCTTTTCTGTACGCAAATACATATGTGCTTCCGCCTTCGGCGTCAAATGTCAAATTGCTTCCGTAGCTTCCCGAATATGTACTGCCATAGAACAGGCTTATATCCGCGCCCGATACGGTCACTGACCCGTCAGACGGCGCGGTAAATGAGATATATGATCCGTTCTCATATTTCCCGTCCCCGTTGCACGGACTGTCATCCTTGATATACACCTTTCCGTCCGCGTCCACATAGGTTCCCTCATATGTGAGATACGCCGTCGTGTACTCATCCAGCTCTATTATATCCTCCGCCGTACCGTAATACGTATCGGCGCCGTCCTTTACAAGCTGTGTAAAGTCACAGGTGTAGACATCCGTTTCCGACATAACATCCGTCTCATCGTCCCCGGCAAACACGGTGAACGGAAATACCGTGCCCGCCACGGATGCTGCCATCAATAACGACATAAATCTTTTTGCAGTCTTATTCATAGCTCTGCTCACTCCTTTTCTTGAAATCAACAGGTGATCGCGAAACCCTTTCATTAACTGTATTTTATCATTGACGGCTCGGAAAATCCATAGCAGGGATATACTCTGATATTGCATTTGTCGACTTTTTGTGGTATGATATAAAAAAGCGTAAAGGAGCGGCGATATGAACGATAAGATAATCAGACACAGCGACAAAGGAAAATACGCCTACAGCATGATGCATTCGGACGGCTACACATTCGATTCACAGATACACCCGTTTTACGAGATCCTGTATCTCAACGCGGGCAGGATGCTTTATAACGTTGAGGGCACCGACTATATGCTCGGCGAGGGAGACATGGTCTTTACACTTCCCTACGAGATGCATTCGTTCAGCTTCCCGGAACCGTGCCGGTACGAACGGCAGTTCTTTCACATTTATCCCGCGCTCATCGAACCGGTAAAGGATTTGATACCCGATCTGAGCAAAAAGGAGCCGGGGAAAATGAACTGCATCCCCGCCGCGGCGGTGAGCCGTTACGGGCTCGATAACGTATTCCGCAGGCTTGAGGAATGTACCGATCCGGAAATACCCGAGACGCCCTCACTGATGCTGGCATATGCGATAGAGGCACTCGCGCGTCTGCACGCCGCGGTAACGAGCGGAGAGTTAAGCAGCGCCGGAGCGCCCGCAAATGCCAATGTTCGCAGGATACTTGGATATATCGACAAAAATTACACCTCGCATATCGATCTTTCCGACATTGCCGAGTATATGTACATGGACAGATCATATGTAGGAAGGCTGTTCAAGCGCCATACCGGGGTTTCCGTGATGCTTTATGTGAATATGAAACGGATCGTACTTGCAAAAAACATGATAATGAATGGAACGCCCGCGACCGAGGTGTATGAACGGTGCGGGTTCAATGATTACAGCACGTTCTACCGCGCCTTCAAGCGCTATGTCGGAGTCTCACCCGACAAGTTCCGCAGCGGCTGATAGCGGGAAAATTCGTATATTTGTATTGACAATTCGACTTTTTTCTCTTATAATAGAATAGATAGCTGTTAAAATTGCAATAAAATGCGGCTATATGGAGGGATAGAGATGTTCATCAATTACGACTATTACAGGATTTTTTATTATGTTGCCAAATACGGCAGCTTTACACAGGCCGCCAATGTGCTGATGGAAAATCAATCTAATATAACGAGGATAATAACGAATCTTGAAACGGAGCTCGGCTGCGAGCTCTTCGTGCGCACGAACAAGGGCGCCACGCTCACACCGGAGGGCGAAAAGCTGCTTGTGCACGTCAACGCGGCGGCAAAGGAGCTGCAGCTCGGCGAGGAGGAGATAAGCGCCGGCAAGGGGCTTGAGAGCGGAACGATAACGGTGAGCGTCAGCGAGACGGCTCTGCACGGACTGCTCCTTAAGGTGCTGCACAAATTCACCACGGCATACCCCGGCATAAAAATACGCATACTGAACTTTTCAACGCCGCAGGCTATATCATCTCTGCACAGCGGCATAGCCGATCTTGCGATCGTTACGTCACCGACGGGTTCGGCAAAGCCCTTGCAGGAGACGAGGATAAAAACGTTCAGCGAGCTTCTGGTATGCGGACCCGAATATTCGGATATGAAATACAAAAGGCTCAGATTTGAGGATCTGCAGTCATATCAGTTCATATGCCTCGGACGCGACACAAAGACTTTTGAGTTCTATAATAAGCTGTTTTCAAAGGAGGATCTCGTTCTCTCTCCGGATATGGAGGCTGCAACGACAGATCAGCTTCTGATGATGGTAAAGAATAACCTCGGTTTAGGATTCCTGCCGGACATAATCGCAAGACCCGCGATAGAAGCAGGCGAGATACAAGAGGTGAAGTTTGACGATCCTATCCCGAAACGCTATATATGCATCCTCAAAAACACGGAGAATTCATTGAGCGCCGCGGCAAAGGAATTCGAAAAGACCGTGCTTGAGGAGCGCGACAGCAAGTGAGTTTAAAAATACTGAATTCTATCAGGCGATAATAACTTCCGCCGTAGTGCGCGTTGTTTCTGACGTACATTCGGGCGGATGATATCAATGTCATTAACTTAAGCTATGTATGCCGTTATGCTCTGCATCTTGTTCCCCTCCGAATTTTGCCGCATACTGCGGCGAAAATTCGGGCAAGGGGAACGAACTCGGGCGTAAGCCGGAGTTCGAGGGGTCCGGTGCACTATGGTACCGCAACTGTCTATGGCGATATATTTCGCATAACGGTGCGTATATTCGAGCTTTGACTTAAAACGGCGCTCGGACCCCCTGCCGCCGAAGGCGGCTTCCCCCTGCCGCCGAAGGCAGCTTCCCCCTTGCCCAAATCCGACTTGTCGGATTTGGGCAAGGGGGACGAGGCTGCGCAGGACGGTGCGATTTGCTTTTAAACCGTTAAGTTTCAGCCCTTTTATACCTATCGACCGCATCGCCGAGTATCTTCTCGGCGTTTTTGTGCTTTATAAGCTCAATTTCCTCCGATGAAAGCCCTGCGTCTGTCAAAAACGCGTACGTGTCGCGCGGATCCTCCCACGGCGCGTCCGAGCCGAACAGTATCTTATCCGCTCCGTGCCTGTCGATTATCCGCCTGTACGTCTCCTTGTCTATATACCGGCTCACGACCGCGGTGTCAAAATACATCCTTGTGCCGGTGAATCCGTTTAAGATATCGTCCCATATGTTAAAGCCGCCCATATGCGCGGCTATGAGCAGTGTCTCGTCCGTATGTGAGACAAGCGTCTTAAGCTGCGCCGCCGTGCAGTGAAACGGCGGACGCATACCCAGATCCTCTCCCGAATGGATCACGACATACAGCCCCAGCTCCTGCGCCTTTTTTACGACCGATATAAACCGCGGATCGTCCGCGAACACGTTCTGGTAATCCGGGTGCAGCTTTATCCCGATAAAACCGCGGCGCGCGATGTCCTTCAATATCTCATCCGGCGCCTCGTCATACGGGTGTACCGACGCGAACGAAACCACTCCGTCTCCCCTCGCCTCTTCCGCGTATCTGTTTATAGTGACGTGCTGTCCCGGCTTTGTGGCTATAGGCAGAACGACCGAGAGACCGACGCCCGTAACGTCCATAGACGCTCTCAGTCCCGCAAGCGTCCCGTCAAAGCTCGTATCCTGATCTATATCGTAGATCTCCTTCGTCTTCTCTATGATCCCGCCGAGCGCGCGCTTCGCGATAGCCTCAGGGAACATATGTGTGTGAAAATCTATAAGCATTTCTATCATTCCTTTCAGCTTTGATAATAGCACATTTCCGCGCTTTTTTCAACATCAGGTACGATTTTTTCGAAAAATAAACCATGGTCCGCAATATTTTTCAAATATTGGCGCAATGAAAAAAGAGACTTACGCCTCTTTTTCATCCGTTATTATTTCCTTTATCGATGTCGCAAGTCCCGCGAGCCCCTGTATCTCCGACGGAACGATTATCTTCGTCGCCTTGCCGTCGGCAAGCGCGTTCAGACTTTCAAGCGATTTTATGGTCAGATACCCCTGCTTCGGGTCGGACTCGTTTATAAGCCTTATTCCCTCAGCGACCGCCTGCTGGACCCTTATGATCGCCTGAGCCTTACCCTCAGCCTCGCGGATCGCAGCCTCCTTTTTCGCCTCGGCACGCAGTATCGCCGACTCCTTGTCGCCCTCCGCCTGGAGTATCGCAGATTTCTTTTCACCCTCAGCCTTCAGTATCGCCTCGCGCCTCTCGCGCTCCGCCTTCATCTGACGCTCCATAGCATCCTGTATCTCAGCCGGAGGCATGATGTTCTTAAGCTCCACTCTGTTTATCTTGATACCCCAAGGATCGGTAGCCTCGTCGAGTATCGCGCGCATCTTGGTGTTTACCGTGTCGCGCGAGGTAAGCGTCTCGTCAAGCTCCAGATCGCCTATGATGTTTCGCAGCGTCGTTGCCGTAAGATTCTCGATCGCCATCATCGGCCGCTCAACGCCGTAGGTGTACAGCTTCGGATCGGTTATCTGATAATACACGACCGTATCGATCTGCATCGTTACGTTGTCCTTTGTGATGACCGGCTGCGGCGGAAAATCCACCACGTGCTCCTTGAGACTCACCTTTGACACGATCCTGTCAATAAACGGGATCTTGATATGAAGTCCCACCGACCACGTCGAATAATACCCGCCAAGACGCTCGACGATATACGCATGCGCCTGCGGCACGATCTTGATGTTCGCTATCGCGACTATCAGTATAATGATCACCAGTACAATAAAAAACCAAACCATATTTATTCTCCTTTCGGTCCGTATCCCTGCCGTCCGCTCCCTCCGCGCATGGCAGGACATTGATCTATGTTATTATTTTATCATATAAGGGAGCGTTTTGCAAGTATTATATGAAATATTTTGAGAACCTTGTCAGCAATATTACATCATTCTTGTGCATATATGCAAAACAGCAGTGCTTTTTATATAAAATATCGTTAAAATCGTAAAAAGCTATTGACAAATCGCTACAAAAAAAGTATAATAAGGTAGTTGTTCAGGAAAGGGAATCATTTTAGGATCCGGGAACACGCCTTTTCATAACCGTCTTAGCATCAAGGTCAGGCAGCTTCAATATTTACGGCATTTACGGCAGTTCTTACATTTACCGGTTCATCTTACATTTATTTTAAAGGTTTTTCGTTTCACAGCCGTACCGGGCAAGGCAGGATCCCGATCTTACCGGGCGGAGCGTCAACGGCTCCGTTCTCAAAAAATTCATCCGCCGCCGCCCGTGAGAGGCGCGGACAGTCGCGGCAAGGAAAGGAGGGCATGTAACCAATTCATGGCTTTATGCCGGATCAGTTTTATTTATACCAAATCAATTTTATTTAGAGAGAGAGGATGATGCAAATTGATACGTAAAAGATTTTTAAGTTTTTTAACTGCTGTTACGGTTATAACGTCCATTATTCCGATGTACAGCAGTCAAGCTAAGTATTCACAGGTAACTGACGGCTCTACCGTGCAGCCTATTCCCAACAGAGAAGCATATTATGATCTTGATATAGATAATGCATCCGATTGGATATTGAGCAGAGACAACATTGCCGAGGTTAAAATCGAAGACTCCAAATTAATATTTGATCACGCGCATAGCGGATATGCTTCACTCGCAAGATATGTGGATAATGCACCTGAAATTCCGAAAGGCAATACATTGGAAGCTACTTTTGATATTAAATTTTCCGAGATAGAAAAAGATTGCTCTTTTGATGTTGTCGGCGCAAAAATTGATCGGACCGGAAACGAAAATCCCAATTCAATTCTACGCATCGTAGTGGACAGTGACGAAAAGGGTGTTTACATATATGACGGAAGCGAAAGCTCCCCTATCAACATAACCCAATATACAAATTACACTGTCGCCAATAACAAAATATCCACTGCTACTTTCAGAATACACGCAGTAATGAATTTTCAGACAAAGGACACAGACCTTGACATATATACCGTAGATGACAACGGTTATGCTTCATTTGAAACTTCTTATCGTGATATAGGCTTTTATAATGAAGAAATGAGTACCGCTCTTGGATTCTATATCAGGTCTGGGCGCGGCAGTAATATTATAACATTCTCCAATGCTGTATTATACCAGCAAGGTGAAGCATCACCAACGAGGGAATTGTATAATTTGTCAACAGATATCAATGCGAATGCTACGGATGATGATGCGAACAAGTCGAACTGGACGATTACAGGAAATGGTACTTCTTCCATTTCAACTAATGTTCAAGACAATTTGATAACTTCATTGACTCATAGTACAACAGAAGGCGGTGACCGAACTGCTGGTGTTTCTTTCGAGCCTTCAACAAATAATGAAATTAACATATCATTCGATATCGAAATGACAACCCTTCTTAACGGTTTCCAAGGCACCGATACGTACAACGTTTTTTCAATTATGGACAAACAAAATGGGATCAACGCTTTAGAGATAAAGGCAGGTGCTGACGGTACTACTACAGATGGTAGCACATATGGTGTATGGATTAATAATATCAAAATACTTACCAGCAACAATTGTAATATTAATGAGAATGCTGTAACAACTCCCCAATTAACAATAAACGTGGAATTAGATCTATCTACACATATCGCAAAAATTTCAGTGAGTAACAATAATTCGAGTATTTATAACGAAACAATTACGATTAATTCCAATATAAATAGTTTATCTTATATACATAGCAGTGTGCATAAAAATCGTAATAATGTTATCGCATCAACCACAATATCAAATCTTGTTATAACACAAGACAATAGGTATACACCTATCATAACACCGCAAGGCGATAATCTTACGCTTGAGGTTGGCGAATCGATCTCTATAGCAACCGTTATACAGTATGATAGAGTTGACACAGAGGTGACAAATGGAGCTGATCGCATAACCTGCGAATTTGCGCAGGCATACAGCTCTGTTGTAGTAACCGGTGTCACTGAAGGAGCTGCATCCGTAAAAATAACAGCGTATAACTATAACGGTGATGACAGCCAGTTAGATAC
>DVNB01000003.1 GCA_018714695.1 Candidatus Ornithomonoglobus merdipullorum | reverse complement strand
ATATTTTATCTTCACATTAAAGTATAATACTATTATGGAGGCGATAATAATGGCTAACAAACCTATCAAAATAAAAAAACGAGGCGATGACGGGTACAAAACTATCTCCGTCAGAATGAAAGAGGGCGTATTGGAAAAGATCGATCAGCTGGCACAGGAGAGCAACCGCTCTCGGAATGAACTGATAAATATAATACTTGAATCGTCGATCGATGATGTGGAGATAGACTGAGAATTCGATGATGCTGTATAAAGAGCTGCACGAAATTCCATGTACACGGCGTTTGAATGAGTGAATTGTTTATGAACATGTAGTGGCAACACGGCCAAGGCTCCCCTGAAATGGGATCGGACTCGACAGCTTGCATGGCGATGTCCCGTCAGCGAAGCTGACTGAAGGGTTCCGCATTTTCACTACAGTTCATACCGCAAAACCCCTCCACCGCCGTTCGGCGGTTCCCCTCCCCTTTCAGGGGAGGCTTGCAAGAGGCAGCGTCAACAAATATGCGGTTTTCATCCAAGAAGATATTAAATGAGATCAGAAAGGTGTTGGACGGCAAAAGTAATGTATGCGCTCAGGAACACAATATGCTATTAAAGTAATCAAAAAGAGGAAGCCACAACCGCGCCGTGCGGTGTACGCTCCCTCTTTTTTATTCTCAGAAACCACGCCTGTGTCTTGCGGCTTCCTTCATTCTTGACATTGCGCGGGCAAGCGACGCCTGCGTATGATAATACTCCTGCCTGCTCGTCTCCTGACGCAGCTTTTCCTCCGCCCGCTCCTTCGCTTCCTCCGCACGCCTTAGGTCTATCTCCTCCGGTCGCTCCGCAGTATCCACGAATACCACTACACTATTGTTTTCAACATATGCAAATCCGAGCCCTGTAAAGAATACCTTCGTTTCACCGTCAACGGCAAAACGCGTCTCGCCGAGCACGAGAGCTACCAAGAGATCCTCGTGATTTGCAAGTATAGCATACTCACCGTCGGTCGCCGGAAGGACCAGTGACTCACACTCGCCGTCAAAAACCACCTTATCCGTGGCATATATTTTCAGATTGAACTTCTTCGCCATATATCCTTACCTCCGGATCACAGCGTTTTTGCCTTTTGGATAACGTCCTCTATCGTTCCAACGTTAAAGAATGCATTCTCGGGATAATCGTCCATTTCTCCGTCTATGATCGCCTTGAAGCCTCGGATCGTATCCTTTAACGGCACGTACTTTCCCGGGACTCCGGTAAAGGTCTCGGCAACATGGAACGGCTGCGAAAGGAATCTCTGGATCTTTCTCGCTCTGTATACCGTTACCTTATCGTCTTCGGAAAGCTCCTCCATACCAAGGATCGAGATTATATCCTGAAGCTCCTTATACTTCTGAAGTATCTCCTGTACCTTTCTCGCAACGTTGTAATGCTCCTCGCCTACCACGTCTGCCTCGAGTATTCTCGAGTTCGATTCAAGCGGATCTACCGCCGGGTATATACCCTGCTCAACGATCTTTCTCGACAGCACTGTCGTCGCGTCAAGATGCGCGAAAGTCGTCGCGGGCGCAGGGTCGGTAAGGTCGTCGGCAGGCACGTATACTGCCTGAACAGATGTTACCGATCCGTTTTTCGTCGATGCGATTCGCTCCTGCAGCTGTCCCATCTCGGTCGCAAGCGTCGGCTGATAACCGACCGCCGAAGGCATTCTTCCCAGAAGCGCAGATACCTCCGAACCCGCCTGCGTGAAACGGAATATGTTGTCTATGAACAGAAGTACATCCTGATGTGCAACGTCACGGAAATACTCTGCCATCGTAAGACCCGTCTCAGGTACGCGCATACGCGCGCCGGGCGGCTCGTTCATCTGTCCGAACACGAGCGCCGTCTTTTTGAGTACACCCGACTCGCCCATCTCGGTCCACAAATCGTTACCCTCTCTCGAACGCTCACCTACACCGGTGAATATCGAATATCCGCCGTGCTCGGTAGCTATATTGCTTATGAGCTCCTGTATCAGAACCGTCTTGCCGACTCCGGCACCGCCGAACAATCCGACCTTTCCGCCCTTTGCATACGGAGCAAGCAGGTCGATGACCTTTATACCGGTCTCAAGGATCTCGACTACAGGGCTCTGATCCTCGAACTTCGGCGGCTTACGGTGAATGAGCCATTTCTCTCCGTCTAGCTGATCTCCTCCGTCTATACAGTCACCCAGAACATTAAAGAGTCTGCCCAGGGTCTTCTCACCGACGGGGACCTTGATTCCGTCACCGGTCGCAGTCACCTCCATATCACGGTACATACCGTCACTCGAAGCGAGCATGATGCATCTCGCAACATTGTTTCCGGTGAGCTGTGCGACCTCCATGACCCTCTTTTCGCCGTCAACGTTTACCTCCAGCGCATCCTTTATCTTCGGCAGCTCACCCTCGGCAAATTCAACGTCCACAACAGGACCCATGATCTGTACTATTTTACCTTTATTCATTTATGAGGAATCCTCCTCTCCTCCATAGCTCCGCCGCACTGCGCCGGAACAAAGATGTAATTTCTTATTTTGATTTGCGCTTCAACGCCTTCGCTCCGCCGACGACCTCGGTTATCTCCTGAGTTATCTTCGCCTGACGGACACGGTTAAATTGCACGGAAAGATCGTGCAGCATCTCCGAACCTGCATCGGTCGCCGCCTGCATCGCGTTCACTCGCGAATTCTGCTCACAGCAGTACGATTCCACAAGAGCACTGTATATATATCCCGTAACGCATATCGGCGCCACACTCGAAAGCACCGCCTCCGGTGACGGAAACATCGGTACCGTTGCATACTCGCCGTCCGCGCTGTAATCATCGCGCGAAAGCGGCAGTATCCTTGTTACCACAGGCTCCATTACTGTAGGACTCACCATTCTTGTGTATACGATATACACTTCATCGAGCTCATTGTCCATATACTTATCTATGAGCCTCTCGCCTATCTTTCTCGCTCTGCTCAAAGACGGGTTCTGTGCCGTATAGTGGAAGGTCTCGTCGATACAATAGCTTCTTCTCCTGAAGTAGTTTTCTCCGACCTGACCTATAACGTAGAGCTCATATGTCCTTCGCGGCTGCTTTATTATGTTTTCAGCCAGCTTTAAAACATTATGGTTATACGCTCCCGCCATTCCTTTGTCTGCGGTTATCACCACAAATCCTTTTCTTCGCTTCTCCTGCGGAAGATTTGCAAGATTTCCGAATATGACATGCGAGATGTGCGGCGCATGTGTGAGCACACTTGCAATGATGTCATCAAGCTTGTTAAAATACGGCTCAGTATTTTCCAATGCCTGCTTAGCCCTTCTGAGCTTATTCGTCGAGATCATATACATGGCATTGGTGATCTTCATCGTATCCTTTATGCTGTTTATTCTTTCCTGTATTTCGCTCAAATTAGCCATAGACAAACACCCTCAAATCATACGGTTATCGGACGGTTCGCAAAGAACTCCTTTGCCGCCTCCGTTATCGAAGCGTGCAGCTCGTCGCTCAATACCTTCTTTTCCTCAAGCTCCTTTATGATCTCCGGCTTTTCTCTGTCAAAAAATTCGAGCATACTTTCCTGAGCTCTCTTGACATTTTCGGTCTTGACATTCATAAACATCTTTTCCGTAGCCGCAACAAGCGTTATTACCTGATGCGCCATGCTCATCGGATGGCACAGCGGCTGCTTCAAGAGCTCCATGAGCGACTTTCCGTATTTGAGCTGGTTCTGTGTGCTCTCGTCAAGATCCGATGCAAACTGGGTAAAAATCTCCATCTCACGGTACTGCGCAAGGTCTATTCTTATGCTTCCCGATGCCTTTTTCATCGCTTTTGTCTGAGCAGCTCCGCCGACACGCGATACAGAAAGTCCGACATTTACCGCAGGACGCATGCCCGAGAAGAAAAGTCCGCTCTCAAGGAATATCTGTCCGTCTGTTATCGAGATGACGTTTGTCGGTATGTATGCCGAAACGTCTCCCGCCTGCGTCTCAATTATCGGCAGTGCCGTTATGGAACCGCCGCCGAGCTTATCGCTTAATTTACTCGAACGCTCGAGCAATCTCGAATGAAGATAGAACACGTCACCCGGATACGCCTCACGTCCCGGTGAACGCTCCAGAAGCAAAGACAGCTCGCGATACGCAACAGCATGCTTCGAAAGATCGTCATAAACTATGAGCACATCCTTGCCTTTGTGCATGAAATATTCCGCAAGCGCCGTTCCGGCGTAAGGCGAAATGTACTGCACGGGCGACGGCTCACTCGCCGACGCGGTCACTACTATCGAATAATCCAGCGCACCGTGGGTTTTCAGTGTGCCGACAAGCTTCGCGACCGTAGAAGCCTTCTGACCGATCGCGACGTATATACAGATAACGTCCTTACCCTTCTGGTTCAGTACCGCATCGACAGCGATGGACGTTTTCCCCGTCTGTCTGTCACCGATTATAAGCTCTCGCTGCCCTCTTCCTATCGGGAACATCGAGTCGATCGAAAGTATTCCCGTTTCGAGCGGCTCGTTTACCGACTGACGGTCGACGATTCCCGGAGCCGACCTTTCGATCGGATAATAATCGTCCGCTTCTATATCGCCGCGTCCGTCTATCGGATCGCCCAGCGGGTTTATTACTCTGCCGATGAATTTATCGCCCACCGGTATACCCGCCATCTTCTCCGTCCTTGTCACCTTGCTGCCTTCCTTTATGGTGCCCTCAAGGTCAAAGAGGATACAGCCGATCTCATTTCTTCTTATATCCTGTACCATGCCCTTTACGCCGTTTTCGAATACCACGATCTCACCGTACATGGCATGGTCGATACCGTAGATGTTCGCGATACCGTCTCCCACATATGTTACGGTACCCACCTCACGGTTTTTCTTTTCAACCTCATAATTTTCTATTTCACTTTTGAGAATAGCTACTATCTGTTCCGAACTGATAGAACTCAAATCGCTCACCTCCGAATTAATTTCTGACTCAATCCCGCCAAACGACCCCTTATGCTGCAGTCGATCTCCTCATCGCCGGACCTTATTATGAACCCGCCGATGATATCGGTATCCCGGGTGAGCTTCAAATCTGTTTTGGTTCCGCCCCAAAGCTTTGCGATCTTCCGTTTGATCCCCTCGAGCTGCTCCTCCGTCGGCGGAGTGCAGTATATGAGCTCCGCCCTGAGCACCTTCTCGGAGTCTGAGACAAGCATTTCATACGCCTCAATTATCTCACCGATAAGCTCAGTTCTTCCGTTATCCGTAAGAAGCTTTAAAAAGTTTACGGTACTTTCAGGGAACACTCTGTCAATTACATTATGCTTTGCGGCCGCCGCAACGGACGGGTCTCTGAGCGCCTCACCAAGCTCAGGACAGCTTTCAAATATGTCCTTCACCTCGCTGAGATCGCCCGCGGAAATCCCCAGCTCAAATAAAGCCTTTGCGTAATTATTTGCCGTCTGTGTCATTTCCGTCACCCGTTTCCGTTAAAAACTTATCATAAAGCGAATTGTCAATGCCTGAAAGATCACTGTTTTCGAGAACCTTTCTGGCCGTGTCTATCGCAAGCCCTGCAACCTCGGAGCGGATTCCCTGCATGGTATTCCTCTTTTCTTCCTCCATGCTTCTGCGCGCATCGCTTACTATGCGAGCCGCCTCGGTATTCGCCTCGGCTACGAGCTTATCGTATTCGCTCTGCGCGTCCGCCTTGGCCTTTTCGATCATCTCCTCGGACTTCTCCTTTGCCGTACCGATCTTCTCATGCCACTCCTCCTCAAGCGCCTTAGCGCTCGCCTCGGATTCGGCGGCATTTTTAAGTCCGGATTTTATGATCGATTCACGCTTCTCAATAACACTTTTTATAGGCTTTACAAGCACTATTCGCATTATGACATACAGAACGATCAGGTTTATCAGAATAAAAACAACATCCCAAGGGATAATATTAAGCATACCCGTTCGTCCTCCTTCCGGTGTAAAAACAACCTAATTATTACTTTATCAAAAGTATGATAAGAGCTATAACGAAGCCGTAGATCGCAGTCGCCTCTGCGAGCGCGCATCCGAGAAGAAGGTTCTTTGTTACCTTAGAGTCTGCCTCGGGCTGACGTGCTATAGCTTCAACCGCGCTTGCCGCCGCTTTTCCTATACCTATTCCGGCACCCATACAGGGCAGTGCCACCGCGAGGGCCGCCGCTATGATTGTCAAAAATGATTCCATGATAAAACACTCCTTATCGTTTTATATTGCGCGTCCATACACCGACACATGCGGCTCTGTGTGCGCTGTTTTAATAATTTATTCCACAGCCTCCTGTATGTACAGTGCTGTAAGAAACGTAAATACATAAGCCTGTATGCATCCGTCAAACAGATCGAAATACAGACTGAACACCGGCGGTATCACAACCGGCACAACAGCTTCTATAAGCTTCATTATAACGAACGCACCAAGCACGTTTCCGAAAAGTCGCATACAGAGCGAAAGCGGCTTTATACCGAGCTCAAGTATGTTTATCGGCAGTACCACGGCTGTAGGCGCTCCGAAGGATCTGAGCCACCCCTTCACGCCCTTCGCCCGTATGCCGGCGACCTGTATAAGCACTATAGACATAAGCGCCAGCACTCCGGTGAGTGACACGTCCTTTGTGGGAGGCTTCACTCCGAAAATACCGAACAGATTCGATATGCCTATAAACGTTATTACTATTATCAGATACGGAACGAACACCGCTCCTTTCTCTCCGACAAGATCCTTGAAGAAGTTTTCGAGCATCGTGTAAGCCGACTCCACGATGAGCTGACGCTTCGAGCAGTTCTCCACCGTAAAATTCCTTGTAATGAGCCAGCCTCCGATTATCATCACCGCCATTATGATCCACATAACGACTACGGTCTCCGTAACGGGTATACCGCCGAAGATCGGGATCGTAAACAACACCTCGATATTTAACTCCTCGGTAATTACCGAACCGATATCCATATCCTGCATCTTCCTTTCGAACGCCGCCAAACGCGGTTTTATGTAAAGGCTCCGAACCTCAAAAAAAGCTTTGAGTCCGAAAAAAACAGCGTTTGCGACACCCCGCAAACGCCTCATTGCGCTCGTAATCCTCTGACGCCGTATGAGACGTTCAGCATTCTATATTTACCGTTCCGCACCGGCGGCAACGAATAATTACTTGCGATTACAGTGTAATTATACACCATGGCTAACAAAACTTCAATTGACATTTTGATTAAAAAACAGCCTTCGACATCAAAACATTGGGCGATACATTGCACAAAAATGCATAATCCTTCACCGATATTCACAATTTCCCACAAATGTTGATTGTTTTTTCAAGTTCTTTCCCGTCAGCCTCGTATATATCGCCCGGAATGCTGCCCTCCGGCAGCGAAAGCCCTCCGACAGAGACACGTTTCAGATACAATACCGTCTTTCCCACACGCTCGAACATCCTCTTCACCTGATGATATTTCCCCTCCGAGATCTCTGCATAGACCTCACACGGATCATCCGTTATCTCAAGCACCGCAGGCTTTGCGATGAAATCCTTGAACTCCATCCCCGCCGCAAATACCGCCTTATCCTCCTGTTTTGCAGGTCTGTCAAGTCTCGCAAAGTATCGTTTTTTTACATCCTTTTTCGGCGACGTCACGTTATGCGCAAACGTGCCGTCATTTGTGAGTATCAAGAGCCCCTCTGTGTCTATATCCAGCCTTCCCACAGGAAATACCCCATAGTGCGCATACCTCTCCGGCACGAGCTCCGTAACGCATTTATACCTCCTGTCCTCCGTGGCGCTGACATAGCCGGCAGGCTTGTTGAGCACAAGATAAACGTGCTTCTTATAGCTCACAGCCTCCCCGCAAAGCATAATGCCGTCCGATTCCGACACCTTCGTTTCCGGCGCCTTCACCACGGAACCGTTTACGGAAACGGCTCCGTCCTTTATAAGCTTCTTTATCTCCTTCCTCGTTAGGGAAGTCGATTCCGATAAAAATTTATCAAGCCTCATCTTGTCCTCCGTTCCCCGGCATCCGGTATATTTTTCACAGCCTGATGAATAATTATTCACAAATTGAGATCCTAGTATATTTCGTTATTCTTATTTTCCGACACAAAAGTTTGCAAATATCTCCGATACGACCGATTCCGATACCGTCTCACCGGTTATCTCTCCGAGGTGATCCTCCGCCTCCGATATATCTATCGAAACTATATCCGCAGGCATTCCCGCACGGGCAGCATTCTCCGCATTTTTAAGCGCGTCACGTGCCGCGGCAAGCGCCGCCTTATGGCGCATATTTGTTATTACCGCGCCGTTTTCTGTGTCAAGCTCATCGAGTCTGCAAAGTCTTTCTATCTCGTTTCCCAGCTCGTCCATGCCCTCGCCCGTAACGGCGCTTATCTCCACTGCAGGTGAAGAGCCAAACAACGCAGAGTCATAGCCTGCAGCCGCTCCCTGCAGATCCGTCTTATTTATAAGTATTATCCTCTTTTTATCTTCCGATGCCTTTAATACCTCAATATCGTTCTCATCCGGCGGCACTGACGAATCGAGCACCACGAGCACAAGATCAGCCGCATCGAGATACCTTTTTGACCGCTCTACGCCAATTTTCTCTACCGTATCGTCAGTATCGCGTATGCCCGCCGTATCGAAAAGCAGCAGCGGTATACCGTTAACGCTCACGCTCTCCTCGATAACGTCACGCGTAGTTCCCGCCACATCCGTGACTATGGCACGTTCCTCGTCCGAAAGCCTGTTTAGGAGCGATGATTTTCCCACATTAGGTTTCCCGGCTATTACCGTCCTTATACCCTCTCGCACGATCCTGCCGCTGTCTGCCGTGCTTAGAAGCTTTTCAATGCGCATCCTGCAGCTCCGGCATTCACTCTCTATATCCTCTCCGGTTATATCCTCAAGCTCCTCGTCCGGATAATCTATAAGCACCTGCATTCGCGCAGAAAGGCGTATCAATGAGTCGCGTACATTCTTGATCGAATCGGAAAGTCTTCCGCCGAGCTGCGCCGCGGCGTTTCTTCTGGCAAGCTCATTTTTTGCGTTTATCATATCTATTACAGCCTCTGCCTGAGAAAGGTCCATTCTTCCGTTCATAAACGCGCGCTTCGTAAACTCCCCCGGCTCCGCAGGAAACGCACCTGCCTCTATGACAGCTCCCAAGACAGCCGCGGTAACGGCGCTTCCTCCGTGCGCGCCTATCTCGACAACATTTTCTCTGGTGAAGGTTTTCGGCGCCAGCATTACCGTGACCAGCACCTCGTCTATGACGCGGCCCTCACGGCTCACTATATGACCGTAATGCACCGTATGCGACGGCACTGCCGAAAGATCGGCACCCTTAAAGACGCGGTTAACAATGCTTACCGCGTCATTGCCGCTCACGCGTATCACCGAGATGCCTCCGATCCCCGGCGGCGTAGACACTGCGGCTATAGTCCTGTTATTATACATATATGCCTCCTAAAAACAGAGCGGCATCAAGACGATACCGCTCTGCTGCTTTTTATTCCCCTATTCTGTCCTTAAGCTTTTCGAGTATCTCATAAGGAACATACCCTCCGCTCACGCAGCCAAGCTTGACATCAGGCTTATTTGCACCGTGAAAATCACTGCCGCCGCTGACCAAAAGTCCGGTCTCACCGGCAACACGCATGCACATTTCAGTCTCCGTTTCGGAATAGCGGCTGTAAAGGCATTCCATAGCGTCAAGTCCCGCAGCCATTAACCGTTCCGCAAGCTCTCTCATCTCCTGCTCCGACGAGACCGCATATACCGGATGCGCCCAAACGGCAACACCGCCGCTCCGCTTTATAAGCTCCACGCACTCCTCCGGAGACAGTGTGAACCTGCTCACGTAATATGGCTTGTCCTTGCCTATCATCCTGTCGAACGCCTCGTTTACGCTGCCTATATATCCCTTGCGCACGAGCGCGTTCGCTATATGCACCCTGCCGAGATTCTTTATATCCTCCTCTGGCCTGCCGTCACAGATATCCTCTGCTGATATATCGTATCCGCCATCTGTAAGCTTCTCCGCCATGCGGATATTCCTTTCCCTTCTGCCGTCACGCAGCTTTGAAAGCATGTCCTCAAGCTCGGTGCCGCCGACATAAAGACCGACTATATGCAGCTCGCGCCTGAACCTTGCGCCTATCTCCACTCCCGCGATACCCTCTATCCCAAGCCTGCCGCATTCCTTTATGAACTCAGCTGTGCCCTCGGTCGTATCGTGATCCGTAAGCGCGACTGCCGAAAGCCCTGTCTTTGCTGCAAGCAGGGCGAGCTCGGTCGGAGTCAGCGTTCCATCCGATCTGACAGAATGGGTATGAAGATCTATTTTACCTTTCATTAATAAGTTCTTTAAGCTCCTCCATAAACGTGTTTACGTCATCAAACTGCTTATATACCGACGCAAATCTTACATATGCCACTTCGTCCAGCTTTCTCAGCTTCTTCATCACAAGCTCCCCTATACGTGTGGAACGCACCTCGCGCTCCATCGACTGGCTCAGCTCGCTCTCTATTTCATCCGTAATACGTTCCATCTGCGCGAGAGATATCGGGCGCTTTTCACACGCTGTCATGATCCCCTTCAAAATCTTGTTCCTGTTAAAGGGCTGTCTTGAATCATCCTTTTTTATCACAACGAGAGCTATGGATTCGAGTTTCTCGTATGTTGTGAACCTCTTGCCGCATCTGAGGCATTCGCGTCTGCGTCTTATTGAATTGTTTTCTTCCGTAGGTCTTGAGTCGATTACCTTACTTTCGGTAAATGAGCAATAAGGGCATCTCATGGTATAACCGTTCCTTTCCGTTGTCTGAAGCATTTGATACGTAAATAGCAAGCAAGGCAATATCCCCCGCTTCTCAACTCGTATTATACCACACAATCATTTATTTTTCAAGTAGTTTTCACCGAAAACGAGCGAATTTACCAGCACAAATTCCCTTCCTACAGCCGTTATCGCGCTCCACGGCACCGAGATCTCTCCGAAGCCGAACGCCCTTGCAAAGAAGCCGCCGCGGCGGCGTATTATTATTTGGCGTATGGCGCCATCGGACTCACCGATCTCCACATCCGAGATCGTCCCGAGCCGCTCGGCTGTATTCACGTCGATAACTATCCTCTGTCTGAGATCATATCCGCGAAACATCACATCACCCCGAAACAAAAACAGCGGGCTCACATGATGCCCGCACCGTGATCACCGTACCTCATACATTATATGCGGTACGGTCACTTTCTATTACGATTTTTTCCCGCTCCCGCGCTGCCATGCCCCAAACTGCACCGCACCTCCGAAAACGGCAGTTGCAGCGGCAATGAGCCACATTCGCCAGTCGGCAAAATACACGCCGAACAGCGCCAGCACGCTTATAGACGTTATCATCCCTCCTGCGGCTGCGGTTATCACCGTAACGATAAAATCTGATCGTATCGCAGCCAGGATACCAACTATGACACCAGCTATGAGATCAAAGAACACAAGGGTGCTCTCAGTTATCCTTGTGCTGTCTATGTACAGCTCCGAGGTTATTATAAACGCGATCAAAAAGCCGAGCGCGCCCATACCGATAAAGCAGCCGAGACTCTTGACAAACCTTACAAGCAGCAAAAGCGCTGTACCGCCTATAAATGCTGTTATGAGCATTATTATAAAGCTGTCAAAGACAAGCAGCCCAAACGCCGCGCCGCCCAGAATACCTATGACCGCGGCGCAGAAGCCGACTATCCACATCATGACCTGCTTTCCGCGGAGCGCTATGAGCACTCCCAGAAGCGCTGTTATGATAAAAACTATACCGACAATGACATTTCCGCCAGCGCCGAAGGCTTCCGTGAAAATATCCACTATATGGCTCAAACTCGTTCACTCCTATCCTCTGTCAACAGCAGCTCCATAAATTATTTCGATATACCTATTGACATTTCACATGCGTTATGATAGAATGGCAGCAGAAGGATAACCTTAGCGGTTATTCTGCAATAAACCGTTTGTTAAATAACAAGACCGCCTATTGTGCAGAGTAGGCGGCTACTTTTTTATATAAATGATTATAAGTAATATCAAGAACAATATTATTATCATATCATCCATGCTCCGACACCTCCATTCTACCAGGTGTCAGAATAACTGCCGTACCTTTCTGCCATGATCATAGTATATCATATCGAGGCTTGATGTGTCAATATTTTATTGAATGGCATCCAAGTTTGCACGATCAAAAGCTTTCATGTTTCACCTTTTTCACAGCCCATGCCGTGATCGCTCCCACTGCGATCCCTACTGCGGCTCCGGCGATGACATCGGTCGGATAGTGCACTCCGAGATACACGCGCGAGAACGCGATCAGCAGTGCAAGCACCGACGCCGATACAGAAACGTACCGCGGAGCGTGTGACAGCACGAGCGCCGCTGCAACGGCAAAGGCAGAGGCGGTATGTCCGGACGGAAACGATGCGCCGCCCGGATGCGCTATAAGCGCGGTGACTGCATCCGACGCTTCAAACGGGCGCAGTCTTTCAAATATGTTCTTGAGCACAAGATCATTTACCACATAGACGGCAGCGAGGGAAACAGAGGCACATATGCCGCTGCGCCGTGTTTTTACGAAGATGAGCAGCGCTGCGGACAGCAATATCCACACGACGCCGGCATCACCCAGATGCGTTATGCGGGTGAGAACTGACGTGAGCCACGGTGTCCTCATATTTTCCTGTATCCATAAAAGCAGCCACGTGTCTGCCGCGAATATCGTTCTCATATCTCCACTCCCTCAGTTTCTGCCGTCAGCACAGGTTCTTGTCCTTCAACACTTCCGCTGCTGATCATTGCGAAAGGCCCGGTAAGGATACGCCTGCCCACTTATATTTATTTCTCCGCCTTAAAAAAATATGCACCGCCGCAGGCCTGCGGCGGTGCGTTTATACTATTTTAACCGTTGATTTCTTTATCTATCGCCTCGGCAGCCTTCTTTCCGGCTCCCATCGCAAGTATTACTGTAGCGGCACCGGTCACCACGTCTCCTCCGGCATATACCTTCGCCTTGGTTGTCTTTCCGTCCTCGTCCGCAACTATACATCCCTTGCGGTTCGTCTCCAGCCCTTCAGTGGTCTGTCTTATCAGCGGATTAGGCGACTGTCCGATGGACACCACTACGGTGTCCATCTCTATTATCTCCTCGCTGCCCTCTATCGGAACAGGTCTGCGTCTGCCGCTTTCATCGGGCTCGCCAAGCTCCATATGGATAACCTCCATACCTGTCACCCAGCCGTCCTCGTTGCCGAGTATCCTTGTCGGGTTCTGAAGCAGCTTGAACACTATGCCCTCCTGCTCGGCATGCTCTATCTCCTCGGCACGGGCAGGAAGCTCCTCCTTGCCGCGCCTGTATATGATATAAACGTTCTCAGCGCCCATACGCTTTGCGCATCTTGCGGCATCCATTGCAACGTTTCCGCCGCCGAGCACGGCAACATTGTTTCCTACATAGACCGGTGTATCATATTCCGGGAACTTATAGCCCTTCATGAGATTTATTCTCGTCAGGAACTCGTTTGCCGAATACACACCGTTCAAGCTCTCGCCCTCTATCCCCATGAAGTTAGGAAGTCCTGCTCCCGAGCCTATGTATACGGCATCATAACCCATATCGTTCAAAAGCTCATCAACGGTAAGCGTTCTTCCGATTATAACGTCTGTCTCTATGTCAACTCCGAGCGCCCTGAGGTTTGCTATCTCCTTCTGCACGATATCTTTCGGCAGTCTGAACTCCGGGATACCGTACATAAGAACACCGCCTGCCGTGTGAAACGCCTCATATACTGTCACCTTGTAGCCCATCTTGGCAAGGTCTCCCGCTGCCGTAAGTCCGGACGGTCCCGAGCCTACCACTGCGACCTTCTTGCCGTTCGGCTCCGGTATCTCCACAGTATCCTCCACGTTTGCCATGTGATAATCCGCGGCAAAGCGCTCGAGTCTTCCTATAGCCACCGGCTCGCCCTTTATGCCCCTTACACACTTCGACTCGCACTGCTTCTCCTGCGGGCATACTCTTCCGCATACCGCCGGAAGAGCGTTCGTCTCCTTTATTTTCTGATAAGCTCCCTCAAAATCGCCGTCCTTCATGTGAGTTATAAACTCCGGTATCTTTACCGATACGGGACAGCCCTGCATACACGGCTTGTTTTTGCAGTTAAGGCAGCGCTGCGCCTCGTCTATAGCAGCCTCGGCCGTATATCCGAGAGTTACCTCAAGGAAGTTTTTATTTCTCACGTCCGGCGCCTGCTCCGGCATCGGATTTTTATCCATTCTCATATTAGGCATGACAAAAATACTCCTTTCAAAAATCAGTCGGCTCTGTTCGTTCTTCCGATACGGCAGTGACCTTCTTCACACGCGCGCTTTTCGTAATCGGCAAACATTTTCCCGCGTTTCATTGCGCTGTCCCAATCGATCTTATGGCCGTCAAAGTCCGGTCCGTCAACGCATGCGAACTTCGTCTCTCCGCCGACTATTATACGGCAGCCGCCGCACATACCTGTACCGTCTATCATTACCGGGTTCATGCTCACAAGAGTGGGTATATCATATTTCTCCGTGAGCTTGCAGACGAACTTCATCATTACAAGCGGGCCTATCGCGATCACCGTATCGAATTTTTCGCCCGCGTCGATCTCCTTCTGAAGCATATCGGTAACAAAGCCCTGATTCCCGTTTGAACCGTCATCTGTGGCGACGATAAGCTTATTTGATATCGCCTTCAGCTCGTCCTCGAGTATAACGAGATCCTTGTTCCGAAATCCCGTTATTACAGTAACGTCCGCGCCGAGCTCATGGAGCTTCTTTGCCTGAGGATATGCTATAGCCGTTCCGAGTCCGCCGCCTATTACCGCAACTTTTTTGAGTCCCTCAAGCGGCGTCGGATGTCCGAGCGGTCCCGCAAAATCCGCTATCGTATCGCCCGCCTCTACCTGAGACAGGTCGCGTGTCGTTTTTCCGACTATCTGAACTATTATAGTCACCGTTCCCTTTTCTCTGTCAAAATCCGCAACTGTGAACGGTACACGCTCGCCGTACTCGTCTATTCTCAGAATAATAAACTGTCCCGGTTCAGCCTTGCGCGCAACCAGAGGTGCCTCTACCTCCATCAAAAAAACAGTTGGATTAAGCATTTCTTTCTTCAATACCTTATATGCCATTATCCGTGCTCCTTTCACAAAAAATGTATCATATGTTATTTTATCATAACCACGCACAATATTCAATACCTGTTTTCAATAAATCTGCTTATTTATGCAAAAAGCTGCTCATATCCTCCGGAAGCTCCGATGAAAAGATCATTTTTTGCCCTGTGACCGGATGCGTTAGACTCAGACTTTGCGAATGCAGCGCCTGCCGCGGAAACAGCTCCCTATCCTCCGTGCCGTAAAGCCAGTCGCCAAGGAGCGGATGACCTATGTATGCCATGTGAACGCGTATCTGATGCGTTCTGCCGGTCTCGAGAGCAAGCTCAACGAGCGTACAGCCGTTGCCCCCGCCTTTCGCTCTGTAATGCGTCACCGCGCGCTTGCCGTCGGAGCGCACTGCGCGCTTCAAAAAGCTCTCGCGCGCTATGGGCGCGTCCACAGTCCCTTCACCCGTGAGCCTGCCGGTAACGATAGCAAGATAGCGCCTCTCCATCCCGCCGCCGTGCAGCTGGTCTATGAGCAGCGTATGCGCATATGAATTTTTTGCCACACACATAAGCCCCGAGGTATCCTTATCAAGCCTGTTCACCGCGCGGAACAAGTGTTCTTCGCCGTTTGCGATATAATGCGCGGCTATACCGTTCGCGAGAGTGTCGTCAAGATGTCCCGCCGAAGGATGGGTGGGCATTCCTCCGGGCTTGTTCACGACAAGTATATCCTCATCCTCATAGACTATATCAAGCGTCATAGACCTCGGCACGACGGTATCCGAGGCGCTGTCGTATATCGCGGCGCGCACGGTATCACCGGATCTCACACGGTCTACAGTCCTTGCATGACAGCCGTTCACGGTAATACCGTCATCATGCGCCTTTAATTCCTTCACAAGCGTTCCCGACATGCGCAGTCTGCTCCGGAGTATGTCCGAAACGGTACATCCGTCGTATTCTTCCGTTACGGTATATTCGATCAGTCTTTTCATATAATCTCCGTATATCCGATACGAATAAGAGGCGGCAAAGCCGCCTCTTATTACATTATCTCGCAGATCCAGCCCTCAGGGGCTTCGATCCTTCCCATCTGTATTCCGGTGAGTGTGTCATAAAGCTTCTTCGTTACCGGTCCCATCTCGTCCATACCGCTCGGCAGGCAGATCTCCCTGCCGTGGTCGTTTATCTTGCCTACCGGCGAGATAACGGCTGCGGTACCGCAAAGACCGCATTCAGCGAAATCACCGAGCTCATCAAAATAGACCTCTCTCTCCTCCGTCTCAAGTCCGAGATACTCCTTCGCAACATACATAAGCGAGCGTCTCGTTACCGACGGAAGGATGCTGTCGGACTTCGGCGTTACTACCTTGTTGTCCTTTGTTATAAACAGGAAATTGGCACCGCCGGTCTCCTCTACCTTTGTACGCGTCTTCGGGTCAAGATACATATTCTCGTCAAAACCCTGCTCATGCGCCTCTACTATAGCGTGAAGACTCATCGCATAGTTGAGTCCCGCCTTTATATTTCCCGTTCCGTGCGGAGCGGCACGGTCGAAATCTGATACCCTTATAGTTATCGGCTTTGCGCCGCCCTTGAAATACGGTCCTACCGGAGTTGTGAAAGCTCTGTACTGAAATTCAGTGGCAGGCTTGACTCCTATTACCGGATTGATACCAAACATGTACGGTCTTATATACAGCGTCGCGCCCGTTCCGTACGGCGGAACGTAAGCCGCGTTCGCCTTTACGACTTCCTTTATCGATTCTACAAACTGTTCCTCCGGAAGCGGCGGCATCTCCATTCTCTTTGCCGAATCAGCAAAACGCTTCGCATTGAGATCAGGTCTGAATGTGACTATCCTCCCGTCCTCCGTCGTATACGCCTTGAGACCTTCAAATATCGTCTGCGCATACTGAAGCACACATGCACATTCACTCATGGTTATCATCGGATCGCTTATGAGCTGACCGTTGTCCCATTCGCCGTTTTTATAGGTTGCAACATACCTCTTATCGGTCTCCATATAGCCGAAACCGAGTTCGCCCCACTCTATATTCTTCTTGTCCATTGTTAAAACTTCCTTTCCTACCGCAAACACCAAATATCTCCGCGACTTAACGCGGCATTTCGCTGTGTTGTTTTCGTCTACACTGTATTATAGCACAAATATATGCCGTTTGTAAATACCTTGCTATAATTTTTTTCTTTTTTATCACGATTTTGTTTAAAACTTCTCAAACACGGTATATAATTATAAAGGGGATATTTATTCTCCGAAATTAAGCATATGAGGAGTGAATTTTATGAAGTTCAATATCATCGGCAGAAAATATACAGTTAAGGATAATGTACGCGAATACATTGAAAAGAAACTCAGCAAGCTTGATAAATTTTTCAAAGACGAGCCGGCCGCGAGAGTGGTATTGGGAACGATCAAGGACAATGACTATATAGAGGCGCAGATCAACGCCGGAGGCATGATATTCCGCGCGGAGGTCGCGGATAAAGAGATACTTGCGGCGATAGACAAGATCGTCGACGTGATCGAGCGTCAGATACGCAAAAACAAGACAAGGCTTGCAAAGCGCATCCGCGAGGGATCGCTCAACGACAGCGAAATGATCTCGGGCGTAAAATATGACGAGGAAGGCTCCGAGAACGAGTTCGAAATAGTAAAGAGAAAGAGATTCTCATTAAAGCCCATGGATGCGGAGGAGGCAATTCTGCAGATGAATCTCCTCGGTCACAGCTTTTTCGTATTCAAGAACGTTGAAACGAACGAGATGAATGTCGTATACAAGAGAAACGACGGAAAATACGCGCTTATCGAGTCTGTTGACTGATAAACGATTTGCCTATATATTTTTCCTGCTTTAGTCAAAGAGGAGGCCGGGCCCTTATAGGGTCGGTCTCCTCTTTTCACGTCTTATCATCTTTTTGCGCCCCAAGGCATCCGCTTTTCCATTACGCCTTCGCCGTCCATTTTGCGGCGCGCAGCACCGTTGTATCCTCTTTTTTATCCTTGGGAGGCTTTACGTCCATGTCACGGAGCGCTATAAGTCCCTGATGCGCACAGTCCGCGGAAAGCCCGCGTCTTATGTATTCATCCGCCTTCTCCTTCATGCCCTTTCCGGTGTAGCCCAAAGCCGCCACGAAGCAGCAGTGAACGTAATTCTCACGCTCCAGATCGCCGTCAAACACATCGAATTCCGGCAGAGCTACCGCAAAATAATCTATCTGCGGTGTATCGTCTATATGCTCCTCGCAATAGTTTATCATCGTGTTAAAGCCGCTTACCGCTGTTTTCTCGTCTCCCAGCTTCCGGTATGCCATCGTTCTGTAGAAATACAGCTCCGGTCTCGGCTCACTGTAATTCGCCGCCGGCGCCGGGCTCAGATCTCCCTCGGTAGCCTTCTTAAAATATTCTATGGCGGTTATCCTGTCGGTCTTTTCATATGCACAGCCCATTAGATAATATATATCGTTGTCACCGGTACACTCAAGTCTGCCTTCGCCAAGATTTTCGGGGAATACAAGGGCTTCGTTCAAATGCGCGATCGCACCCTCATAATCACCGTCATCGATACAGATGCGCGCACATCCCATGTGCGCCTCCTTGTACTGCATACCGATCCTGCCCTCCGCGCCCTCGCGCGGACTGAAATGGTGCCGCTTTATCGCTTTCAGCGCATGCTTGTAATACTTGCCCATATTCATGAGCGCGACATATTCTATCATGAGGTCGTCGCGGCTCTCTACCAGCTCTATATTGTCAGCCATATCCTTGAGCCTCTTTTTTACAGGATAGTTTGTGAGCTTTCTCAGTCTGTCAAGCTCAAAGTATATCCTCGAATCCTCCGGCGCGAACATCGCCGCCCTGTTCATCAGCCTCAACGCCTCTTCGCTGTCATTGAGCTTATTGTACGTAGCTACCGCCAGATTCCTCAGCACCATGCTGTTGTTCGGATCTATCTTCAGAGCGTTTTTCCAGCACTTTACCGCCTTGAACCATACTCCCTTGTCGTAATATAGGTTTCCAAGACAATATCTCGAGAACCAGTCCTCGGAATTATGATCTATCGCATAGCGAAGAACGGGTATCTCCTGTATCCTGTTCGGGAACGTGTAATCCTTTCTGCAGTCCTTTGCTATCTCAAGCTCGACATCGCTGTCGGCATAATATGCCATATAGTAATGCAGCATAGGCTTTCCGGCTTCCGCTATAAGCGCCAGCACATTAGACGCGTCGGCATAGAGGTTCGCCTCGGCATAGCCGATCGAAAGATCTATGTAATTCTGCAGATCGCCGCTCATAAGTGTTGTCAGATCGTTTATAACGCTGAAATCCTGCGTCAGCCGGAACAGCTCATAGCGTCCGCCGAAATCGAGAGGGTCTATCACGATCGACTGCTTTGCAAACTCTATCGCCTCGTCTGTCCTGCCCGCGCGGCGCAGCAGAGCGCATTTTAGCATACGCGCACGCATATTGTGCGCTCCTCTTGCAAGCGACTTGTTCACAAACTCCAGCGCAAGCTTGAAATCATCAAGCTTTGCCGAAACGCAGGCAAGCTGATAATAGCCGCGGTCCTGCATTTTTCCGTCCCAGACCGATCTGTAAAACGCATCGTACGCCTCTTTGTACCGCTTCTGCATCTTAAGAGAAAGTCCTAGGTTATAAAACGGCTCACAATTGTACGGATCCTGATTCAGCATCGTCATCCTCTCGATCGCAGTGCGGAACCGCCTTTCCGCCTCCTCGAACAGTCCCTTTTCGTACAGCAGCTTTCCATAGCCGTTGTTCATCCTAGAATCGTACGGATCACGCCTCAGCCCTTCAAGATAATAATCCTCCGGACGGCGAGTCGGATGACGGTACTGCTCGATATGCATAGCCGTAAAATACAGCTCCTCCATAGAGGCTATTTCCTTAGGCTGCTTCACTGCCTTCACCGATCTCGGCAGCTTCCCTTCAAATTCGCGCTCCGGCGAATATCTCAGTATTTCCCGCCCGGTCTTTGACTTGACGACAAGCCTTACACTCGTTTCGATCTCTTCCTCATCAAGATCTATCATTGTATCAAACACCTTATCCGGCGACAGCAGCGCTGTTTCCTTCATATACGAGACCGCTGCTGAGCCAGAAACGAGCACGCTGACCTCAGTCACCTTCGGCGCGTAAAGCCTCACATGCGCTTTTCCCTCACAGACCTCAAGATTAGCCAAAAGCTCCGTTGTGGCGATCTTGACGTCTCCAATCTCTCTGTACGGCACAAAATACTGCTTGAACCGCTTTTCCTCATATGGCATTATATGTGTAAAATCAGCGCTGCTGCCGGTGAATACACCCGCCATGAGATCGGCATACGGGCCGTTCTCGTCCGTCAGATTCCGCTCCCACGCCATACCGAAATCCCCGCTGCCCCAGGTCCATACCTGCTTTCCCGGCGCCGCGTTCCTGTCGGCAATATGAAGTATGCCCGCCCCGACAGCGCTGTCATAGCTTCCGAAAAAGTTATAGTCGGAACGGCATGCAGCGTATGACATAGGCTGCTTTATATTGTTAAGCTTTGATATGTCGACTCCCGAGGAGAAATCCTCATTATAATATTTCCCGGTCGATACGGGAAATTTAGATACATTGCGTCTGTCGTGTCCCGTTACCGCATGGACGTCCGGCGGAAAAATAACACGCATATCCTCCGTGACCGGCACTGCAAAATTCGCCCACCACGAAAACGTCTTTGGAAGGTCGGTCGGGTTATAAAGCCTGCCCTTCACCTCAAGATACGCGCGGTCCGCATAGAGAGTATAGCCCGCCATCCCCTTAAGATGCGTCATGTTCTCTATCTCACCGCACCACACCGTCACATACCCTTCACCCTGCTCGATCTTACAGTCCACCCTGTCATAAGCCGATGCCTTATGGTTCTGCGGCCAGCTGAATTCGATCCCGCCCGATGTCCACGGTCCGGCAAGACCTATCAGCGCAGGCTTTATGACCTCATTGTAATACACGGCATCCCTGCCGCTGACCTTATCATATATCCTCTGTATCTTCCCGCCCAGCTCCGGCAGGATCATAACGGAGAGGTAGTCGTTCTCCAAAAAAATCGCAGTATATTCCTTATCGCGCTTCTCATCACTAACCGATTCACTTACCGGATGCGGATAAACTCTGCCCGAGCTGCCCTGATACACCCTGTTTTCGAGAAACATCGGATGCAGACACGGTTCTGCCGGTTCATATGTGGGTATTGTGACCGTCTGCTGTCTGACTTCCACCTTATTCAATTTTATCCTCTCCTTTCGTATCCACGGCACGGCATTATGCGCCGCGCCTCTGCACAATTATTATTATACTATAAACTAACGGATTTTGCACTACTTTTTTGGAATTTTCTTTACGTCAAAATCACCAAAACATTGACTTTACGCTGTTTTTATGATATACTGTTTGATAGAAACTTTGCACGGGGAGTGATCTTATTGTCTGATTTAACGGATAAGGACTATGAGATCCTTGATTTTATCAGGGATCAGATCGAGGAAAACGGCTATCCGCCAACGGTTCGTGAGATCTGCGCGTCCGTCGGGCTGAGTTCGCCCGCAACGGTTCACGCGCGTCTTAACAAGCTCGAAGCTGCAGGATATATTGAGAAAAGCAGCTCAAAGAACCGCTGTATGCGGCTCCTGAAGGATTCTCCGAAAAAGGCTGAGAGCGATTATATTCATGTCCCCGTCTACGGAAAGATCACCGCCGGAGCACCAATAACCGCGGTCGAGCAGTTTGAGGGCACATTCCCTATACCGATACGCTATGCAAAAAACCGCGATATATTCATGCTCAAGGTCAGCGGCGAATCGATGATAAAAGCGGCAATCTTAGACGGTGACTACATAATAGCCGAAAAACAGCCCACCGCAGAAAACGGAGATATAGTCGTGGCACTTATAGACGAAACCGATGCGACGGTAAAAACCTTCTATAAGGAGAACGGGCATTTCAGACTGCAGCCCGAAAACGATGCCATGGAACCGATAATCTCGGATAACGTGCGCATACTCGGAAAAGTGGTGGGTGTTTACAGGATGATATGATATTTACTATCATGCACGAAAATATATGAAACAAAAGTAATTAAATTGTAATATTATACGCATTGATTTTTCTTTTTGGCTATGATATAATTATACTATCCGTAATACTCGGATACGGCTGATACACACAATACAAAGGAGATAAATGGTAATATGGGCATCATTGCTTAATAGTGCCGTAGAGTATTTAAAGTATTCTGTGTATCAATCTACGGCAAAAGAGAGGATGATGCAAAGCGAAGATGAGAGCAGGCATACTCTTATTGCGGATAACAGGGTATGTCAAATATGCTGAGGCTCTTACCCAAGGGTAGCCTTATCATTTTGCTGTATTCATATAGTGGGGTCCATTCCCTAAAGATTGCTGAATATCAAAAACAGAACCGGCTTGAAATTGACCCTTTCAGACCGGTTCTTCTTTTTATATCAATTTAAGACCGTTATTCTCTGACGTGATACGCGTACCGTAAAATTCGGTCAGAAACCTTTCCATGTACAAAACATCCTTGGCGCCCGCAGTCTCATATGCCGAGTGCATAGCAAGCTGCGCAAGACCTATATCCGCGGAATGCACCGATATATGCCGGTTCATCAGATTTCCGAGAGTTGAGCCTCCGGCTATGTCGCTCCTGTTATGGAACTCCTGAAACGGAACTCCCGCTTTTTTGCAAAGGCGTTTTACGACCGCCGCCGAAACCGCGTCAGTCGTATATCTCCCGGACGCGTTATATTTTATCACCACGCCGCCGTTGAGCCTCGGTCTGCTGACCGGATCGGCTTTCCCTATATAATTCGGATGCGCCGCATGGGCATTGTCTACCGACATTATAAAGCTCGACGGAAGAAGAGCAAGATACTCGCTCCTTGATATCCCCAGCGCCTCGTTTATCCGATCCAAAGTATCCGCGAAAAACGTCGATTCCGCGCCCTGACGCGTAAGCGAACCCGTCTCCTCATTGTTGAACGCGGCAAGCACCTTGAGCATACCGTTCTCCTCCGAGTTTAAAAAAGCCTTTACCGATGCATAAACGCTCTCAAGATTATCTATCCTCGGACTTGCTATAAACTCATTATCCGCTCCGAACACCGTTCCGCTTTCCCTGTTATACAGGTATATATCAAATCCTTCTATATCCTCGATCCTCACCCCCGCATACTCCGAGAGAAGATCTGGAAAGCTTTTTTTCGTCTCCTCAGTGCAAAGCACCGGCAAAAGCTCCGTCTGCGTGTTCACCTTGCCGTTCTCACGCGGAGCACCCATATGTACCGCCAGACTTGGGATCATCATGAGATCCCTGTCTATGTCTACGAGCTTATATTCGATACCTTTGTCCGTACCTACTGCGATCCTGCCCGCCGCAGAAAGCGGACGGTCGAACCAGCTCTCCTTTGCCATACCGCCGTAGCCCTCCACATTGAGGCGCACAAGCCCGTTTACGGGCGGAAGCTCGGACTTTATCTTAAACGACGGCGAATCTGTATGCGACGCACAGACGGCAATACCGCAAAAACGCGCCGGCGGCACGGAAAACGCGATGATCGATGAGCCGCCGCGAACAACATAGTATTTCCCGCCGTTTTCTATATCCCATATATCATGCTCGTAAAGCCGTTTAAATCCGGCGCCGTCAAGGCTGACGCAGACATTTCTCACAGCATGGTACGGCGAAGGCGATCTTTTTATAAAATCAAGCAGCTCTATTTTTATCACTCCCCATCTCCCGCCGCGTAAAGCCGGCGCATTATCTCCTTACCGCTTTCGGTCCTGAATATTTTTTCATATATATCGCGAATTGTCTCCCTATTTATCTCATCCTCATATACGTTCACGATAAAATCAGCCTCGATCAGTATCTGACAGTCCGGACCGTCTATGTTAACATACTTGTGATGACGCGATACGAGATACTTCACACGGTCGATGAACTCCTTATCGTAACCGCATTCCGCAAGCAGCTTTTCCGCCTCGCCCGGTCCTTCTATCTGCTGATAGTACCCGCTTGACGAACCGTACTTTATCTCACTGTTCTTTATCCCTATATCGTGCACATATGCCGCCGCCTCAAGGATCTCCTGCGTCCTTGCGTCAAGCCCTTCGGCCTCGCCTATTATCTTTGCAAAGCTGTGCACCTTCATAAAGTGATTTATCCTCATCACGTCTCCCGCCATATATTCACACATGGCAAAAGCCGTCTTTGTAAGTCTGTCCATTTCTCCTCCTTATTCAAACGGTCTTATCCTGTAATTCACGCCGAGCTCACTGCATATCGCGGCGCAGCGCTCCTCCTCTTCCTTGGTTATTGTCGTTTCTACCGTAGTGAGAACGACCTTCCCAACGTAGTTCTTTACCTCACCGGCGAATTTGAGCATCGCATCGAACGAGTCTATGCCGAATTTGCACCTTGTGAGCTCATAAAACCTCTCCTTGTCCGGCGTGTTAAGGCTGATCGAAACAACGTCTATCCTGTCCTTAAACTCCGGCGCGGTGGAATGCCCGTGTATCAGATCCGCCATCCCGTTCGTATTTATGCGTATGGGCGGACACTCCCTGCTCTTGAGCCAGTCGCATACCTCAAATATATCATAAAGCCTCTCCGTCGGCTCTCCGTAGCCGCAGAACACGATCTCCTTATACTTGCCAAGATCGTATTTCTCAAATTCCGCCTTTACCTCATCCACCGTCGGCTCCCTGTCCAGCCACAGGCTGTTCGAATTTCCGACGTGATCCTTCTCCTGCCTAAGGCAAAATGTGCATGCGCAAGGACATTTATTCGTCATGTTCACATAGAGGCCGCTGTGGACCTCATACAATATCGTCATCATAATTATTGGCTCCTTTTTCACCCTTGTTTTTACAGCGAATCTTGTTTATGGTACACTAACAATTTAGCCCCTTGATTTTTTCGAAAAAATATGCTATAATACATTTAACGAACAAATGTTTGGAGGTAATTATTATGAAACCATCAACTTATTTTTTAATATCCGCTATCCTCATGCTTGCCGCGCTAGGCGCATCGGCACCGTTTGCGGCGGCGGCATCCGCGGCAGTATCAGCCGTTATGTTCGCCGGCGGACTTATAACAAAGTTCGTATAAATGCGCTCCGCCGCACTCCTATTATACTCCATCGCGGACAAAATTTCAAGTCCCCTGCCGCGTATTTTGCCGTTTCGGCTGGATCGTTCAATTGCCAAAGTAAATTCCAGTGTAATAATTTACAAACCAGAATTTAAACTGGCAAATTAAATACCAGAATTTAAATTGGCAAACCCAATTATAATTCATTTGTGCTATAATGAAATTAGTAGTTCTGCTCTTCATAAAGGAGGATTTCATTATGCCAAATAATAAACATTTAACCTTGAATGACAGATTTGTCATCCAGAATGAATTACGTGAAGGTCAATCTTTTAAATTTATCGCTGATCTGCTTGATAAAGATCCTTCCACTATTTCAAAGGAAATCAAAAGTCACTTTGTCATAAAACGTACAGGTGCCTATGGCAGATCATTTAATGACTGCGCTTTGCAGCAGAATTGTCACATTCAAAACCTTTGCCATAATTGTTCTCACTCTAAATTGCGTTATTGTAGTTTTTGCGGCTCTTGTTCTAAAAATTGCTCAAGCTATATGCAACTCTCATGCGAAAGACTCATTAAACCGCCTTATGTATGCAACGGCTGCAAAAATCTTCATCGCTGTAGATTGCAAAAGTCGATTTATGATGCCGTTGAGGCTCATAAAGAATATACCGCCATAAAAAAAGAGTCTCGCTTAGGTATAAATTCAGATGAACAAGAAATAGACAGAATAGATTCTATCATCACCACTGGTCTTTCTAGCGGACAATCTCTGCATCATATTTGTTCCTGTCATAAAGACGAGCTTATGATAAGTGAGCGTTCTTTGTACAGATATGTCGATATGGGGATCTTTACTGCAAGAAATATTGATATGCCTCGTAAGGTGAGATATCGCCCCCGAAAGCTTAAGCTTGCCTTTAAAGTCGATCGTTCATGTAGGATTGGTCGCACATTTGAGGACTATAAGACTTTCATCAGTCATAATATAGATCTTCCTGTTGTTCAAATAGATACAGTTGAAGGCGTGAAAAGGGGTAAAGTCCTCATGACAATCCATTTTGTCAAAGCTGAGTTCATGATTGCATTTTTGAGAGATTCCAACACCTCAAAATCAGTAACAGAAATATTCAATGCTTTGTATGATAAATTGGGACATGATCTGTTTAAAAAGCTCTTTCCCGTAATATTGACTGATAACGGCAGTGAATTTTCTAATCCTACAGCTATAGAGTTTTCTCCGTCAGGAGAGCGAAGGAGCAATGTCTTTTATTGCGATCCATCATCTCCGCATCAGAAGGGAGCAGCAGAAAACAATCACGAATTCATACGAAGAATACTGCCTAAGGGATCATCGTTTAATGAACTAACGCAAAATGACATCGACCTTATGATGTCTCATATTAATTCGTATAAAAGAAAGAAACTAAATGACAAAACTCCTTATGAGTCATTTAGTTTCTTCTATAACGAATCCACCGCAAAATTATTAAATGTGGATAAGATAGATTCGGATAAGGTCGTTCTCAGCAAATCTTTGCTGAGATAGTACAAAGGTAAGATAAAGAGCAGAACTTATTACCATTATTTGAAGGGTAGAATTTAGTCTGGCAAAAAAAAGCCGAAAGAGTCTACCTTCTGTTTGCATGCTTATCTTTATTGCCGAATCATATCTTAACTCATATTTTAACACATTTTTTTCAAAAAAGAAAGAGAAAGTTTAAAAAATTTTAAACTAATTCTTATCCCTTAGTCTGTTTTTCATTAAATCCAGAATTTAATCTGGCAAACTGGAATTTACTTTGGCAATTCACC
>DVNB01000026.1 GCA_018714695.1 Candidatus Ornithomonoglobus merdipullorum | reverse complement strand
CTATTATACCATTCTTTTTTGGATTAGTCAATTAAAATTTACCGAAATTGAAGAGAGAGTTATATGCAATTTATGAATTTTTTATAAAAATGCTATGAAATAACATAATTGATGTTGAAATTTTTTATATTATATGATACACTTAATTCATAATACCGTATCGATAAATGATATTATAGCCGTTTCTGCGGCTTTTTGAAAGGAGAACGGATTCGGAAGATGAACAATAACAGAAAAAATTCACAGGGGAACTCACCGATGAAAAATCCTCTGCTGATTTTTTTGATAATATCGATCGTGGCAACGATCGGACTAAACTTCATGATCTCAATGCTTTCCGCGCCGGACAGGACGGAGATAACCTATGATGAGTTCCTTGATATGATAGAGGAGGGGAAGGTAGATGAGGTCGTGATATCAAGCGATCAGTATACTATCTACGGTGAGCCCACTCTCGACAGGGATGACATAGAGAGCACCGGTACGGGACTTTTTATGCTGGGGGGTATGGGCACCGACGCAGTGGATGCGCAGATAGATGCGTCGAGGCCGATATACTATACCGGATATATAAACGATCAGCGTCTGCTCGACAAGCTTGACGAAAAGGACGTGACTTATTCCACTCCGGTCCAGTATTCAAATCCGATACTTGACTTTATCCTAAGCTGGATACTTCCGATGGTCATCATGTATGCCATCGTTATATTGCTCATGCGGATCGTTACGAAGCGTATGGGCGGCAGCGGCGGTATCATGGGTATAGGACAGTCGCATGTAAAGATGTATAATGTGGAAAATAAGACAGGAGTGACCTTTAACGACGTAGCGGGTCAGGAGGAAGCGAAGGAATCGCTTGAGGAGATAGTAGATTTTCTCCATAATCCGGGAAAATATGCGGCGATAGGCGCGAAGCAGCCGAGAGGCGCGCTGCTTGTCGGACCTCCGGGAACAGGTAAAACGCTTCTTGCAAAAGCTGTTGCCGGTGAGGCGAACGTTCCGTTTTTCTCGCTTTCCGGTTCGGAGTTCGTTGAAATGTTCGTCGGCGTAGGTGCGTCAAGAGTGAGGGATCTGTTCAAGCAGGCGGCTGCAAAGGCTCCGTGTATAATCTTTATAGACGAGATAGACGCCATAGGAAAGTCGCGTGATTCGCAGATTTCTGCAAATGATGAGCGTGAGCAGACCTTGAATCAGCTGCTTTCGGAGATGGACGGTTTCGATTCATCGAAGGGACTTGTGGTGCTTGCGGCTACAAATAGGCCCGAGATACTTGACAAAGCCCTTCTGAGACCGGGACGCTTCGACAGACGTATAATTGTAGAAAAGCCTGATCTGAAGGGCCGTGAGGACATACTGAAGGTCCATATAAAGCATGTAAAGACCGATTCGAGCATAGACCTTCACGAGATGGCGCTTGCCACGAGCGGAGCTGTGGGCGCGGATCTTGCGAACATGGTAAACGAGGCGGCTTTGAGGGCTGTGCGTCTTGGCAGACAGCTTGTTACACAGGAGGACCTTATGGAGTCGGTAGAGGTGATCATAGCCGGCAAGGAGAAGAAGGACAGGATCCTGTCACCGAAGGAAAAGCGTATAGTTTCGTTCCATGAGGTAGGTCATGCGCTTGCGACTGCCCTGCAGAAGCATACGCAGCCTGTGCATAAGATAACGATAGTGCCGAGGACGATGGGCGCTTTGGGATACACTATGCAGATGCCTGAGGAGGAGGAGCATTATCTGAATACGCGTGACGAGATACTCGATCAGATCACCGTACTTTTGGCGGGGCGTGCGGCTGAGGAGCTTGTGTTCAGCATCCAGACCACCGGAGCATCGAACGACATAGAGCGCGCAACGGATATGGCGCGTAAGATGATAACGATGTTCGGTATGTCCGAGAGGTTTGGACTTGCAAGCCTTGAGAGCATACAGAACCGATATCTCGACGGCCGGGCTGTTTCAAATTGTTCGGAGGAGACAAAGACCGAGATCGACCGCGAGGTGATAAGAACGTTAAAGGAGCGCTACGAGGCAGCCAAAAAGCTGCTTGCCGATAATCGCGACGCCCTTGACGAGATAGCTGAATTCCTTATCGACAAGGAGACGATAAGCGGTGAGGAATTCATGGAGATCTTTAACAGAGTGCGTGAGAACAGGAACAGGTCTGATGAGGCCGAAGCGCATGAGGAGCCGGATGAGGGCAGCACAGCTGACGAAAGCGGCAAAGAGGAATAAAAAGCATAATGGAGCGGCTGTTTATATGCCGCTCTTTTTGCAGAAATTGCTAAAATGTTTATAAAATTTTTTTGAAAAAATAAAAAAAATGCTTGACAAATCATAAATGTTATGGTAGAATATATTTGTTGTTCGGCAGTGAACAAGAATTCGGACGACCTGTGGAGGAGTATCGAAGTGGTCATAACGGGCCGCACTCGAAATGCGGTAGTCCGAAAGGGCTCGTGGGTTCGAATCCCACCTCCTCCGCCAATAACGGGATGTGGCTCAGTTTGGTAGAGCACTACGTTCGGGACGTAGGGGCCGCTGGTTCAAATCCAGTCATCCCGACCAAAACTGCTCGTAAGCCAGTATGGCTTACGAGCTTTTTGTCGCTAAAAGGGAAAACGGTAATGCGGCACGGGGTTCAAATCCAGTCATCCCGACCAAAACTGCTCGTAGGACAGTATGGCTTACGAGTTTTTTGCTTTTGTTTATTTATTCTGTACACTTTGTAGCGTCAATACCTGTGCGCCGTTACCGTTTGCGAGTTTTTTTCTGTTTTGTTGTTTTTTTCTTGAATATGCTTGAATTTCACGCAAAAAAATGATATAATAATAAGAGACTCGTATTATTTGTTTTTGGGAGGCGGAGATGGTTCGTAAGATTTGGAAATTCAGAAATGACAAGATCAAGCCCGGCGCTGTGCGCGCGGCTGCAGAGAAGAATAATATCCCGCCTATAATAGCGAGTGTACTTCTTAACAGAGGGATCGCGGAGCAGGACTTCGCGGATTTTTTGTCTAAATCAAAAAAAAGCATTAAAAATCCGATGACCATGTTAGACATGGACAAAGCCGCAGAGCGTATAAAGAGTGCGGTAGAAAATAAGGAGAAGATAGTAATATACGGAGATTACGACGTTGATGGCATAACATCGACGGCGCTGCTCTATGACTTTCTCAAGTCGGTCGATGCCGATGTGATATATTATATTCCGGACCGTAAGGACGAGGGCTACGGAATAAATATAATGGCAGTGAATAAGCTCATTAAAAAGGGCATGCAGCTGCTTATAACAGTGGACTGCGGCATAACAGCCATAGGAGAAGTGGAATTTGCGAAGCTTCAGGGGATGGATGTCGTTATAACCGATCATCACACCTGCAAGGAGAGAATCCCGACGGCTGCTGTTGCGGTCGTAAATCCTAAACGTGAGGATGACGATTACGGGTTTGACGGGCTTGCCGGCGTAGGCGTGGCATTCAAGCTCGTGATGGCTGTTGCGATGAGCATGGGCTTTAAGGCGGGCGAGTATTTCGAACGCTACTGTGATCTTGCGGCAATCGGTACGATAGCTGATGTGGTGCCGCTTGTTGACGAGAACAGGGTCATAGTGGACCGTGGTCTCAGAAAGCTTGCATCGCCTTCAAGACCTGGGCTTGCGGAGCTTTTCAAGGTTGCCGGACTTGACGGAAAGCGGATAACCGCCTCGTCTATCGCATTCGGCGCGGCGCCGAGGATGAATGCGGCGGGACGGCTTGGCACGGCAAGAACTGCCGTAGAGCTCCTGCTTACAAGGGATCAGTCAAGGGCAGAGGAGATCGCTCTGGAGCTTGACAAGGAGAACAGGGAGCGGCAGGAGACGGAGCAGCAGATATACCGTGAGGCTCTGGAGCTGATAGCCGGCGATCCGAATTTCGAAAAGAAGAAGGTCATCGTGCTTGCGCAAGAGGGATGGCATAATGGTGTTATAGGGATCGTTGCATCACGTATCACGGAGATGTTCTACCGTCCTTCAATACTGATTTCCATGAGTGAAGGCTCGGGCAAGGGCAGCGGACGGAGCATACCGGGATTCAATCTGTTTGAGGCGCTCGGGACCTGCGAGGATCTGCTGACCAATTTCGGAGGTCACGCTGTTGCGGCGGGACTGGGGATAACGGAGAATAATCTTGACGAGTTCACTAAAAGGATAAACAAATACGCTGACAGTGTGCTTGACGAAAAGGATCTCATACCGTCGGTAAAGATAGATGCTATACTTAATGAGAACAGTTTGAATATCTCCGCCGCAAAGGCGATAGCGGCGCTTGAGCCGTACGGCATGGGGAACGAAAGACCGGTGTTCGTTATAAAGGATGCAGAGGCGGTGCAGCTATCAACAGTGGGCGCAGAGGGCAAGCATCTGAGGATGACGATCCGTAAAAACGGTGTGAGCGCCGGCTGTATCGGATTCGGACTGGGTGAATATGCCGATGAGATAGCGCCGGGCAATATGGTGCATTTGGCATTCCGATTTGATATAAATCATTATAAGGGCAGTGAGAGCCTCCAGCTTCAGCTGACCGATATAAAAAAAGCTAACTGAGAGGGGATGACGATCATGGCAGAAGACGAAAGAAGTGCAATACTTGAGCCGGAAAAAATTCCGCAGCGAAATATAAAGGATACGGACAAATTGATCGAAGAGCTGCTGGGAATGCTTAAGGAGTACAGCCCGAATGCAAATACCGATATGGTGTATGTTGCGTACAGGTTTGCCAAGTCTCTTCATGCCGGACAGAAGCGCAAGAGCGGAGATCCGTATATCGTGCATCCCGTGGAGGTGGCGTATATCGCCGCACAGCTCAATCTGGACAGTACCGCTATAACCGCATGTCTTCTGCACGATGTGGTCGAGGATACCGGATGTACTTATGACGACGTTGCGGCGCTTTTCGGAAAGCCGGTAGCGGAGCTGGTAGACGGCGTTACAAAGCTGAAGCAGATCAAATATTCGTCACGTGAGGAGCAGCAGGTCGAAAACCTCAGGAAGATGTTTCTTGCCATGGCGAAGGATATACGAGTTGTAGTTATAAAGCTGATAGACAGGCTGCATAACATGAGAACTCTTAGCTTCATGCCGAGGCATAAGCAGCTGAGGATCTCAAAGGAGACACTTGACGTTTACGCACCTCTTGCCCACAGACTCGGTATGTCAAAAATAAAGATCGAGCTTGAGGATCTTGCGCTGAAATATCTCGACCCTGTGGCGTATGAGGAGATACGCGAGAGCATAAATCAGAAAAAGAGCGCGCGTGACAAGTATATAGCGGATATAATGGATATACTCCGCAAAAAGCTTGACGAGATGCATATAAAGGGCACCGTAATGGGCAGGGCAAAGCATTTCTACAGTATATTCAGAAAGATGTACACGCAGGGCAAGACCATTGACGAACTTTATGACCTGTTTGCGGTGCGCGTCATAGTCGATACGATACAGGACTGCTATGCGGTGCTCGGAATGGTGCACGAGATGTACACCCCCGTGCCTATGCGGTTCAAGGATTATATCGCGATGCCGAAGCCAAATATGTATCAGTCCCTGCATACAACGGTGATAGGCCCCAACGGCACACCGTTCGAGATACAGATAAGAACATGGGAGATGCACCGCGTTGCGGAGAATGGTATCGCGGCACACTGGAAATATAAAGAGGGCATAAGCGGCGCGACCGAGATGGATTCAAAGCTCGAATGGGTAAGAACGCTGCTTGACACTCAGCAGAATATAATAGATACGGATGAATTTTTCAATACGCTGAAATTTGATCTTTTCGCGGATGAGGTGTTTGTATTCACTCCGCAGGGCAGGGTGATATCCCTGCCGGCAAAGAGCACCGTCATCGATTTCGCGTTTGCGATCCACTCCGAAGTCGGATATAAGATGAGCGGCGCGAAGGTGAACGGAAAGATAGTGCCGAACAACTATGTGCTCCAGAACGGTGAGATCGTTGAGATCCTCACTGCCAATACGCATGGTCCGAGCCGTGACTGGCTCAAGATCTGCCGTACATCCCGGGCAAGAAACAAGATAAACCAGTGGTTCAAGCGTGAGCGCCGCGAGGAGAACATAGAGGAAGGCAAGGAAATGATCGAGCGCGAGCTGCGCCGTCTGGGAAATACGCATGCTCAGCTTTTCAGACCCGAGTGGGTAAGCCTGATAACCAGAAGGTACGGCTTTAATTCGATAGACGATCTGTACGCCGGAGTCGGATATGGCGGCATAACCGCGAATAAGGTAGTTATGCGGCTGCGTGAGGAATGGCTTAAGGAGATGCACGAGAAGGATAAGGACGGCGAGCTCAAGGAAGTGCTTGAGAAAGCTGTAAAGCCGGATCGTGACGGACATCATCACCACTCTTCAAACGGAGTCATAGTAAAGGGTATAGACAATTGCCTTGTGCGTCTTGCGCACTGCTGCAACCCGGTCGCGGGAGATGAGATAGTCGGCTTTATAACAAGGGGCAGAGGCGTAAGCGTGCACCGGGCGGACTGCAATAATATAAAGCCTGTAAATCTTGCTCCTGAGGACAGATCAAGGCTTATAGAGGTGTCATGGGATACGGAGCGGTCATCATCATATATCGCAAACGTATGTATAACCGGACGCGACCGTGACGGTATGCTTCTCGACGTAACAAATGTGCTGATAGACTTAAAGATACCGTTTAAATCGGCGAACGCATATGTCACAAAGGATAAGGAGGCAGTAATACAGGTTGGTGTGGAGATAAAGAACACATCCGATCTGGCGCTTTTAACCAAGAGATTCAAGCAGCTTCCGGGAGTTACCTCGGTGACGAGAACGAAACAGTAAAGGAAATGTAAGATGAAGAAAACGGAAATTAAGATCGATACCGAATTCATAAAGCTTGATCAGCTGCTCAAGTTTGCGGGACTCGCATTCTCGGGCGCTGAGGCCAAGAGCATGGTGCTTGACGGTATGGCATCGGTGAACGGGGAGCAGTGCATGATGCGCGGCAAGAAGATCCGCCCGGGAGACAGAGTCACCGTCGAGTTTGAGGATGAAACGGTAGAGCTTGCGGTGGTATAATGCATATCGAGCGTTTGAAGCTGCGGGATTTCAGAAACTATGAAAATGCGGAGCTGGAATTCTCTCCGCTCACGAATGTGATATACGGCGATAATGCGCAGGGCAAAACGAATATATTGGAGGCTGTGTATCTGTTCGCGCAGGGACGCAGCCACCGCGCAAAGTCGGATAAAGAGCTCATCCGATTCGGCGGGAGCTGCGCAAGACTGGGACTGGATTTTTCGGACAGCCGGAGAAGCTACAGCTGTGAGATGAAGATATCGCATAACGGACGCAAATCGGTCTCGGTGAATCATGTGCACATCATGAAGCTCAGCAAGCTCATGAGCTATCTGAATGTTGTTATGTTTTCGCCGGAGGATCTGGATATAGTAAAGGGTTCGCCGTCTGCGAGGCGAAGGTTTATAGACAGCTGCGTGAGCCAGATATATCCTTCATATCTTTCGTCGCTTATGGACTATAACAAGACGCTTGCGCAGAAGAACAGCCTTTTAAAGCTGATGAGGTCAAAGTCGAAACGGACCGATCCCACACTTTCGGTGTGGAACGGGCAGCTTGCCGAGGAAGGCTCGCGTATAATGAGATTCCGCGCGGATTTTATAGAGCTTATAAATGCGACCGCGGCGGCGATACAGTCGGAGATCTCCGGTGAGACGCTTGCTCTCAGATATATGCCGAGTATAAAAACGGAGAGCATGACGGCGGAGGAGATATTTGAGTATCTCTCGGAGCGGGAGGGACGCGAGGCGGATATGGGGTCGTCTATGTACGGTGTGCAGCGTGACGATATAGAGATATTCGTAAACGGACGCGAGGCGAAGCTGTTCGGCTCACAGGGGCAGCAGCGAACGGCTGCGCTTTCGATGAAGATAGCTCAGTCGGAGTATATAAAAAACATAAAGGGTGAGTATCCAGTGCTTTTGTTGGATGATATAATGAGCGAGCTTGATATACACAGGCGAATGTATCTCTCGGAGCGTATCCGCGATAAGCAGGTGCTCATAACCTCTACCGACACTGATCTTATAGACAAAAATACCGACACCAGGCTTTTTCGGATAGAGAACGGAAAGGTGATGTGATGTATTTAAGGATAAGCAGCAGCCATGTGGTGCTTAAATCAGATATAATAGGGATATTTGACATGGACAATACCACGGTCTCGAGACAGGGCAGAGATTTTTTGCCGAATGCGGAGCGCGAGGGCGGCATTGTATATTCTGCAGATGATCTGCCGAGATCGTATGTTGTAACGGAGCATGAAGGGAAGACGACGGTATATCTTTCGTCCTTTTCCTCAAGGGTTCTCATAAACAGGGCAAAGACGGCGGCTCTTATGATATGAGCCGGTAAAATCGGAAAGGAATGATAGCGGTAATGGAGAATAAGAAAGACACGACATATGACGAAAGTCAGATACAGGTGCTTGAAGGGCTTGAGGCGGTAAGAAAAAGACCGGGAATGTATATAGGCTCTGTTTCGATAGCCGGACTTCATCATCTGATCTACGAGATAGTCGACAACTCTATAGACGAGGCGCTTGCCGGATATTGCGACCGTATAACGGTAGATATAAATCCGGACAATTCCGTAACTGTGGAGGATAACGGACGAGGCATCCCTGTCGGCATACATCCGCAGCAGGGGATACCGACCGTAGAGGTCGTGCTGACTATCCTTCATGCCGGAGGAAAATTCGGCGGCGGGGGCTATAAGGTCTCGGGCGGTCTGCACGGAGTGGGATCGTCCGTTGTAAACGCGCTTTCCGAGAGACTTGAAGTTGAGGTATCTAACGGCGAGCACGTGTACTATCAGAGCTACGAGCGAGGCAAGCCGACCTGTAAGCTGAAGATAATAGGAGATACGGACAAGACGGGAACAAAGATAACCTTCCTTCCGGATGCGGAGATATTTGAGACACTCGACTATGATTACGATACGCTCCTGAAGCGGCTTAGAGAGCAGGCGTTCCTCAATAAGGGCGTAAGGATAATCTTTACCGACAAACGTGTGGCGGAGCCTAAATCTGTTGAGCTTTACGCCGAAGGCGGAATAAAGGAATTTGTTCAGTATATAAACAAGAATAAAGATGCCATCCATGACGATGTGGTATACTTCGAGGCGAAGCGCGGAGACGATATGGAGGTCGAGGTGGCGATGCAGTATACGACCGCGTATTCGGAGACGATATTGAGCTTCGCAAACAATATCCATACCATAGACGGAGGTATGCACGAGACCGGTTTCAAGTCGGGTCTTACGAGAGTGCTGAATGACTATGCCAGAAAGTACAAGCTGCTTAAGGAGAAGGATCCTAATCTGATGGGTGAGGATACGCGTGAGGGACTTACTGCGGTAATAAGCGTAAAGGTAGCCGAGGCACAGTTTGAGGGTCAGACGAAGACAAAGCTCGGAAACAGCGGCGCGAGAACGCTTGTAGAGGGCGCCTTGAACGATAAGCTTTCGGCGTTCCTTGAGGAGAATCCGAGGGTAGCGCGCGCGATAATCGAAAAGACGATAAACGCGTCAAGGGCGCGTGAGGCGGCGCGTAAGGCGCGCGAGGCTACAAGGAAGAGCTCATCGGCAAACAATTCGTCGCTTCTTGGCAAGCTTGCAAGATGCACCGATGAGGGCGCCGATTATGCGGAGCTGTTCATCGTCGAGGGAGATTCCGCGGGCGGAAGCGCCAAGCAGGGCAGACACAGAAGATATCAGGCGGTGCTGCCGCTCTGGGGAAAGATGCTCAATGTTGAGAAGTCGAGGATAGACAAGGTATACTCTAACGAAAAGCTGCTCCCGATAATACAGGCGCTCGGCGCCGGTATAGGCGAGGATTTTGATGTAAACAATTTGAAATACGGCAAGATAATCATAATGGCGGATGCCGATGTTGACGGCTCGCATATAAGAACGCTTCTTTTGACGTTCTTCTTCAGATACATGCGCTCGCTTATCGAGCAGGGACATGTGTATATAGCACAGCCGCCGCTGTTTAAGGTCTACAAGGGCAAGAACAAGGATCTTGTGGAACGGTTCGTATTCGATGAAGCTGCGCGTGACAGAGCGATAGCGGAGCTTGGAAAGGGAGCTAAGGTACAGAGATATAAGGGTCTTGGTGAGATGGATCCGGAGGAGCTCAAGGAGACAACGATGGATCCGGAAAAGAGAACGATACTGCGTGTAGATATCGAGGACGCAATAGCGGCTGATCAGATCTTCACGATCCTGATGGGTGAGAAGGTAGAGCCGCGCCGAGAGTTCATCGAGCAGAATGCTAAATATGCAACAGATCTTGATATATGATAACGAAAAGCCGACCGCGCCGCGGGCGGCTTTTGTCAGATGAAAGAGAGAATAATAATGGATATAGAGAAATATGACCGGTCATTTCAAAAAGTAGTTGAAATAGTAGAGAATGCTAAGCAGCACGCATTTCAAAAGGTGAATGAAGAATTGATAACAATGTATTGGCAAGTAGGGGAATATGTAAGCCAGCAGGTGAGCAGAGCATCATACGGAGATTCTTTTGTTGCTAATCTTGCTGACTATATTTCTAAAAATTATCCTGATATAAAAGGATTCAATAGACGCGGCTTATATAGGATGCGTCAATTCTATGAAACTTATAAGGATTAAAAGAAAGTGTCAACACTGTTGACACAATTGACGTGGTCCAATCATTTAAAGATCCTATCCGGTTGCAAGAGCATGGAAGAGAGGATATTTTACATGAATATGTGCATAAAAGAAAGATATTCGGCACGGGAATTGGAAAGACAAATAAACAGTGGATATTATGAAAGATATATGTTATCGGTAAATCAGCCCACACCTGTATTGACACAAGCCGGAGAAACGACAGGCAATATTTTTATGGACACATATGTTTTGGAATTTCTGAATGCGCGTGAGCCAATTTCAGAGCTGGATCTAAAGAGGTCAATAATTAACAATTTGAAAGATTTCATTCTTGAGATAGGCAGAGATTTTACTTTTGTGGGCGAGGAATACAGAATACAGGTAGGAAATCATGATTACTATATAGATCTGTTGTTTTATCATAGAGGGCTGATGTGTCTTGTAGCATTTGAATTAAAAATAGGAGAATTTCAGCCCGAATATGTGGGTAAAATGAATTTTTATCTTGAGGCTTTGGATAGAGAAATAAAAAAGGAAAACGAGAACCCAAGTGTAGGTGTTATTTTATGTGCATCCAAAGATGATGAGGTCGTAGAATTTGCACTAAGTAGAAGTCTATCGCCCACTATGGTATCAGAGTATAAATTGAAATTGATAGATAAAGAATTGCTGCAAAAGAAATTAAAAGAATATATTGAAACTATTGAATAAATCAAATCCGATATATTTTTGATCGGATACCGTGCCGCGGGCGGCTTTTTCTGGTAGGTATAAATTGTGCGGTATGCCGCATAATATCATTAGCTTAGTTTTTGAGGGGGAGTTTCGCTTGCGGAAGGGCTGGACGGCTGAGTTTATCAAATATTTTATATTGTTCGGGATCGGCGGGATCGCGTATGTCGTTATAGAGCTTTTGTGGCGGGGGTATTCGCATTGGAGCATGTTCGTGCTTGGCGGACTTTGTTTTCTGCTTATCGGGCGGCTGAATGAGCACTTTGGCACCCGTCTGCCTTTGCCTGCCCTTATGCTGCTCGGTTCCGCCGCAGTCACGCTTCTGGAGTTTGCAGCGGGATATTTGCTGAACATAAGGCTTGGGCTTCATGTCTGGAGCTATTACGGTGAACCGTATAATCTTATGGGACAGGTGTGTCTTAAGTACACTTTGATGTGGTTTTTTATGTCCGGTGTGTGTATTGCGGCGGATAACTTTCTGCGCCGCGCGCTTTTTGCATAACAAAACTGAGTGCAGCAAAATTAACAAATATGCATTTTGCTGCACCCGGTTTTTGATTCACGAGGCTGTATCGATCCTTTCGCCTTCCGTTTCTACAAGTTCCATGTATTCATCGGGGAGCTCGTTATAGAGCTCAAATCTCCATTCGCCGTTATATCTTACAAAGATATTGTTATTATAAAAGTACGCCTCATCTATGGGACCGCGTATAACCTTTAGTCCGTTTGGACTTATGGTATATACTCTGTAGTCGTCGCCGCGACGCATGAGCAGAGATGTTATGCCGTCGGCTGATTTTTCATATACCGTCTCCCAGTGCTCTTTAAGATAGTTTAGAACATTTTCAGTCGTTGCGGCGCATACTTCTTCTTCCGCTCCTGTTAGCACATTGCGCTTGTACAGATAGCTGCCTCGGAAATAATACAGAATATCCGGCTCGGTGTCGCTGTAAAGCTCCGGATCGGAAATGTTGTCTGTCATTATTTCGGTGGTCTCAATAGGATCTCGGTCTATCCGTATTGTGCTGTATGCCGCGCCGCCGTGCGGGAGCCCGGACATCATCATATCAAGTATCACATAGTTATCTGTATATATCTCTGCCGTTACCCTCCACATGCTTGTGCCGCCGTTTCGCCAGAATTCTATCTCCTCGTCAAATGTGAGCGGTTCAACATAATTTTCCGCAATGATTGCATTGAGCTTAGCTTGATCTATATGTATGCCGGTATTGTTCATCGTATCGGTCCTGCCGATCACGGCTCCGGTCTCATCGGTCATAATACCGTAAAAGCCATAGAGCAGGCCTATATCCTCCTCATGTCCGTCATTATAGGTATACTTTATTGGAAATATCTGATTTCCGACAACCGAGTAGCCCGCGATCCCGCGGTAGCTGCCCGGAGAAATGTATTTATCGGCTATCCTGTCCTTGGTGACAACGAGCCGGTCCCCGTCTATGCTGAGCGTCAGCCTGTTCGACATCGCTTTATATGTTGATTCATATTGGTTGTCCTCGGGAAGTGTGATAAGATCTATGCGTCTGTTCTCCGCGTCCCATACATATGTAAGCCCGGTCTTTGCATAGCCGTATTGTGAAAATTCACTGCCGTCGTCATGCGGTGCTATGTCCTCGATCACGACTACGAGCCTGCCGCCGATGTTATAGCTGCTTACCGATTCTCCGTTTATATAAGCCGTTATATCGCTTTCATATATGTTCCCCGTAATCTCACCGACTGTACCGCGCTCCACTCCCTCGATCGGTGTATATTCTTCGATGGAATGCATATCAAGGTTCGCCTGGGCAAGTCTGCTCGATTCGGAATAATAGATGCTGAAACCATAGTGTTCAAGATCGCGCAGCGCTATCGCGGTCTTGCCGTCGAGTGCGTATGAGGGTATCGGTTCACCGTTTACGGTGGCTAGTATATCCGTTGAATAGACATTTCCGACAACATCCCCGACTGCTGCCGATGCTGCGGTACCCGCCGCGATGATTGCTGCTGACGCTGCTATTGTGCTGAATAATTTTATCATATTTACCTCCTTTCGATTGTGAACTGTGTTTATATTGTTCTTACTCAGATTATATCACGGCGTGAGGGCAGCTGTCAACATATTTGCATGTCGGTTTGATCACTTTTGAAGAATATATATTTTATTGCAACCTTTTCGCTCGCTTATGTGTATATAATAGTGTAATCGGTTACGGAAGAAAGAGCATGGAGGAATACGGGGTTGAATGATGAGGAAAAGCTTCTGAAAAATCTGAAAAAACGAAAGCGCGGCAGCCTTGAACGGGTGATTGAGCTGTATACGCCGTATGTGAGCACTGTAGTGTACAATGTCATCGGTGTGTCAATGACGCATGAGGATGTTGAAGAGGCGGTATCGGATGTTTTTGTATCGCTCTGGCGCTGCGCGGAGAGGCTTGACGGCGGAAAGGGCTGCATAAGGTCATACCTTGGTGCCGCGGCACGCAACACAGCAAAGAATAAGCTGCGGTCGGTAAGAGAACATTGCGAACTGAGCGAGACTATCGCTTCAGGGGCGGTGACTCCTGAAGCTGCCGCGGAGCAGCGTGACGAACGTCAGCGGCTGATAGAGGCGATAAGGATGCTCGGAGAGCCGGACAGCGAGATATTCCTCCGGTATTACTTTTATGACGAAAAAATATCACATATTGCAGAGGCAACTGAGATATGCCGGTCAACGGTAAAGTCTAAGCTTGCCAGAGGAAGAAAAAAACTAAGGGAGATTTTAGATAAGGAGGTACGGCAATGAACAGACGGAAGGACTTTATTGGAGCCGGTGCCGATATAAAGATTGATCCGGAAACTATAAAAAGAATGGTTAATGACAAGCTCAATACCGACCTCCTCGAAAGGAGAAGTTATATGAAGTATAAAGTGTTTAAGACTGCAGCGATGGCTGCGGCTTTAACGGCGGCTTTTTCGCTCACGGCGTTTGCCGTTTCGCCTGCGGGGCAGGAGGTGATAGGAAGGGTAATATCGTATTTTGAGAGCGATAAGGCTGAGGAGATAACCGATATTGAGGAGCTTTCAAAGTATAACGAAGAGATAGGCACTTCGGCATCGAAAAACGGATACACTTTCACGCTCGACAACGTTGCGGCAGACGATAACTTTGTGCATGTGTTCTACACTTTGACCAGTGATAAACCGATGGATAACGGTATGCAGCTGCCGTTCGGCCCGCTGTATATGGAATGCCGTATAAACGGATTTATGAGAACGGGGAATCACAGCACTGAGGATGGATATTTTGTGGATGATCATACGTGGAAGGGTGTATATAAATACAACATTTCCACTATGGAGGTACCGGACACATTCAAGCTGGAGCTCTATACGGAATTTGCAGACGGGAACGGAGAGTATTCGCTTGATGATGAGTATTTTTATCAGGACTATCTCGAGCTCACGGACGCGGATAAGGAAAAGCTTCTGTATGTCAGCGCGGAGATAGACAAATCAGCGGTTCGTGTCGCAACAAAGACTGTAGAGATAAACAAACCCTTCGAGGCAAACAACTGTGTTATCGATAGGGTGATATTCTCGCCGTTCGGCAATCAGCTGATGCTCACTACCAGCGGCAATGAGCCTTCGGACATATACCGTGTCGACCACTTTGCGCTCCGCGATGAAAACGGCAAATTTCTTGATGTGCTTAATACTGATCTTGCGTTTTATACTGACCGCGAAAGCAGCAACTCATTCGAGTTTCTTAAAGCGGATGCTGATACAGAGCAGATGAACATAGTGCCGGTGATATTTAATGAACCTGATGGTGATGTCGGGTGTGAAAGGCAGCGAATAGGCACATACCCCATGACGTTCGAGATGAGCGGCAACGGCAAGGTAGTTGTGACGGATATACGCATCTCCGACGGGCGTGTGGATATAGACTATTACAAGGACGGATTTGTGATGTACGATCCCGGTTTCAGGCTCGTTGATGGCATTGGAAATAATGCAGAGCCGGGCGGAAAGGGCGGCTGTATGCTGAAAACGACCGTACACTATGATACCGATTCATACACGGCATCGTATATTTATGATCTGCATGATGAGAGCGGAGCGCCTATCCCTGCGGGTGAGGAGGTAAGCGCGGAGGCGATCGCCGAGAAGTTCACAACGCTTGAGGTCTACAGACAGGACTATATAGAGCTTGATTTTGACAATGCTGTAACTATTGATCTGAAGTGATATATTTGTGGGATCTTACAATTGAATCTGAGCTGTATACGGTGTATAATAAGGGAGAGGGAGAGTCCTCTCCCTTATTATATTAAGTAAAAGTGAGGAAAAACAAAATGATACTTGATTGTCACACACATTCGTCTTTCTCGCCGGATGCGGAGGACGGTGTTGCCGCGATGGCGGCACGGGCGGCAGAGCTGGGCTTAAAGGTCTATGCAGTTACCGATCACTGCGAATGCAACAGGTTTTACGGTGAGGAGCATTACGAAAAGATTGAACGAGGCCAGTATGGTAACAAGGAGCTTGCCGAGAGCTCTTTAAGAGCTATACTTGAGGTGCGGGAGCGATTGAAGGGAGATATGAAACTGCTTGCCGGAGTGGAACTCGGTCAGGCGACCTTTGATGAAGAGGCTGCCGGAATCGTCACATCAAATGACGCGTACGATGTTATAATAGGCTCAATGCATCAGATACCGGATCTGGAGGACTTCTGTTTTATAGCCCCGGCAGACTATGACGTGGACAAGGCTGTTGAGCAGTATTTTGCAGAGGTGTATAAGATGTGCCGGAAGATAGATTTTGATGTTTTGGCGCATCTTACATATCCGCTTCGCTATATAGAGGGGAATTACGGTGTTAAGGTAAACATATCGCGCTGCGATGATATTATAGCGGAAATATTGAAGCATACCGCGCAAAACGGAAGAGCCCTCGAGATAAACACGTCCGGACTTAGACAAAGCTACGGAAAAACCTTCCCCGAGTCGGGATATGTTAAGCTTTTTAAGGAGCTTGGAGGGGAATTCATAACATTCGGTTCCGACGCGCACCGTGCTTCCGATCTCGGCAAGGGAATGGAGGCAGCCGAGGCTATGGCCGTCGATGCGGGATTTAGGTATGCCGCATATTTCGAGAAACGAGAGCCGAGAACGATCGCTTTGAACTGACAGAGGGTAAGCGCCGGAGATCTTATTCTTTTGAATGTTGGATTTTTTACAGGAAAGCTGCAAATGGACGTTTAAGATAACTCATTTGCAGCTTTTTTTACTTGATTCCGCATGATTTACTGTACGCGATCAGAATTTCCTCTGCATACATACTTTGCTGTGGTGTCATTTTAGCCAGGTATTTGTTAAGAGGGTTATGGTTGTCTCGTGTTACCGTGCCAAAAAGGATGTAATCGGAGTCCGTATCAAGAGCCTTGCAAATGTCCATAAGTGTAGAAATCGATATGCCGTTGATGTCGCGCTCTATGTCACTTATATGCTGACAAGTGACGTTAACTGCTTCTGCTAAGTATTCTTGTGTATATTTTCTGTTTAAACGAGCTCTTTTGATCCGCGCGCCGATCGGCTCGTAATCATATTCTTTGATCTTCATAGACTATCCTCTCCTATAGAACTTATACATTTAGTATAAAATTTTTACTATTTATTATTAACAATGCAGCACTTTTATATTAAAAGCGCTGCATATCGATTCAAGAGTTGAAAGATTGGGGATATTATTACGCTTATATACATTTGAAACAGTACCGGGTGACAATCCTGATTTTTTAGCTATAAGATAATCTGACCACCCGAATTCAGATTGCAGTTTATGCAGTCTTTCAAGAACATATGAGGTAAGCAAATGGGCTGTCGCAAAACGAATATTTGTCGGTTTTGCGACAGCCCTGATATCATAAGCACATTTTATATTTTTACTTCAAAAATCCTGCCACTATCTTTGCTTCCGCTTCCTCCTCGGTGAGACCGAGTGTGCGCAGCTTTATTATCTGATCGCCTGCGATCTTGCCGATCGCCGCCTCGTGGATGAGCGCTGCGTCCTCGTGGTTTGCCGAAAGCTCGGGCGCGGCGTCTACCTTACCCTCATCCGCGATTATCGCGTCACATTCGGAATGTCCCGCGCAGGGTGCGTTCCCTACTATCTTTGAGCGGTAAGCCTGATGCGACTTGCCTTTTGCGACCGAGCGCGATATCAGATTTACGCTCGAGTTCTCGCCGTTCATCTCTACTTCAAAATCCGTTATCGCCTGCTGCTCGCCGTCGGTGAGTATTCTTTCTCTTATTATGAGCTTTGCGTCTTTGCCTACGGTTGCCGAGGTCTTGCGCACGGTCCTGTCCACTCCGCCCAGCTGGAGCGAATCCATCTCAAATTCGGCGCCGTCCTCAAGAATGACGTCCGTTACCGGATCTATAGTCTTTATACCCTTGCCGCGCCCCGTTCCGACGTGGTTCTCGCGGTAGATAACGTGCGCGTTTTTTCCTATGAAGAAACGGTGTATACCGTTGTGGCGCGCGGGCTCCCCGGTCGATACATGAACTCCGCAGCCCGCGATTATGAGCACATCCGCGCCCTCACCTACGTAGAAATCGTTGTATACAAGGTCGTCTATGTCGCCGTGGGTAACGCACGCCGGTATTGAAAGGCGCTCACCTTTAGTTCCGGGCTTTATATGGATCTCAAGTCCCGGAGCGTCCTTTTTGCTGTCTATTATTATGTTCTCTGTGGAGCGTCTCTCCACACAGCAGCCGTTTTCACGGATGCTGTAGGCATCCTTGTAGCCGCCGTCATCATAATCGGATACGGCTTTCAAAAGCTCTCTTGTTATTTCATTCATTGCTTTCACCTCCGTTATATACTCTGCGTCTCGGGCAATGCTCGTTCTGCTTACTTTCGGTGCCAAGAAGCATCGGAAGGATCTCATCAGCAGGCCCCTTTTCCGTAACAAGCCCGTTTGATACCACAACTATCTCGTCGGCTATAGAGAGTATACGCTCCTGATGAGAGATTATGATCATAGATCCGTCAAGCGTGTTTCTGAGCTCGGTGAATACGTCTATCAGATTGTTGAAGCTCCAGAGGTCGATCCCGGCCTCAGGCTCGTCAAATATCGAAAGACGTGTGTGTCTTGCGAGCACCGTAGCAAGCTCTATTCGCTTTATCTCACCGCCCGAGAGAGTGTCGTTTACTTCTCTGTTTATATACTCCTTTGCGCAGAGACCGACGCGCATAAGATAGCCGCATGCCTCCTGCTCCGTTATAGAGCCGCCTGCCGCAAGCTCGAGGAGGTCAGTGACCGTAAGCCCTTTAAAGCGCACGGGCTGCTGGAATGCAAAGCTTATGCCGAGCCTTGCGCGCTCGGTTATGTCGAGTTCTGTTATGTCCTTGCCGTCGAGAATTATATTTCCCGAGTCCGGCTTTTCAAGTCCGGATATCATTTTAGCAAGTGTAGTCTTGCCGCCGCCGTTCGGTCCGGTTATAACGACAAGCTTGTTGTCGGGGACCTCGAGATCTATACCGCGAAGCACCTGCACCTCTCCCGGCGCGGTCCATGTTACGCCTTTTAATGTAAGCATAGAAAATGCCACCTCTTTCGTTTATTGTATTGCTTTATTCATTTATAAAATACACTCTAAATATACTCTTTTCGTATCAATTAATTTTAGCATAACCGGGAACAAAAGTCAAGTGTTTCCGCGAAAAAATTTCATATCAATTCGGTGTGAATTGCTGCGGCGAGGTGTTACGATAAAAACAATAGTGAATATGTGGTTAATGCTTGACAACGAATGTATGGTGAGATATAATATTTATATAAGATCCTGCCGCGCCCGCGGGCAGGGCGGCTTTGCCGGGACGATTTTGCGGGCGGAAAGGAAATGATCATAATGCAGCTTGGGATAAGAGCGCATGACTGCGCGGGAGATACCTTTGAGGAGCTCATCGGCAACATCAAGGCACAGGGATTGAAGTGCATACAGCTTGCGCCGGGAAAGGCTATAAAGGAGTTCGTTACCGATAATTGCGCAATGACGCCCGGAATGGCGCTTTATGTAAAGAGAGTCATGGCGAAAGCGGATATGGATGTCGCGGTGCTGGGGTGCTATCTTAACCTCGGAACCCCTGACCCTGAGCAGCTTGCCGAGACACAGGCGATATATAAGTCTCATATACGCTTTGCGAGCCTGTTGGGCTGCGGCGTTGTCGGAACGGAGACAGGCGCGGTGAATACCACATACAGCTATGAGGAGGCAAACGGCTCAGACGAGGCGCTTGAGGTGTTCATAGACCATTTGAGACCGGTCGTAGAGTACGCTGAGAAGCTTGGTGTCGTGATAGCTCTTGAGTGCGTATGGAGACATATCGTGTGTGATGTAAAGCGGATGAGGAAGGTGCTTGACGCGATAGACTCACCGAACCTCCAGGTCATATACGACCCGATAAACACGTTCAGAGACGGTGAGAGCGTTGACCAAGAGGCTATGATGAACGAGGCGTTCGAGCTTTTGGGAGACGACATAGCGGCAATACATATAAAGGATTTTGTGATCGAGGACGGAAAGATCGTGCCGGCGGAGATGGGCAAGGGCATATTCTGCTTCGATATACTTATGAAGTGGCTCAAGGCAAGAAAGCCTCTCATCCATGTGCTCATGGAGGAGACGACTCCGGAGAATTCGGAGGCGGCAAGGGATTTTGTTCTGGAGCAGTACGCAAAGGCGTGATCTGTAAATAACCGCGCGAAAAGCGCGTTATATAATTAAGGAGGATTTTTTCAAATGGATATTCGTTATTCAGCAAATCAGAGGGATTTCAAGCGTTACACAACGGAGGAAACGAGAAACGAGTTCCTTATCGAGAATCTGTATGTTCCCAACGAGGTAGTTGCCGTTTATTCGCATGTCGACAGAATGGTAACACTCGGCTGTATGCCCACGACCGAGGAAGTGCCGATCGACAAGGGCATTGACGTATGGGCAAACTTCGGTACAAGCTTTTTCCTTGAAAGACGTGAGATCGGTATATTCAACATCGGCGGTGCGGGCGTTATAAAAGCCGACGGTGAGGAGTACACGATGAATTACAAGGACTGCATTTACATAACGATGGGAACAAAAGAGGTGACCTTCAAGAGCCTTGATCCGAATGCTCCCGCAAAGTTCTATATGGTTAGCGCTCCCGCGCACAAGCCGTGCAAGACAACGTTCATCCCGATAGAGAAGGCTGCAAAGAGAAATGTGGGCGCGGCTGAGACGGCAAATAAGAGAGTTATAAACCAGTTCATCCATCCCGACGTGCTTGAGACATGTCAGCTTTCAATGGGTATGACCGTGCTCGAGACGGGCAGTGTTTGGAACACGATGCCTGCGCATACTCATGAGCGACGTATGGAGATCTATATGTACTTCGAAGTACCGGAGGACAATGTGGTGTTCCATATGATGGGCGAGGGCAAGGAGACAAGACATATCGTTATGCAGAATGAACAGGCGGTAATAAGCCCGTCATGGAGCATCCACTGCGGCTGCGGAACGAGCAATTACACGTTCATCTGGGCGATGGGCGGAGAGAACCAGGCGTTTGACGATATGGATAATATCCCGACAACGGAGCTCAGATAAGATACAAGATCAAAACGGAGGGGCTGCAGAATTTGTTGCAGCCTCATCATTTTTGTTGTCAGGAGGCTGATGTTTGTGCGTGATAAGATCTTGAAGATTTTGAAGGAGGCTGACGGATATGTATCCGGTGAAAGGATCAGCGGTATGCTCGGAATATCGCGTGCCGCTGTCTGGAAACATATAAAGGCTCTGAGAGCTGACGGCTACGAGATACTTTCGGTAACCAACAAGGGTTACAGGCTCTGTTCCGAGCCGGAAAACATATTGTCCGACAGGCTCTCAGCGGCGCTGTGCACTGATCATATTGGCAGGAATATTGTGTATATGAACAAGGTCGATTCAACGAATGAGGAAGCCAAGCGCCGGGCGGACATGCCGGACGGGACCCTTTTCATAGCTGAGCAGCAGGAATCGGGGAAAGGCAGACTGGGACGGCTATGGGAGTCGCCGCGCGGCGGAGGCATATGGATGTCTCTGCTTCTGAGACCGGATATACCGCTGGGGCGAGTTTCGGAGATAACGCTTGCGGCGGGGCTGGCGGTATGCCGTGCCGTCGGCTGCGGCGCTATGATAAAATGGCCTAATGATATAGTCATAGGCTCAAGAAAGATCTGCGGGATACTTACCGAGATGTCGGCTGAACCCGATACGGGAACAATAAATTACGTAGTGTGCGGAATGGGCATAAATGTGAACATCGAGAGTTTCCCGGATGATCTGAAGGCAAAGGCGACCTCGCTTCTTATCGAGACAGGAGAAAGACACAGCCGGGATGAGATAGCTGCGCGCGTTTTGAATGAGTTTGAGCCGGTGTATGAGCTGCTTTGTGCCGAGGGGTTCGGCGCGATAAGGGAGGAATACGCGCGAATGTGCGTTACTCTTGGCAGAGAGGTACGGGTAATATACAGAAAAAATGAAACGATAGGCAAAGCCGCGGACATTGACGAAAACGGCACATTGCTCGTGGATACCGAAAACGGCAGGATACCGGTATCGTCCGGTGAGGTAAGCGTGCGCGGAATGTACGGATATGCCTGATCTGTATATTAATTATGAACGCTTTGTGAATTATTAGCACTCTCGGTGGTTGAGTGCTAATTTTTTATTGACTTTTTGGAAAATCAATGCTATAATGGGTAATAGCAAGATGCAAAAGGGCGTTTTGCTGTTTGTTTTGGAAAAGAGAGCAGAGCTTTTCATGCTTTGCGGATATGTTATATTAAGCAAAGAGGTGTTTTATTTATGGCAAAGGGCAATATATCGGTAGATTCGGAAAATCTATTCCCGATCATAAAGAAGTGGCTTTATTCCGATAAGGATATTTTTCTGCGTGAGCTGGTCTCGAACGGCTGCGATGCGATAACAAAGCTGAAGACGGTGGCGCTTTCGGGTGAGACAGAGGGCGGTAACGATTACCGCGTTACGGTCACGGTCGATAAAAATGCAAAAACTCTTACCGTAAGCGATAACGGTATAGGAATGACGGCCGAAGAAATAGATAAGTATATCAATCAGATCGCATTTTCGGGTGCGGCTGAGTTTCTGGATAAATACAAGGATGAAAATGACGATTCGGCACAGATAATCGGTCATTTCGGACTCGGTTTTTACAGCGCGTTCATGGTAGCCGACAGCGTGGAAATAGATTCGCTTTCATATAAGGAAGGATCGAAGCCCGCGAAGTGGGTATGTGACGGAAGCATGGAGTTCGACATGAGCGAGGGTGTGCGCTCAGAGCGCGGAACGGACATAATACTGCACATAGCGGAGGACAGCGAGGAATTCCTCGACGAGTTCAAGGTGCGTGAGATCCTGAGAAAATACTGCGCGTTCCTGCCTGTTGAGATATACCTTGTGAATGCGGATGAGCCGGAGGATAAGGACGAAAAGGATGAAAACGGAGAAAAGAGGGAAAAGCCGGAGCCGAAGCCTATAAACGCCACTCATCCGCTGTGGATGAAGAAGCCGTCGGAGTGTACGGACGAGGAGTATAAGGAGTTTTACAGGAACGTTTTCATGGACTTCAACGAGCCGCTGTTCTGGATACACTTAAATGTCGATTATCCTTTCAATCTGAAGGGCATACTCTATTTCCCGAAGATAAATCATGAGTTCGCGGGGATAGAGGGACAGATAAAGCTGTACAACAATCAGGTGTTTGTTGCGGACAACGTAAAGGAGGTCATTCCTGAGTTTTTGATGCTCTTAAAGGGCGTTATAGACTGCCCCGATCTCCCGCTCAACGTTTCGAGAAGCTTTTTGCAGAATGATGGTTATGTAAAGAAGATATCGAACCATATAACCAGAAAGGTCGCGGACAAGCTCGTGAGCCTCTACAAGAACGATAAAGAGAATTACGAGAAGTATTGGGAGGATATAAATATATTCGTAAAATACGGATGCATTCGTGACGACAAGTTCTACGATAAGGTAAAGGAAGCTATAATCTATAAGGATCTTGACGGGAAATATATGACTCTGCCCGAATACACCGGCGGTGCCGAAAAGGCGGAGGTATACTATGTTTCCGACAGAAAGCAGCAGTCGCAGTATATAAACATGTTCAAGGAGCAGGGGCTTAATGCCGTGGAGCTGCCGAGCATGATGGATACCCATTTTATTTCGTTCCTTGAGATGAAAGACCCGAACATAAAGTTCAAGCGCATTGATTCCGCTCTTTCGGATACGGCTGAAAATGCGGACGAGAATGACGAGAAGAACAAGGCTCTTATAGAGCTTTTCAAAAATGAGATAGGCGATGACAAGCTTAAGATTGAGGTGCGCAGGCTGAAGAACAGGGATATCCCGGCAGTAATACTTTTAAGCGAGGAATCACGCCGTATGCAGGAGATGTACAAGAGCTACGGTCAGCAGTTCGCTGGTATGGCAGATATGTTCCACGACGAGTTCACGCTTGTCATAAACACGGATAACAGTCTCATAGAAAGGCTTGATACGCTTGACGATGACACAAAGAAGCTTGTTATAGATCAGGTCTATGATCTTGCGAAGATCTCGCACAGTCCGCTCGACGCGGAGCAGATGAGCAATTTCATATCGCGCTCGAACAAGCTGCTTGAAAGACTTTATTGATGCAGCCAAGAGCTTCCCGAAATAACGGGAGGCTCTTTTTTGGCGTTAAAGCAGTATTACAGATCATACACGATTTTTGATATTTTGTAATATATTTACGCAGGATATACAGTCAATTGACATAGTATCAACACATTTTTGACACTTTGATCAAATTGGTTGATTTTTATTACCTATAGTGATAGAATATTCATGTTCCAAAAATTAAATTTTTTCAGCGGGCGACTGCCCATCTTATTCAAAGTTTAAATTAAATATTATCGGGTGTTTATGAATTCGCCCGAGGGGGTATTCGTCTGCGCCGAAAGATAGCGCTGTTAAAGGGGGACTGTTTTAATGCGCAGGAAAATATCGGTTATGGTGGCTGATGATGACGAGGTGTATGCACGGCGGTTCGGAGAATTCGTCGCGGGAAGAAAGGATATGGAGTTTGCGGGTTACGCGCTTGACGGTGAGGAAGCGGCAGAGCTTTTCTCGCTGGTAAGGCCGGATGCAGTGGTCCTTGACATACTTATGCCAAGGCTGGACGGTATGGGATTTTTGAGAAGGCTGAGACTGTCGGAACGCAGTGAAAAGCCTGTGATCCTTGTAAATTCGATGTCGCGGCTCAAAAGCATGGTTGCGGCTGCGGAAAAGGCGGGAGCCGATTATTTTACGGTAAAGCCACAGCCGTTTTCCGCAGTTTGCGATACGATATCGGAGCTGTGCTCCTCCGCTGCGCCGGCTGAAAGAACGGCGGAGTATGAGGATACCGGAGAGGAAATGTATATCGAAAGAGGCGCCGCGCGGTTTCTCCGAGCTCTCGGAGTGCCGGCAAACCTTGACGGGTACAAGTACATACGAACGGCGATAATCAAGGCTGCGGAGGACATGAGTATTCTGGAGCCTATAACGAAAAAACTCTATCCGATGATCGCTGACGAGTATCAGACGAACGGCAGCTGTGTAGAACGGTCTATGCGCCACGCCATAAAGGTATCGTGGCAGAGGGGCAACAGGAAGATGATGAATGATATATTCGGCTATACTATAGACGATAACAAAAAACATCCGACGAATTCGGAATATATCGCTATGGCTGCCGATGACTTCAGACTGAGATGCCGCTACGGGATGCTTGACAATGCATAAAAAGAGGCACACGCCAAAGTATCATTTTTGTTACAATGATATTGGCGTGTGCCTCTTTTTTTATCGTCTCGTGCGTCTGTCACCGGAGTAACGGGAGTTTGCACCCTTTGAGCGGGTACGGTTCAGCTCCGAATTGCTGTTGATCCTGTCGGTGTTTGAAAAACGCTGTTCTTCCTCAAACCTTTTGCGCTGCTTGAGCTGCTGGATGCGTCTCTTGCGGTCTCTGCGTTTTTTGCGCGAGCGTGCTATGAACGCGAGGATTATGAGCAGGATAACAGGTATGAATACGAGCGGGTTTATTATAATGCCTATTATTATATTGAACACGTGCAGAACCATGTTCAGCTCGACGTCGTTTGCCGCGACGAGATTCGCACTGCCTATCTCCGTGCCCTTGTAGTTATACACGATCCTTCCGAGCTGCGCTCCGCGCGCTATAGGCGCTTTGAGCTCACCGTTGAGCTCTATGACGCTCTCGACCTCGGTCGAGATATCATCGCCTATCGGGATGAGCGCGCTCACCTCGGTATCTACCGTCAGAGTTACGCGCTTGTCATCCTTTGCCTCGGCTACCTTTGAGTCATATACGATGTTCCCCGGTGACGCCAGAACTCCGGACTGATAGTTGTTGAAGCCCATGTCGAAGAGTCCGCGTGTTATAACGTATGAATAAGCGTTTTCGTTCACGCCTTGGTCGTCACATTTGAGGACTACCGAAAGCAGGCTTATGCCGTTGTATTCCGCAGATGCCACAAGGCAGTGCCCCGCAGCCTCAGTGGTGCCGGTTTTTATTCCCGTACACGGCTCGTAAAGGTGATAGGATGAGCGCGATGTGCTCAGGAAAAGGTTTGTTGCCGGGAGATTTCTGTCCAGCGCGTATTTGTTCGTCGGAGCGATGTGGTAGGTGGGCTGGCTGACTATGCTCCGAAACGTTTCATTCTGCATGCAGTATCTTGCCAATATCGCAAGATCGCGCGCAGTCGTGTAATGATCATCGTTATGCGTTCCGCATGCGTTTACGAAGTGTGTGTTTGTCATGCCAAGCTCCTGAGCCTTTGCGTTCATCATATCTACGAATGCCTCCATGGAGCCGGCTACCTGTATCGCTATGACATTTGCAGCGTCGTTGGCGCTGTATACAAGCATTCCGTTTATGAGGTCTGTCATCGTAAGCTCCTCGCCAATGAGTATCCCCATATGTGAGTCTTCAAGGGTTATGTCCTTGAGAGCCTCATAGGTCGCAGTCGCGGTTTCGCCCATATGGTCGCTTTCAAGAGCGAGTATCCCTGTCATCATCTTCGTAGTGCTTGCGGGATAGAGCCGTTCGTCTATATTCTTTCCGTATATAAGTCTTCCCGAATTCATATCCATAAGCAGCGCAGCTTCGGCGTGGGACGTGTCGGGTACGGTGAGAGAATCGCTCTCGACATATTCGCCGTATGACGCAGCCGACGAATCCGGCTGCGTTTGCGCGGCGCTTTCCGTAACTGCCGCCTGCGTCGCCTGCGCCGCTTCGTCATCCGGCGATGCCAGCGCTGTGACGAATACAGAGAGTGTCATCACCGCTGCGGAAATGACAGATATAAAAATTTTCTTTTTTGACATTCTTCAAGCCTCCGTTTATTATTAGATTCGACCGATCAATACAAAATATCGCATTTTCTATTATACAAAAAACGTCATAAAATTTCAATACATAAAATATAATTTTTAAAATTTTTTTAAATTAACAAAAAAATTTTAAAAAAGGTATGGAAATTTATCAGGTTTATTGATATAATGATATAGTGCCCCCCGTGCGCGCTTCTTTATGTATTGCGCGCGGGTGAGAGACAGTTTAGTTTAACCGGCGAAGGTCTTTTATATAGCAACCGGCGGGAGTTGCCCGCGGGAGAGGAAAGGGGATTGGAATCTAATGAAAATATTGGTCGTAGAGGATGAAAAACTGCTCGTTAAAGGGATAAAATTCAATCTTGAGCAGGAGGGGTATCAGGTGATCACCGCGTTCGACGGCGAGGAGGCGGTGAGGCTTGCGCATGACGACAGTATAGACCTCATACTTCTCGATCTCATGCTCCCGAAAATGGACGGATTTACCGTGTGCCGCACGATACGCGGATTTTCAAACGTGCCTATCATAATGCTCACGGCAAAGAGCGAGGATATAGACAAGATACTCGGACTTGAATACGGCGCGGATGATTATATAACGAAGCCGTTTAATATCCGTGAGGTAACGGCAAGGATAAAAGCGATACTGCGCCGTATGAACCCGACGCCGAAGGGCGATAAGAGCAAGGTGCTCGTTTCGGGAGATATAACGCTCGATTACAATTTCAGACGCGCTACGATCGGAGACAGGACGGTGGAGCTCACAAGCAAGGAGTTTGATCTGCTCGAGCTGTTTTTGAAAAATCCGGGCAAGGTCTATACGCGTGAAAACCTGCTTGACAGTGCGTGGGGGATAGGCTATCCGAGTGAGGAGCGGACGATAGACGTGCATATGCGCCGTCTCAGAGAAAAGATAGAGGAGAACCCGGCGGAGCCGAAGTATCTAAAGACAAAATGGGGTGTTGGATATTATTATAAAAAGGATTAAGAAGCTGAAGGGGACGGTTATTGACGGACTTCTGAGCTCGTGGAGGCAAAAGATCCGCAGAGGTACGCATACGATACGGTTCGCAATGCTTGCGACATATATCTGCGTAACGCTGGTAACTCTTGTTCTGATGTGCGTATATATCATAAGTACTCTTTCCGAGAATCTGTATTCCGACAGGACCACAAGGCTTTTTGCGAAGGCAAACATAATCTCGATGACCGCGGCGAACGTCTGGGACTCAGAGGATGAAAACGTCATGTATCTTAGATTTCAGGATATAATGGAGAGATCGCTTGCGGGAACGAGTATAAGGGGAGTCGTGACAAACACTTCCTATACCGTGCTATATGACAATAACAGCGAGGCGGATATGGCGGGAAGGGTATTCATGCGTGATGTTCTCAAGCGCGCCATAGACGGCGAGCAGGCGGAGTCAATGTTTGAATCTGACAGCGGCAAGACGATCACGGTCTCGGTTCCCGTCGAGCGGAACGGCGTCATAATAGGCGGGGTGTATCTGGCGGAGAACGTATCGTCGATAAGCGATACGGTAGACAGCATACAGGCCAGTCTCATAGTCTTCAGTGCGCTCATAATCCTTATAGTGGCGATGCTGAGTATCGGTATAAGCTACATTATCACTCAGCCGATGGCGGATTTTATAGAAGTGGCGCATGCGATTTCGAAGGGCGATTTCAGCAAGCGTGCCGCGGTAAAGGGTACGAGTGAGATGGCGCAGATGGGAAGGGCTTTGAACTATATGTGCGACGAGCTGAATGCGCTGGATGAAAAAAGAAAGAATTTCGTATCCGACGTATCGCATGAGCTCAAAACCCCGATGGCGGGAATAAAGCTTCTCTGTGACAGCCTGATAGAGGCGGAGGATCCGGGAATGGACACGATCCGTGAGTTCCTGGGCGATATGTCGGAGGAGATAGACAGGCTCACCCGCCTTATAAACAGACTTTTGACACTGTCGAGACTCGATGCCGGCGCGGACAATCTTAATCTTTCGAATGTGGATATAACGATGCTTGTCGGGGCGGTGATAAGGAGCCTTAAACAGTTTGCGTCGGAGAAAAATATTGCGGTCGATCTTGACATAAAGATGGGAACCGAGCGAGAGCTGGCTGCCGATTACGACAAGATGTACGAATCGGTCTACAATATAGTTGATAATGCGATAAAATACACAGAGGAAAACGGAGAGGTGCACATCCGTAACTACCGTGAAAACGGTATGTGTATAATTGAGGTCGAGGACAGCGGCCCGGGAATACCGGATGACGAGAAGCACAGGGTATTTGACAGATTCTATCGACTTGATGATTCACGTGCCAGAGATACGGGAGGCACCGGACTGGGGCTGGCGATATCAAAGGAGGCTGTGCAGCTCCATGGCGGTACCATAGAGGTGCTGGATGCGCCGAAGGGCGGCAGTATATTCAGGATCTCCGTTCCGTATGCGGCGGCGGAGCTCCCGTCAAAGACCGCGCAGGCGGGATCGGAGGGCTGATATGATAAGCGGAAAGAGAATTTTTATAGCCGCAGGCTCGGTGATAGCGGCGGCTGCGATAGCGGCGGCAGTGATACTTCTGAACTATGACTTCTCCGCGAAGCGGATCGATCTCAGCATGTATTTTCTGAATGAAGAGCGCACCGGGATAGTGTCGGAGCTCCACTCGATCCGGTATAAAAACGAATATGATCTTGTATCGGAGATAATAGACGAGCTCAAGTCCGGTCCGGACGATTCAAAGCTTGGCGATATACTGCCGAGAAATGCCGAGGTGCAGAACATAAGCTTTTCCGACGATGAGAGCGTTGAGGTGGATTTTTCGGGTGCGTATCTGACGAGCGATCCGTCACGGAATGTTCTGAATACATACGCGGTAACGAAATCGATATGTGCCTCGGGCACGGTAAAACGAGTCATGATAACAGTAAACGGCGGAGAGATAACCGATCAGGACGGCAACCGTCTCGGATATGTGACAGGTGCAGACATAAATCTGGAGAATGAGGAATATTCAAGCGAGATGCGCGATGTTGTGCTGTATTTTGCAACAGGCGCCGGAGATGCGCTTGCGCGTGAGGTCAGGACGATAACGATAACTGATCAGCAGCCGATAGAGCAGTATATAATAAATGAGCTGATAAAGGGACCGAATGATGAGAGTATGCGTTCGGTGCTTTCCGACGATACCGTGCTCGTTTCGGTGGATGTTGAGGACAACATATGCTATCTCAATTTCAGATCGAGCTTTCTCACCCAAAACTCCGGTGACGAGACTCATGAAAAGCTCGTGGTATATTCCATAGTGAATTCGCTCACTGAGCTGAATACGATAAACCGCGTGCAGTTTCTTATGGACGGAAAGCGCGTGGATTCGTTCGGAAGTATCGACATCCACGGCTATGTCTCACGTGATATGACTATAATCGGCGGCAGCGGCTCTGCCGGCGGCGGTATGAGAACGAACGCATGAAGAAGATAAAAGAGGGGATGAACAATATGCGAAACAGAGTGAACATCACGATAAATTCACGAGTGTATACGATAACGGCAAATGAGGATGCTGAGTATCTGAAGAGCCTCGGCGACTATGTAAACGGAAAGGTGCAGATAGTTCTAAGCGAGGGGACCCACGTGATGGGCGAGAAGCCGCTCGTCCTCGCCGCTCTGAATATCTGTGACGAGTATTTTAAGCTCATGAACAGAAACGATTCCAAGGAACAGGTGTCCAAGCTGCTTACCGAGAATAGGCGTCTCGAAAAGGAAATACGCGATCTTGAGCGCGCCGAGCAGGATAGCGGGAACAAGGCGGCGGAGGCTGCCGAGGAGCTGAGGATAACGCAGAAGGTGCTTGAGGAGACGGAGGAGAAGGTAAAGTTTTTGGAGGGGCAGATAAAGGTCAAGGAGACTCAGATAAAGAAACAGAAGAGCGAGTTCGCGATACGCGAGAAAGAGCTTCTGGATATGCTTGAAAGTAAGTAAGGTGAGTTTTATGTGCAGGATCGGTATGGAGCTGCTCGCGCCGGCGGGAGGACCTGAGGCGTTAAGGGCGGCGGTCCAGTCGGGAGCAGATGCGGTATATCTCGGAGCCGGCAGCTTTTCGGCGCGCGCGGGAGCGGAGAATTTCTCTTTTGAGGAGCTCTCAGATGCGGTGAGATACTGTCATATATATGGCGTCAAGGTGCATTGCGCCTTAAACACGCTCATAAAGGAGAGCGAGATAGAAGCCGCGGTCGAGACCGCGGAAGGGATATGCCGTGCGGGTGCGGACGCGATAATCATCCAGGATCTTGGACTTGCCTCGCATATTAAGCGTATGCTCCCTGATATCGAGCTCCATGCGAGCACACAGATGACAGTAACATCAATTGAGGGGGTAAAAGCGCTCGAGGATGCGGGCTTTGACAGGGTAGTGCTTGCGCGCGAGCTGTCGCTTTCGGAGATCGAGAGGATAGCAAAAGCGGCAAAGGCGGAGATCGAGGTGTTCGTGCACGGTGCTATATGCATGTGTTATTCCGGGCAGTGTCTTATGTCGAGTATGCTTGGAGGCAGGAGCGGAAACCGCGGAAGGTGTGCGCAGCCGTGCCGCCTTTCGTATACATTGCTTGAGGACGGCAGGGAGTGCGGGAGCGCGCATATACTGAGTCCAAAGGACATGGCCCTTATAGGTCATTTAAAGGAACTTGAGAGCGCGGGTGTGACCTCGTTAAAGATAGAGGGAAGGCTCAAAAGCCCGGAATATGTGAGCGCGGTGACGGGGATATACAGAAAATATCTTGATGAAGCGCGCGGGAAAGTATCGGAAAAGGATATGAGGGAGCTTAGGAGCGCATTCTCACGCTCCGGTTTTACCGATGGATATCTTACGGGCAGGCTCGGTGCGGATATGATGTCGCATGATAATCCGGCAAACAATTCCGGAAGCCGTTTCAGCGCGGAGGCGAAGGAAAGGGCCTCGGGCAAATTTGTAAGAAAGATACCGATAACCGTGTTTGCGTCGCTAAGAGCGGGAGAACCGATTTCGGTGACTGCATATGACAGGGACGGCACCTGTGTGAGCTGTACCGGCACTGTGGCTGCGGAACGCGCGGTGAAAAAGCCGCTCGATGAGGAGCGGCTGAAGGAGCAGCTTTCAAAGCTCGGTTCGACGCCGTTTGAGGCGGAGGAAACGTGCGTAGAGGCGGAAGCAGGGGTAACGGTGCCGGTAAAGGATATAAACGAGACTAGAAGACATGTGTGCGCTGCATTGGAGAATGAGCTCGCAAGGCGTGAGCCGGGAAGGATAATAAAGACTCCGTTCGGGTTCGGAACGCGCGGGGATGTAAAAGAGGTGTATCTCACTGCAGAGGTTATGACTGCCGGGCAGGCGGAAGCGGCAGCTGCGACCGGTGCGGTGCGCCGGATATACGCGCCTGCCGATGTTTGTGAAAAGCTCGGCGGAGCCATTAACGGAGCGGAGCTTGTGACGAGGACGACGGATATTTACAGACCGGAGAGGATCTGTACGCGGCATGTTTCCGTGTCATCGGCTGCGGCGTTAAGACATTACGGTGACATGGCGGCATACGGTGATTTCAGGCTGAATGTGTACAATTCGCTTACGGCATCTTTTTTTGGCGGCCTTAAAAGCATAACGCTTTCACCGGAATTGAATCTTCGTGAGATACGGGATATAGCGGATCATTTTTCCGCGGCGGAGCTTGAGGTGATAGGCTATGGCTATCTCCCGCTCATGATAATGAAAAACTGCCCGGTAAAGGCGATGGGCAGATGTGCAAAGCACGGCGGTGAGTTTTCGCTGCGCGACCGTGAAAAGCTTGAATTCAGACTGCTTTGCGGAGATGGATGCAAGGCTGTGCTGCTGAATTCAAAACCGATATATACGGCGGATATTATGGAAAGTATAGTGGATTCGAAAATAAATTCGGTCAGATTGAATTTTACTGTTGAAAATTCCGGTGAATGTGGTAAAATAGTAAGTGCATACCGCGCAGCTCTTGATGGAAGACAGACGGAGCCGATGAAGGAAAATACCTTCACCCGCGGTCATTTAAAGCGCGGTGTTTTGTGATATATTGTGTGATCTGAAAGGAAAATCGGAAGCGATGAGTGAGATAATACTTGCGTCGGCGTCCCCGCGGCGGCGCGAGCTCCTAAAAAATATGGGGCTCGGGTTTGATGTCGTGGTCTCGGAGGCTGACGAGTCGGCGGTGCCCAATGATGTTCCGCCGCATATATATGTTCAAGAGCTGGCGCTCATAAAGGCAGCTGCTGTTGCAAGAAAGGTACTTGAAAGAAAAGACGCTCTTATAATCTCGGCGGATACGATAGTCGTGAGCGGCGGAAGGATATTGGGAAAGCCATCGGATGAGGCGGATGCGTTTGCTATGCTGAAAATGCTTTCCGGTAAAACACACAGTGTCTATACCGGCTACTGTGTAATGAGCATAAAAGATGCGTATACAGTATGCGGGCGCGAGCGGACGGAGGTCACGTTCAGGGAACTTACCGATGAACGTATACGCGGTTATATTGCGACCGGCGAGCCGATGGACAAGGCCGGAGCGTATGGGATACAAGGTATGGGCGCAATGCTCGTAAAAGGAATAGAGGGAGATTTTTTTAATGTTGTCGGGCTCCCCGTAGGCGCTCTTGCGGAAACTCTCGAGCGCGATTTCGGATTTAAGCTTATGTGATATAGGTAGGGATGGAGGATAAAAATGGGACTTTTTTCTAAGGATGTCGCGATAGATCTCGGCACAGCGAATACTATCGTTTATGTTAAGGGTAAGGGCATCGTTATACGCGAGCCGTCGGTGGTTGCGATAGACCGTTACACCGGTAAGGTTGTTGCGGTAGGCAAAGAGGCGAATGAGATGATAGGCAGAACGCCGGAGAATATCATAGCGGTGCGCCCGATGAAGGACGGCGTTATAGCGGATTTTGACATAACTCAGTCGATGATAAAGCATTTTATACGTATGGCGAAGGTTGTAAATGTCTTAAAACCGCGGGTCGTGGTATCGATACCGTCGGGGATAACCGAGGTGGAGCGCAGGGCCGTGGAGGAGGCCGTCATGCAGGCGGGCGCCAAGGAGGTAGCGCTCATAGAGGAGCCGATGGCTGCCGCCATGGGGGCAGGGCTGCCGGTGGACCGCGCGGAAGGTTCGATGGTCGTTGATATAGGCGGAGGAACGACTGAGGTCGCGGTGATCTCGCTCGGCGGGATCGTGGCATCGAAGTCGATACGTATTGCCGGTGACGCGCTGGACAGCGCTATAGTCAATTACCTCAAGAAAAATCTCGGTATAAACGTCGGCGATAAGATGGCGGAGGAGATAAAGATAGCAATAGGCTCCGCATACGAGGATAATGAGGAGCGCGTCTACGATGTGCGGGGAAGAGATGTTTCGACGGGACTGCCGAGAACTGTGCAGATCCGCGAGGGACAGATCCGCGAGGCGATGTCGGAGAACATAGACGAGATGATCGAGGCGATAAAGATGACGCTCGAGCATACGCCGCCGGAGCTGGCGGCTGACATAATGGAGCACGGCATAACCCTGACCGGCGGCGGCGCGCTTATAAAAGGTCTGGACAGGCTCATAGCGGAGACAACGAAGATACCGGCGCTCGTTGCCGAGTATCCGCTTGATTGCGTGGCGGTCGGAACGGGAAAGGCGCTCGATGATATAAAGTCGCTGATAGCCAAAAGCAAAAAGAATTATTGAAAAGGAATGTGACATATGCCGTTTTTTTCTAAGAAGTGGAGGATAGTCATTGCCGCGGCAATCATTATCGCTGCGGCAGACTTTGCCGTAGAGCATTTTGCTGGAATAAACCCGATCGGCGCCGCGGTGCGTACCGTAACGGCGCCGGTCCGGACCGGGTTTTCGTATATATCCGGTGCTGTAGGTGACGCGTTCGGGTTCGTCTGGGATATGCGGGCGTATAAGGCGGACAATGAGGCTCTTGAGGCAGAGAACATAAGACTCAAGCGCGAGAACCGCGATACCGCATCATACAGGGAGGAGAATGAGAGGCTGCAGAATCTGCTTGATCTGCAGGAGTCCATAACGGATTATTCCACGGTTGCGGCAAGGGTTATCTCTTACTCTCCGAACAATTGGTACGAGACTGTGGAGATAAACAAGGGCAGCATGAGCGGGCTCGGCGTCGGTAATGCGGTCGTGACGTCCGACGGAGTAGTGGGAAGGATAACCGAGGTAGGACCGAATTATTCGATCGTCACCACTATACTTGACAGCTCTTCGGCTGTCGGAGTGCGCGTTTCAAGGACCGGCGGCAGCGGACTTGTCGAGGGTGATGATGAGCTTGCGGAGAATTCACAGTGCCAGCTGTCGTTCCTTGACAGGAGCACGCCGATAATCGTTGGCGACGTGGTGGAAACGTCCGGATCGGGCGGGATATACCCGGCAGGATTCGTTATAGGCAGTGTGATGAGTGTTTCGGCAGACAGTACGGGAAACCTGAAATATGCCGTTATAGATCCCGCGGTGGATTTTGAAAACCTGCACGAGGTGCTCGTTATAAACGGCGTTGGAAACTGAGGGATAAGATGAAAATTTTTAAGACAATAGTGTGGATAGCGATACTGTTCATTCTCGAGTCGGTGTTTGTAAATATCATAGATATACGAGGAGCAGTGCCGGATCTGCTTACGGTGTTTGCGGCGGCATATGCGGCGCGTGAGAGAAGACTCACGACATCGGCGTATGTGATTATTGTATGCGGAGTGCTGACGGGATCCATTGTTGGGAGAAGCTTTCCGATATCGGTGCTTGAGGCGGCATTTGCGGGAACGGCGATGTTCGTTCTTAAAGACAGGATAAGATTTGTGCCGGTATGGCTGAAAAATGCTGCTGTGATGCTGGTGACAGCGGCAGCTGCGGGTTTTGCCGAATATTTTGCCGCCTGCGGCTTTGGGGATGTCTTCGGGGCTCTGGCGGGAGTGCTGTCCTATACCGCGTATACACTGGCGGCGGCGCTGATAATATATCCGATAGTAAAGCGGTCAGTCTTTTACGAGAAGGAAGGCTCAAAGCTGCTCGTGATCTGAGAGAATAAATTCCGAAAGGAGCTGGCGGGATAATGCCCGATTCAAAATACAGATTTCTGATCATAAAGATAATGGCGTTCTTGATGCTCGCGGCGATAGTCGCGAGGCTGTTCAGTCTGCAGATAATAGACGGTGAGAGTTACCTTGCCACATCAAACGCGAGATTAAATACTACTATCGTCAATAAGGCTGAGCGCGGCGATATACTTGACCGTTACGGAAACACTCTTGTTACGAACGAAACGGGATATTCCGTCACGCTGAGAAAGACCGATGCCGACGATGCCGAGCTTAACAATATAATAAGCAAGACCGTAGAGATAATATATAACACAGGAAACAGGACTGTGGATACGCTGCCTATATCCGAGTTCGCTCCGTACCGGTTCACATTTGAAGACAGCAACGGTGACGGCAGCAGTGAGGATGAAAAGGCGGCATGGTTTGCGGATAATAAATATCTCAATGAATATATAAGCGCTGATATGGATGCGGCAGACGTGCTGTTTGCTTATCAGAGCATATACAATGTGGAAGGCGCGTTTGACAGTGAGCATACGCGCCGGATCATAGGTATACGGTATGAGGCAGATGTGATGGGATATTCGTCGTCCAATCCGATAACGATAGCCAGCGATGTGAGCATAGATGCCGTAACGCAGCTCAAGGAGCTTCAGGATAGTCTCAGGGGCGTGTCGGTCACGGAGGAGTATATAAGAACATATACAAAGCCGGGCTTTGCAACTCATATACTGGGCCGTATAGGCTCGATCTCAAGTGACGAGTATGAAGAGAGACGTGATGAGGGCTACAGCATAAACGATATGATAGGCAAGCAGGGCATCGAGGCGTGGGCCGAGAGCTATCTGCGGGGAGAGGACGGAACGAGCGGCACGACAACAGTGATAGACGGTGAGGAGGTAGTGCTCACCGAGGATGTGGATCCCGTTCCGGGGAACTATGTGATGCTTACGATAGACAGCGATCTGCAGAGCACACTCGAGCAGTCGCTTGAAAGTACGATAAGATCTATCGGGAATGATTGTGACGCCGGCGCCGGAGTGGTGCTTGACGTAAATACCGGCGACTGTCTGGCAATAGCTTCTTATCCGACATATGATATGTCAAGGTTCGACGAGGACTATTCGGAGCTCCTTAATGATGAAAGGAATCCTATGGTGAACAGAGCGGTATCAGGACTTTACAGCCCGGGTTCTACCTTCAAGCCGCTTGTGGCGATAGCCGGGCTCCAGACAGGTGCTGTGTCTCTTAACGAACAGATAGAGTGTACCGGTATATACAGCTATTACGAGGACTATCAGCCGACGTGTTGGATCTGGTCCGAGTCACATCTCACACATGGACAGCAGAACGTAACGCAGGCGATAGAGAACTCGTGCAACGTGTTTTTCTATGAGCTCGGAAGACGGCTCGGTATTGATACTCTTGACGAGTATGCGAAGAAGTTCGGACTCGGTGAGAATACAGGTATAGAGCTTTACGAGGAAACAGCCGGACATATGGCAAGTCCGGAGTACAAAAAGGAAGTCGTTTCGAATGTAATAGACAGTGAATGGTTCGGCGGAGATACGCTTCAGGCGGCGATAGGACAGTCATACAGCCTGTTCACCCCCGTTCAGCTGGCTGACTACTGTGCGACGATCGCAAACGGAGGAACACGCTATAAGGTAAATCTCATAAAAAGCATACGCTCGTCGGTTGACGGCTCACTCATAGAGGAGTTTACGCCTCAGACAGAGGAGGAGGTAGACATAGACGAGGAGACGATGCAGAGGATACATGACGGCATGAAGAGAGTTGTTGACGACGGAAGCGCAAGCTCGATATTTGACGGATATCCCATACAGGTAGGCGGAAAGACCGGTACGGCACAGCTCGGTTCGGGATCGAACAACGCTATATTCATAGCGTTTGCGCCTTTTGACGATCCGGAGATAGCGATAGCAGTAGTGCTGGAGCACGGTGTGCGAGGCTCGAATGCGGGTCGCGTAGCGAGAGATGTATTTGACCAGTATTTCTTCGGAGGATCACAGAACGCCATAGCGACATCTCAGCCTCAGGCAACCGGTGCAGCCGGTACTGAAGAGGATATCATCGCAAGACCGGAGGATACGGCGGTACCGTCCGGGAGCGGCACGGGACTTATGAGATAAAACATGCGGAAGGGAGGAAGGACGTTGAAAAATGAGCTTGTACGTTTTAAGGGGATGGCAGACGGTGTCTGCATATACTTGAACGATATGGCGCCAATGTATGAGATATTGGACGAGCTGGAGAGGAAGATCAACTCAAACAGGACATTTTTCGGCATCGGCGGCTGTCGAGTATCTTTCGGCGGCCGCGTCCTTTCCGCGAGTGAAAAGAGGCGGCTCACGGAGATGATGGAAAAGATGATGCCGCTTGCGAGAGTGGAGTTCGAGCAGCCGAAAAAGGCGCACCGCGACAATTCGGCATGGGTGAACGAATATAAGGAAAAGCACGGCGGAGCGCCTGCGGCTGAGAGCGCGGGAACACCCGCGGAAGAAATGATCGGGGAGGATCCGCAGGAGGAACAGGGACCGGAGGTGCCGGGGGATGAGGAGTTTATTTCGAGATTTCGCTCAACGCGCGCGAGGCTCTATCAGGGGATCGTCCACGAAGGGGCTGAGATCACATCAGACGGGCATCTTATACTTCTGGGTACTGCCGAGAAGGGCTCTATGCTTTCTGCTGCCGGTGATATAATAGTGATAGGCGGGCTTTACGGATATGCACATGCCGGGCGTCACGGACATAACGGCTCGTATATTATCGCAATGGATATGAAGCCGGAAGGCCTTGCCATAGCGGATGCCGTATACGCTCCGCCGGACGAGTCGGAAGAGATAAAGGATGAAGTAGAGGAGAGGCACGGATTTTTCGGAAAGTTCAAAAAAAAGAACGAACAACAGGAAATAGGTGAAGATATAACACAAAATTCGGTGCATTCTGCCATTGCATTGTGGAAAAATCACAAAATTATTCTTGATAATTTTACGATTAAAACATTTACAAATCTGAAAAATATGATATAATAGAAGTGTAGCTATATTGTGGAGGCATCGCATGGGAAAACTTATAATAATTGCATCCGGTAAGGGCGGAACGGGAAAAACAACATTGACTGCACACGTCGGAGCGGCTTTGGCGCGTTCCGGACGGCTTACCGTTCTGGTGGATGCCGATGCGGGCTTCCGTAATCTCGATATCGCGTTAGGTCTCGAAAGCAGTATAGTATATGATTATTCCGATTACATAAACGGCACTTCGGATCTTGACGATATCCTTATTAAAAACTCGGATCTTGAAAATTTATATTTTGTCGCGGCACCGCAGTCTGTTCCGACATCCGATTTTGACGAGGACAAAACTGAGGAGTTCTGGAACAGCTTAAAAAGCAGGTTTGAATTCGTGTTGGCGGATGCGCCTGCGGGAATGGGCGACGGATTTATGTTTGCCGCAAAATACGCGGACGAGGCGATAATAGTGTCGCTTGCGGAAACGTCTTCGCTGCGTGATGCCGACCGTGTTATAAGCGTCCTTGAGGATCTGGGAACGGAAACGATACGGCTTGTTCTAAACAGGATCAGACCCGAACTCATAGAGCGTGGAATAATGATGAATGCCGATGACTGCGTTGACGTTTTATCCATACCGATCCTTGGGATAATCCCCGAGGATGAGGCGGTAACGGAATCTATGTTCAAGGGCAGCCCGGATACGGAAGCAGGTGAGTACGGCGCAGGAAGGGCGTTTGAAAACATAGCTTCAAGGCTGCGCGGTAATCAGGTGCCTATGATGGAATTCGGAAGCAGTACAAAAAAAGGGTTCTTAAGCAGGGTAAAAGCTCTTTTTAGGAAACAATCATAAGACCCCGCACAGATTTTAGTTAAGGAAGGAGACGAGTTTTGTGAACATAGCACTTATAGCACATGACAAAAAGAAAGAGCTTATGGTACAGTTCTGCATAGCGTACAAAGGGATATTGGAGCAGCATGCTCTATATGCCACGGGAACAACGGGAAAGCTCATAATAGAGAACACAGGACTTAACGTCTATCGTTTTCTGTCCGGACCGCAGGGCGGCGATCAGCAGATAGGAGCAAGGATCGCGTATAATGAGATAGATCTTGTTCTCTTTTTCAGAGATCCGCTGAATGCCGAGAATTACGAACCCGATGTGTTTTCACTGTTGAGACTCTGCGATATGCACAACATACCTATCGCGACAAATTCGGCAACTGCTGAGGTGCTCATACACGGACTTGAACGAGGCGATCTCGATTGGCGTGACATAGTTAATCCCAAAAAATGACCTGTGCACATTAAAAAATACAGACCGGGGAAATTTTGTGAGAGTACCGGTCTCTTTTTTTCGAAAAATTTGCGAATATGTATTGACAAACGAATTTTTTATGATATAATAATATAGTAATCGTTATTAATTTTGTATAATAAAGCGATTGTAAAATGCCGGAGGAGGAAGATATGAATTATTCCAAACAGAGAGAAGCGATGATGAATATTCTGAGGAACACTCGGTCGCATCCTACGGCGCAGGAGATCTATGCCGAGATGAGAAAGACGGATCCAAAGATCAGTCTCGGTACGATCTACAGAAATCTGGCTCTTCTGACTAAGACAGGCTCGGTAATGAGGATCGATACGATCCATGAGAGCGTGCATTATGATGCGCATACCGATCCGCATTATCACTTTATATGCAGTGAGTGCAAAAGAGTCTATGATCTTGACATGGAGCCGCTTGAGCTTGACGCGGCTGTAGAGGAGAATTTTGACTGCACCGTGACCGGTCATTCACTCATATTCTACGGAGTATGCGGCAGCTGCAAAAACAAATAAAGTATGTGCCAAAAGGCAGATGATCTTGTTAAATAACGGAGCTGAGCTCCTTATTAAAATATAACCAACAAAAACTTTTAATTCAGGAGGACAAAACTATGGCTAAATATGTATGCCCGGTATGCGGATATGTTTATGAGGGAGACAACCCGCCGGAGAAGTGCCCGCAGTGCGGAGTACCCGGAGAGAAGTTCACAAAGATGGAAGAGGGCGCTGCTCTTAATTTCGTATGTGAGCACGTTATCGGCGTAGGCGCTAAGGGTGAGATCGACGACGAAGTATACGAGGGTCTCAAGGCTAACTTTGAGGGCGAGTGCACAGAGGTAGGTATGTATATAGCAATGGCTCGTGCGGCATTCAGAGAGGGCTATCCCGAGGTAGGCGACTACTACATGAGAGCTGCTTATGAAGAGGCAGAGCACGCAGCAAAGTTTGCAGAGCTTTTGGGCGAGGTAGTATCACCGTCAACGGAGACAAACCTCAGAATGCGCGCAGAGGCTGAGGCAGGCGCGACTGCAGGTAAGCTTGAGATCGCAAAGAAGGCAAAGGAGCTCGGCTACGATGCTATCCATGACACAGTACATGAGATGGCTAAGGACGAGGCAAGACACGGAAAGAGCTTCGAGGGTCTCTTGAAGAGATACTTCGGTTGATTGCCAAAACGGAGCAGAAAGCCGTAAAAACAATATTTTGATGGGCTTATCCTAAAACGGACAAGCCCTTTTTTACATAATAAAAAGGATGCGGCATTGTTTTTGCCGCATCCCTAGCTTTTCAGCGGGATTTATTTGTTCATCGCCTCTGCAACTGCGACTGCAACCGCAACCGTAGCGCCTACCATCGGGTTGTTGCCCATGCCGATGAGTCCCATCATCTCTACGTGAGCCGGTACCGATGAAGAACCTGCGAACTGAGCGTCCGAATGCATTCTTCCCATTGTATCGGTCATACCGTAAGAAGCGGGGCCTGCAGCCATGTTGTCCGGATGGAGTGTACGTCCTGTACCGCCGCCTGATGCAACGGAGAAGTACTTCTTGCCCTGTTCGATGCACTCTTTCTTGTATGTGCCGGCAACCGGATGCTGGAAACGTGTCGGGTTTGTTGAGTTACCTGTGATCGAAACGTCAACGCCCTCAAGGTGCATGATAGCAACACCCTCGCGAACATCGTCCGCACCGTAGCAGTGTACCTTAGCGCGCTCGCCCTTTGAATACGGTATAGTCTCAACAACCTCTACCTTGCCTGTGTAGTAATCGAACTTAGTCTTGCAGTATGTGAAGCCGTTGATCCTCGAAATGATCTGAGCGGCATCCTTGCCGAGACCGTTAAGGATAACTCTGAGCGGCTCTTTACGTGCCTTATTGGCGCTGTTTGCAAGACCGATAGCGCCTTCTGCGGCAGCGAATGACTCGTGACCTGCCAGAAATGCGAAGCACTTTGTCTCCTCGCGGAGAAGCATAGCGCCGAGATTTCCGTGGCCGAGACCTACTTTTCTATCGTCCGCAACGGAACCCGGGATACAGAATGACTGGAGTCCGAGACCTATCTTCTCGGCAGCCTCAGCAGCCGATGTAACGCCGTCCTTTATAGCTATAGCGGCACCTACGATGTATGCCCAGCAAGCGTTCTCAAAGCATATCGGCTGGATACCTTTAACTATGCTGTATGCGTCTACGCCCTTTTCGTCGCAGATCGCCTTAGCCTCTTCGATCGATGAAATACCGTGCTTTGCAAGCTCGGCATTTATCTGGTCGATTCTTCTCTCATAACTTTCAAATAATGCCATTGTACGTTACCTCCTTAGATTATTCGCATCTGGGGTCGATAAGCTTAACAGCGTCATCAACTCTGCCGTATTGTCCCGAAGCCTTCTCAAGAGCTTCATTCGCATCCATACCCTTTCTGATGCTTTCCATCATCTTACCGAGGTGAACGAACTTATAACCGATGATAGTGTCGTTTTCATCAACAGCAAGCTTTGTTATGTAGCCTTCTGCGAGCTCAAGGTAACGCGGTCCCTTTTCGAGAGTCGCATATGTAGTACCTACCTGTGAGCGAAGACCCTTTCCGAGATCCTCAAGACCCGCGCCGATGGGAAGTCCGTCCTCAGAGAATGCGGTCTGAGTACGTCCGTAAATGATCTGGAGGAACAGTTCGCGCATAGCCGTGTTTATGGCATCGCATACGAGGTCTGTGTTCATTGCCTCGAGGATGGTTTTTCCTACGAGTATCTCCGAAGCCATAGCAGCCGAGTGTGTCATGCCCGAGCAGCCTACGGTCTCAACGAGAGCCTCCTGGATAATACCCTCTTTAACGTTCAGGGTGAGCTTACAGGTTCCCTGCTGAGGAGCACACCAGCCGACACCGTGTGTCAAGCCTGAAATGTCCTTGATCTCTTTGGCCTGTGTCCATTTTCCTTCCTGGGGGATAGGAGCCGGACCGTGATATGCGCCCTTAGCCAGCGGGCACATATTCTGTACTTCTGCTGAATACTTCATATTTATAATTCTCCTTTCACGCTGATGCAGACATATCTGCGTCCAAGGCAGGATCGGGCACGGACTTCGACGCATACCATTGTCCGATCCGCCTGCAATTTTATTATACCATATTTTTTTTGGTTCTTCAACATATATTTGTGATTTTCTTGCCAATATCTCAACAAAATTTTCGGGGATGATCATTAAATTTCTTATAAAAAAATGCGAATATTTAAAAATTTTGATTTACAAACGGAATATTATATGTTATAATGTATTGTATGAGACGGGTGGAGGCTCGTTTTGAGATTAGTTTAGATTAGATAAGCTTAGGAAAGGTTAGGTAAGAATTATGAAAAATTTAATCGAGAAACTTGTTGAAGGCAGAGATCTAACTTCTGATGAGGCAAAATATGCCATGAGGCTGATGCTGTCCGGCGAGGCAACAGATGCGCAGAAGGCGGCGTATCTTACGGCGCTCCGGATGAAAGGTGAGACTGTGGAGGAAATAACGGCTTCCTGCATGGCAATGAAGGAGACGGGTTCGTCAATATCACCGGGCGGAGACTATATCGATTTTGTAGGCACCGGAGGCGACGGCACCAACAGCTTCAACATATCAACGACATCTATGTTTGTATGCGGCGCTGCGGGTGTAAAGCTTGCGAAGCACGGCAACAGGGCGGCATCCTCCAAAAGCGGCTCGGCTGATCTGCTTGAGGCGTTGGGGATAAACATAATGCTGGAGCCGGAACAGGTTCTCGAATGTATTGACGAGATAGGGATCGGCTTTATGAACGCTCAGAAATTTTACGGCGCAATGAAGAATGTCGCGTACGTGAGACGAGAGCTGGGAATAAGGACGATTTTTAATATGTTGGGACCGCTTTCGAATCCGTCGAACGCGAAGCATCAGCTGATAGGAGTGTTCAGCAGCGACGCGGCGCGGATGTTTGCAAAGTCAATGAAGGCGATGGGCGCAACAAAGGCGATGGTCGTATGCGGCTCGGACGGCATGGACGAAGTGACGGTAACGGGAAAGACATTTGTAAATGAGATACGTGACGGAGAGATAATCGAATATGAGATCGATCCGCACGATTACGGTATCGAATATGCCGAGGAGGAGACGATAAAGGGCGGCACCGGCGCCGAGAACGCCGAGATAGCGTTGAGCATATTCAAAGGCGAAAAGGGACCGCGTCGCGACATAGTGCTCTTAAACAGCGGCTGCGGCATATATATAGGCGGCAAAGCGGATTCGATCGCCGAAGGGATAAAGATCGCGGCTGAGATGATAGACAGCGGCAGGGCTTTTGAGATGGTAGGAAAAATGGTCGAGACGACGAGGAAATACGCATGATACTTGATAAGCTTATAGGATCGACAAAGAAACGTGTGGCAGAAGCAAAGGAACGCGTAAGCCCTTCGGAGCTGATAAAAAGGCTTGACAAAGCGGAGCTGAGACCGCCCAGGTTTCGTGATGCCTTGATAGGGTATGACGGAGTATCGATAATCGCAGAGATAAAGAAGGCATCGCCCTCCAAGGGACTTATAAGACCGGATTTTGATCATATGAGAATAGCGGAGGAGTATTCGCGCTCAGGGATACAGGCAATGTCGGTGCTCACCGAGCCGGAGTATTTCAAAGGTGAGCTCGGATATGTATCCGATATAACGAGCCGTATAGATATACCGGTCCTGCGCAAGGATTTTACGGTCGACGAGTATATGATATACGAGGCGAAGCTTGCGGGGGCTGACGCGATATTGCTTATAATGGCGGCGCTCACAGATGACGAATACCGCAGGTTTTACAAGACTGCAACGGAGCTTGGGCTTGATGTACTTACCGAAACTCATAATGAGACTGAGGTGAAGCGTGCGCTCGAATATGCGGAGATAATAGGAGTAAACAACAGAGATCTTACTACCTTTAACGAGGATATAAGGACCTGCGAAAGACTGCTCCCGCTGATACCGGAAGACAGAGTCAAGGTGGCTGAATCAGCGGTAAGGACGCATGACGATTATGAGTATCTTTCGTCCCTTTCGTACGATGCGGCGCTTATAGGTGAAGCGTTCATGCGGCGGGATGACCTCAGAAAGGCTGTAAATGAGCTTAGATACGGAGATAGATGATCAAGGCAAGATAAGATGAGAAAGGAAGTATTCATACATATGAACAGGATAGACGAGAGATTTGAAAGCTTGAAAAAAGAAGGCAGGAAGGCGCTTATAACATTTCTTACAGTTGGAGATCCGGATCTTGATGTGAGTGCGGAAGCGATAAGGACGATGGATGCCGAAGGGGTTGACCTTATAGAGCTTGGAGTTCCGTTTTCCGATCCGGCGGCCGATGGACCTACCATACAGGCGGCGGATGAGCGTGCCATTGCCGGAGGGACCGATATACATAAGGTTTTCGGGCTTGTTGAGGAGATACGAAGTGACATAAAGGCTCCGATGGTGTTTTTGCTGTATTATAATGTTATGCTTCAGTATGGGCTTGAGGAGTTTTTTAGGAAATGTGCCGAGACCGGTGTCGACGGTCTTATAATACCCGATCTTCCTTACGAGGAGAGCGATGAGATAGCGGAATATGTGGATAAATATAATGTATATCAGATATTTCTTGTTTCGCCCGCATCTAAGGGAAGGATAGAAAAGATAGCGTCGCATGCTAAGGGATTTTTATATTGTGTTTCATCAATGGGAGTTACCGGCGAGAAATCGGAGTTCAGAACGAATTTCGAAAAATTCTTTGCCGAAATTAAAAAGTATTCGTCTGTTCCGGCGTGTGTCGGATTTGGGATATCAAGCGGCGAGCAGGTGAGAGAGCTTTCATCGTATTGTGACGGAGCGATCGTGGGTAGCGCGGTCGTTAAGGCGATAGCCACGGGAGATACGGCTCAGGAGCGTATCGCGAATCTTAAGGCAAAGCTCGCCGATCTTAAATCGGGAATTGCGTGACCGATTTGTCATCTGCAATGCTGTAACAGCCGCAAAAAGGGGGGTCAGCCCCCTTTTTTATTTGCAATATAATTTTCTATGACAAGAGGTCCTAGGACCGTGAGGTAAATTGACTGGACAAACAGCAGCAGGAGAGAGCTATCTTTTCAGGCTGCTGTTTTGTTATGCGTGCATTTTCAAAGTTACATGCAAATAAATATTAGATAAGCGATGTTTTTCTGAGAAAGGGAGGCTGTGTATATTATGAATGAAACGGTAACAGGGCTTATAAATATGTATGGATATTTCGGGATATTTTTTCTGATATTTATAGAGAACGTGTTTCCGCCGATACCGTCCGAGGTGATACTGCTTTTTGGCGGCTCGCTGGCGGTCGCATCCGGGCTGGGTGCGTTCGGCGTTATAGCTGCCGCTACATTGGGGGCTCTGCTCGGCGCGCTCATGCTCTATTATATAGGTTACAGGTTCAACGCAGAGACTTTAAAGAAAATATTTTCGGGCAGAGCAGGCAGGATCACAAGGATAAAGCCGGAGTATGTGGATATATCCGAGAAATGGTTTGTGAAGTACAGGAATAAAGCAGTGCTTCTTTGCAGATGTGTGCCGCTTGTAAGAAGCTTTATATCACTCCCGGCGGGTTTTTCAAAGATGAACATTCCGGTATTTGTAATACTTACGCTTATCGGAAGTGCCGTATGGAATACGGTACTGGTGCTTATAGGAGCCGCGCTCGGTGAGACATGGACCGGTGCTTTGCCGTATTTTGAGAGATATGCCCATATCGTGCTCATCGCGGCCATCGCAGCCGTGGCAGTATTTGTGTTGTACAGGACAATGAGCCGAAAAAGAGGCAAATGGAAATAACTGCCGTAAATTTTTGCGGCAGTTATTTTTCGTCGCTGACAGTACCGAGATCGTGGCTGCAGTGAGGGCATCTGTTCATAAACCATATCCGCGGACCGTAGCGTCTGCCGCAGTGGGGACATGACCATCTGCCTGAGATCATTGAAGCGATAAGTATCGCCGCAATAAATCCGATGCCGATGTATGTTGCCGAGATGCAGCCGGAGACGAGTCCGGTGATTATGACCGCAGCGCAGATGCAGAACATGATCCTGCACATTATGAGTATCAAGCGAAAATTGGCGGTATACGATACAGCCGTACAGAATGCCAGAAATATCAATGAGATCACAACAATAAACAAATAGCTTGTTTTCATTATGCACCTCCGTTTATAGTTATTTTGCCGTATCAAGATATATTGTATATATATCTTACATCGGTTAAGTAAAGTTTACTACCATGTTATTGTAAATTATATTTAAACTTTATCAAACGTATATGTCTGATCATATGTACTTTGTGAAAAAAGCCGTATATGTGATAATTAAGTCACGATAAATTAAAAAAAGAGCTTTACTCCGGAGAGAAAAAATGATAGAATGTAAATAATATCACGGCTGCTCGTGAAAATTGAAGGGAGAATTTGTATATGAAAAAGAAGCTTGTTGTAAAAGATGGAAAATTTTATCTTGACGGCTCGGAATTCAGACTGTATTCCGGAGCGGTGCATTATTTCAGACTGCATCCGTTGCAGTGGCGTGACAGACTTGAAAAGCTCAAGGAATGCGGACTCAATACTGTCGAGACGTACATAGCATGGAATGTACAGGAGCCAGAGCGGGGAAGGTTTTGCTTTGACGGCATGGCGGATTTTGAAAGGTTTATAGGCATTGCAGAGGAGCTGGGGCTTTACGTTATAGTGAGACCGGGACCTTTTATATGTGCCGAATGGGAGATGGGCGGTCTGCCCTCGTGGCTGCTTACTATAGACGGGATAGAGCTCCGACATTATAACGAGCCGTTTTTAAATTGCGTCAGAAGCTATTTTGAAGCTGTATTTGAAAAACTTAGGCCGCATCTGTACGTGAACGGAGGCGGCATAATAGCGATGCAGATAGAGAATGAATACGGCGGGCTGGGGCAGCCTGATCAGGAGTATCTAAAATGGATAAAGCACGCTTATGAGGAGCTCGGTATGGATGTGCTGTATTTTACCTCAGACGGTACATGGAGCACCTGCCTTGAGGACGGAAGTATTGACGGTATATTGATGACCGCAAATTTTGGTTCACGTACCGGGCAGGCGATAGAGCGGCTGGAGTCTCTGCGCCCGGGAGAGCCTAAGGTGTGTATGGAATTCTGGAACGGCTGGTTCGATCAGTGGGGGACGGAGCATCACACGCGCGAGGCTCAGACTGTGGTGGATGAGATAAAGACGCTTATCGACAATAACGGCGGTTTTAATATATACATGTTCAGCGGCGGTACCAATTTCGGGTTCATGAACGGTTCAAACTGCAATCCTCATTTTGAGCCGTGTATAACAAGCTATGATTACGGTGCTCCGATAGCCGAGGACGGAAGTCTTACGGAGCAGTACAGGCTTTTGAAACGGCTGCTAACGGGGAATGATAAGATCATTGATGGGCACAAAACAGCGGCATACGGCAAGGTCACGGATTTTACTGCGTACGGACTTTTTGACAATGCGAAAAGCCAGGGCAGAGAGTTTAAAAATTCGGGTGCAAGCTCGATGGAGGAGTTTGGACAGAAGTACGGATATATCCTCTATGAGGCGGATATAGAAGGCATGAGCGGCGTTATAGACATAGGCGAGCCGCATGACAGAGCGATGTTCTATGCCGACAATGTGTTCATAGGTGAATATGAGCGAGGAACTGATTATGAGCCTATATCCGTGTCGGGGGCAAGCTCTCTGAAAATTCTGATAGAGAATATGGGCAGGGCCAACTACGGACCGCGTATTTTCGACAAAAAGGGTCTTGTACAAAATGCAAGGATCGGAGATACGGAAATAAGAGCTTACGATATAACCTGCTTTGAGATGAATAGCACAGCGGCGGAGCACATCGGGTGCACATTTGCGCAGCCCGCGATTTATAAGGCGGAATTCGAGGTCGGCGAGGCAGCGGATACATATCTTTTGCCGTCGGGATTTACAAAGGGGGTTGCGTTTGTAAACGGCTTTAATCTCGGCAGATATTGGAGTAAGGGACCTCAGCAGACATTGTACGTGCCTGCGGGCGTACTCAGAAAAGGCAGCAACAGCCTTACCGTATTCGATCTTTATCCGACGGATATGCCGGGAGCGGAGTTTATCGACAGACATATCCTTGACGAATTGAAATAGTATTGTATTCGTTCGGCTGCCTATTATACCGGTGTCAGATCTTTCGGGATCTCGCATAAGTTTTATTGATCGGTCAGCAGTAAAATCGGAATTGCTGATCCATGAATGGAGGAGCTGTTTTATGAAACGGATATTTGTGTATGTAAAGCCAATGCTTTGGCGTATAGCAGGCGGGCTCACGGTCAAGACGATAGGTACGGTCATGGACCTTTTCATACCGTGGATACTGGCATATATGATAGACGATGTCGTGCCGCAGCGGAGCGTGAAGCTGATCATTTTCTGGGGATTTATAATGGTCATATGCTCGGTATGCGCACTGCTGGGAAACGTTATAGCGAACCGCATGGCATCGTCCACCGCTCGTGACATAACGCTTCGGATACGTCATGACCTGTTTTCGAAGATAACGCATCTCTCATGCAGACAGAGCGACGAGTTCACCATACCGTCGCTTATCTCAAGGCTTTCTACGGATACGTATAACACACATCAGATGCTCGGCATGATACAGAGGCTCGGCGTGCGCGCGCCGATACTGCTGCTTGGCGGGATAGTCGTAACAATGACGCTTGAGCCTGTGCTCACGCTTGTTATGCTTGCGGCGATACCGCCTTTGGGTATTATCGTATGGTTTGTAGCTAAAAAGGGGATAAAGCTGTATTCTGAGCTTCAAAAAAGGATAGACAGGATGGTAAGGACTGTTCGCGAGGATGTGGCCGGCATACGTGTTATAAAGGCGTTGTCAAAGTCGGAGTATGAGAAAAAGCGGTTCGATTCGGTGAATATCGACGCCGCGGCAGCCGAGAATAAGGCAAAGAACAATATGGCGATATCGTCTCCTGCAATGAATCTGTTTTTGAATCTCGGTCTGACGGCGGTCATCGTTGTGGGCGCGTTCCGGGTGAACGCAGGAGTGAGTCAGACGGGAAAGATAATCGCGTTCATGACGTATTTTACGATAATTTTAAACGCGCTGCTCTCGATAAACAGGATATTTACGGTGATGTCGCAGGGCACGGCTTCAGCGAACAGAATAAGCAGTGTGCTGGACGCGCCGGCGGAATGCAAGATACTGCCTCCCGACCATAAGGATACGGGATACTTCATATCGTTTGAGAATGTGTCGTTTTCCTACAGCGGCGGTGCAAGACAGCTTAAAAATATAAGCTTCGGACTTAAAAAAGGTCAGACGCTCGGAATAATAGGTCCTACGGGATGCGGCAAAACGACACTCATTCAGCTTTTGCTGAGGTTTTACGATGCCGACAGCGGGACGGTGAGAATAGAAGGCGACGATATACGTTCAGTACCGCTTGAGGATCTGAGAGGCAGATTCGGCATAGCGTTTCAGAATGATTTCATAATGGCGGATTCGGTGCGCGAGAATGTCGTGTTCGGGCGTGATATCGATGAGCGCGGAGTGCGCGCAGGTCTGGCGGGAGCTCAGGCAAGCGAGTTTGTGGACAGGCTTGACGGGGGTATCGATCACCGTCTCACCGCGCGCGGCACTAACGTCAGCGGCGGTCAGCGGCAAAGGATACTCATATCCCGCGCATTGGCAGCATATCCGGAGATACTTATACTTGACGATTCATCAAGCGCGCTCGATTACAAGACGGATGCTCGGCTAAGACGTGCCGTGCGGGAGAATTATTCCGACACGACTACGATAATAGCGGCACAGCGCGTGAGCTCGATACGTCATGCGGATCTTATAATCGTTATGGACAACGGTGCCGCGGTTGGTATGGGAACGCATGAGGAGCTTATGCGTGACTGCGGCGAGTATAGGCTCATTGCTGAATCGCAGATGGGCGGAGATATCGCGGACGGGGGTGGACAGGGATGAAGAAAAAGGTGAACAGAAAATACATAATTGCAAGACTGTGGAAATATATCTGCCGTTACAAGGGGCTTGCGGTAGCGGCGATATTTCTTACGATAACAAGCAATGTGCTCGCACTCATAGGTCCTGCGCTTTCCGGTGAGGCGATAAATGCCGTGGAGCCCGGACGGGGGGCGGTCGATTTTGGACGTGTATTTTTCTACTGCGCCGTAATGGCGGTGATCTACGCTCTTTCGGCGCTGCTGTCGTATATACTTTCAAGGGTAATGATACGCCTTAGCAGAAATATAGTGCAGAGAATGCGCAAGGACGTGTTTGATAAGCTGATGGATCTTCCTGTGGGCTATTTTGATTCTCACCACACGGGCGATATAATAAGCCGTATATCATACGATATAGATACGGTAAACGCGTCTCTGTCAAATGATCTTCTGCAGATCTGCACGAGCGTTATAACGGTTGTCGGCTCATTTATCGGTATGCTCCTGGTATCACCGAGACTTCTGGCGGTTTTTGCTGTAACGATACCTGTAACGATAGTTTTTACGAAGCTCAGAACAGCCAAGGTACGACCGCTTTTCAGGCTGCGTTCGGGGAAGCTCGGCGAGCTGAACGGCTTTTCGGAGGAAATGGTATCCGGGCTAAAGACGATAAAGGCATACCGGAGGGAGGACGCCATGATAAAGCGGTACGATGCCGTGAATGAGGACGCGGCGGAGGCGTATTATAATGCCGATTATTACGGCAGCACGGTGGGACCTTCCGTGAATTTTATAAACAATATATCTCTTGTGCTTGTAAGTGCGGGAGGAGCTGTGCTCTATCTGATGTCAATGCTCACACTTGGAGATGTTTCGTCGTTTATGCTTTACTCGCGCAAGTTTTCCGGACCTATAAATGAGGCAGCGAATATCCTGAGCGAGCTTCAGTCGGCATTTGCGGCTGCGGAACGGGTGTTCGCGCTTATCGATGAGCCGCCGGAGTCTGAGGATGCGCCGGATGCTGCGGTGCTCAGTGACGTAAAGGGAAGCGTGGAATTTGAGCATGTAAAATTCGGATACGGTGAGGATGAGATAATACACGATCTGAGCTTTTCGGTAAAGCCCGGCTCGACAGTGGCGATCGCAGGTCCCACGGGAGCGGGAAAGACGACGATAATAAATCTTCTTATGAGGTTTTACGATATAGATTCGGGGAATATCTATATAGACGGACATGAGATACGGGGCATCACGCGCAAAAGCCTCCGCGGAGCGTTTACCATGGTGCTTCAGGACACGTGGCTGTTCGGTGGGACGATAGAGGAAAATATCGCCTACGGCAGCGAGAATGTTACGCGTGAGGATGTTATAAGAGCCGCAAAGGCGGCGCGTATCCATGATTATATAATGTCTCTTCCGGATGGATACGATACGGTATTGAGTGATGACGGCGTAAACGTTTCAAAGGGGCAGAAGCAGCTGCTCACGATCGCGCGGGCGATGCTTTTAAATGCGCCGATGGTGATCCTTGACGAGGCTACATCGAATGTGGATACGAGGACGGAGCTTTTGATACAGGAGGCTATGAACAGACTTACCGAGGGCAGAACGAGCTTTATAATCGCGCACAGGCTTTCGACGATACAGAATGCCGACATGATACTTGTAATAAGCGGCGGCGATATAGCGGAGTGCGGAACACACGAGGAGCTTCTCGCCAAGGGCGGCGTCTACAGCGAGATGTACAGGTCACAGTTTGAAAGCTGAGGGGATTATGGGCTGGCTTGAATTGGCTAAGGAAAAGGAGCGGGAGCTTTACGCGGCGGCATGTGAGGCGATAGAGAGCGCGATAAACGACCGTTCCGGAGCGCCGAACCGATGCTGCGGAGTTCAGCTGTTTGAAGACGGACGTGTAACGGTCGCGGCATATTCAGATTTCGGTTTTCCGGTCTCGGTACATAAGGGTATAAATCTGTATAATGTCCGCTGCGGCGCATACAAGGATCCCGTGGAAGATACAGGCGATGGGAATGAGGCGGCAGAGCGTGTAATGGCGCAGCTGCCGAGGGAATCGAAGGCAGTCATGAGGGTGTTAAGGGAGAAATACGGCGCCGGTGCCGACAGAGACGGTATGTACAAAAACAGATTTTTTGAGATATTGTCACAAATGTTCTTTGACGAGTATGAGGAGTATCGGTCTGCTGCCGTAAAGACCGCCGCGGAGAGGATCGTGAAGGACGAGGCTGTAATGGTGGAGATATTTGCTCGGGCGGAAGAAGCGGATCTGGAAAAATAGGCGGCGAAAAACAGCGAAACAAATCCATTGACAAAGCGCTCATTTGATTGTATAATTGAATCAGGAACAGTGAAAGGATATCAGATCCCGGACAACGAAAGAAACGGAGGATATATGTATGCGTGGTATTGAAACACCGATCACAAAACTGAGGAGGCAGGTATTCACGGAAGTGGCGAGGGTCGCATTCGACTCGAAGAACCTCAACGATGACATTGAGGCGATACCGTATAAGATAACGCCCGGTGATGTTCCCCTTTACAGAGAGAGCATTTACAGAGAGCGCGCTATCGCAGCCGAAAGGGTAAGGCTGGCGATGGGCCTTTCTCTCCGCCCGGAGAACAAGCCGGTGCATGTAACGAGCGGACTCAGCGAGAGCAACATTTCGGACAAGTATTATGAGCCGCCGCTTATGCAGGTCATACCGTCTGCCTGCGATATGTGTGAGCACAATGTTTATGAAGTATCAAACCAGTGCCGAGGCTGTGTAGCACATCCTTGTATGGAGGTGTGCCCGAAAGGAGCCATTTCGATGGTGAACGGGCGCTCGTTTATTGATAAGGAGAAGTGTATCAAGTGTGGAAAATGTAAGGCTATCTGCCCGTATGACGCTATTGCGAAGAAGGTGCGTCCGTGTGCATCGGCGTGCGGTGTGAACGCCATTGAGAGTGACGAGCAGGGCAGAGCGAGGATAAATGAAGAAAAATGTGTATCCTGCGGTCAGTGTATGGTAAGCTGCCCGTTCGGAGCCATTGCCGATAAATCGCAGTTCTTCCAGCTCATTAGAGCAATAAAGAAAGGTGACAGGGTTGTCGCGGCGGTCGCTCCGGCAGTCGTTGGTCAGTTCGGTAAGGATGTAACGCTGTGGAAGATAAAGGCGGCACTAAAGGATCTTGGATTCAGTGATGTACACGAAGTCGCGCTCGGCGCCGACATAGGCGCGATAACAGAGGCGCACCATTATGTTGATAAAGTAAAATCCGGTGAGCTGCCGTTTTTGCTCACCTCATGCTGTCCGTCATGGTCAGTTCTCGCAAAGCGTGTACTAAGCGAGGAGCTTGCCGATACGGTATCAAACTCGCTCACGCCTATGGTAGCTACAGCAAGGAGCATAAAGCAGAAGGATCCCGAAGCGAGAGTGGTATTTATAGGTCCTTGCGCGTCAAAGAAGCTTGAGGCATCGCGCCGCAGCGTGAGGAGTGACGTGGATTTCGTTATAACCTTTGAGGAACTGGCGGCAATGTTTGAAGCCAAAGGTATAGATTTCGAGCACTATGACAAGGAGGAACCTGTTCACGATGCGACCGGAGCCGGCAGAGGCTATGCCGTTGCGACCGGTGTTGCGGCTGCGATAGAGAAGTGCATAAATGAGTATTATCCGGATGTGGACGTATTTATCGAGCATGCGGAGGGACTTTCCGACTGTCAGAAGATGCTGATGCTCGCTAAGGCAGGAAAAAAGGACGGATGCCTTATCGAGGGCATGGCATGCCCGGGCGGCTGCGTGGCCGGCGCGGGAACTAACATCCCGATACCGCAGGCAACGCAGGCGGTAAAGAAGTTCGTCCGTGATTCGACGGTAAAGGTGCCGCCGAAGGATCTTGAAAAGATCGACCTTCCGTAAAAGAAAACAACAGCAGCTCTGTGCCGGACGGCGGTACGGAGCTGTTTTTATGTAAAAATTAAAGAAAATTTAAAGAAAACTTCTTGATGCTTTATTTGTTTTAGTGTATAATATAATTGTGAAAGGAGTTGTTTTTATGGCACATACGGTCAACGTTAATTTTAAACTTGATGCTGATGTAAAAAAAAGTATGGAGCAGGCATGCACAGATATGGGACTATCTATGAGTGCTGCTTTTACTATATTTGCAAAAAAAGTAGGCAGAGAAAGAAGGATTCCGTTTGAGGTCTCTGCGGATCCGTTTTACTCGGAAAGCAATATGGCGCATTTGCGGCGCGGTATAGCTGCGCTTGATGCGGGCAAAGGCGCAGAGCATGAGCTTATCGAGGTCGATGATGAATAAGATATGGTTTGATGAGGCATGGGAAGATTATTTGTATTGGCAGACGCAGGACAGAAAAACATTAAAACGCATAAATTCGTTGCTTAGGGATATTGAGCGGAGCAATTTTAATGGTATCGGGAAACCGGAACCGTTGAAGGGAGAATTAAGCGGCTTTTGGAGCAGACGTATCGATGATACGAATCGGCTTGTTTATCGCATAAGTAACGGTGTGCTTGAGATCCTGTCATGCAGAGGGCATTATGATGATTAGCGCAAAGATGTAGATCGATTGAATTATTGTACACCATTCACAAAACTTAGGCATATAGTTGTATAATTTGCTGAATCTGATTTTTTCTGTTGACTCTCCCGTAAGGGGATATGCTATACTGTAATTGTTCCGGAACAGAAATAGACAGGAGGACAGTTATATGCTTACAATAGGTCAGTTTTCAAAAATATGCATGGTCACGGTAAAAGCGCTGAGACATTATGATGCCGTGGGTCTGCTGCGCCCGTGCCGGGTGAAGGAGGATACAGGCTACAGATACTATTCCGAGGAGCAGATCCCGGAGATGATCCTTATAAATAAGCTCAAGCGCTGCGGCTTTTCTCTGGCTGATATAAAGGATATAATGTCATCCGATAAGGATGTCCTTATTGCAAGATTAAAAAAACAGCGCGGTGTGATACTCGGTGAAATAGACAGCCGCAGGGAGACTGTGGCGGAGATCGACGAGTACATCGCGTCACTGGAAAGGACGGGAGACATTATGTCAAAGGATTATAAGATAGAGCTGACAAATACCGACAGCATCAATGTGATAGCAAAGCGGCAGAACATGAGCGTGGATGATTTCGGGAAGTATTACGGTATGCTTTATAAGCGCTGCTGGGAGGAAAATATCGTACTCAACGGCATATGCATGGCAATATACCACGATGCGGAATTCGATCCCGAAAACAGCGATATTGAGCTTGCGCTCGGAGTTAAGGAGGGAGAAAAGTACGACAGGACAGTGGAAGGCACTCTGTGCGCCGTTACGACGCATTACGGCAGTTATTCAAAGCTGCCGGAGGCATACGGCGCTGTGATGCAATGGGTAAGCGACAACGGCTATAAGATAGCCGCAGCACCGTATGAGATATATGTCAAGACTCAGTTTGACAAGATACCGGTGGATGAGTGGGAGACAAGGGTATTCTTCCCTGTAGCAAAATAATTAATGACATAAACAGGCTGCCGCGGCAGCCTGTTTTAGCTGAACAGTCTCCACCATTTATATCCTATGTAGAAAAACACCTCTCTTGCGAGAAACGGGAGCTTGGTCTTCGCGCTTACGTACATCGTTGTGGGCGTGGGGGAGCTGTACGCTGTGATCCCGGCATCACGGGCAAGCAGCATCGCGCGCCGCATGTGCAGCGGATCGCTTACTATTATTGCCGTATCGAATCCGTTTTCGTCCATTATGAGCTTTGAGTTTTCGAGATTTTCCTGTGTTATAGTCGAGGTATCCTCGGTCAGTATGTCTCCATCCGGGATCCCCTGCGATACGGCGTACTGCTTTGCGATGTACGCATCCGAATGTGTGTTTCCTTCACCGGTGCCGCCTGTCATTATGAGCTTGCCGACGTATCCGTCATTGTACAGCTCTATGCCGTGGTTTATCCGCTCCCGGTATACGGGAGACGGACCGCTCTCATCTGCCGCCGCGCCGAGGATGATCGCCGTATCTGCCGCGCGCTTCTCATCCATTTCGGCATAAATGTATATGCTTGCGGTATTGGCGGCGATGTAGACCATAAGCGCCGCGAGCATCGCGGCTGTTATTTTATATCTTCTTTTCATGTTATCACCTTGACAGGTTAATCCAATGCGCCGCGGTCTTTCAAGAAGGCTATGATCCCGCTTTCTGTGAAATTCGGCTCGTATCGTATGTTTTGAAGATAGCCGCGATATATATTCCCGCTTTCATCCGAAAAATTGAGCGTTTGGTCAAGACTGTAAGCGTTATACACATATGGCTGGGAAACGTTTATAGCAGCGTCAAATGTAACCGTATCGTCTTTGTGCAGCGCAAGCGGTGCAGAGCTTTCACCGCCATCTATCGTGATGCTGACACCGGCGCCGCAGCTTTCATCAAATGCTGATGTTATGCCTGTGAGTGTGCAGTCCTCAAGAGCAAGCATTGTATCCGTGCTGTTGCCGACATTGTTTGCGCCCGTATTCTGAGCTGTGACAAGACGCTCCTGCGGCTCCGGAATATTTTCCATGATAACCTGCCCGATATCAAAATCGCCTTCTGTACCGTCCGAAAACTCCACATGCGCGGTGGTCGCCGCAGCAGGCGCAAGAGGCTCCGTGCCGTCAAGTTTCGATTGAAGAAATACACGGCGCATTTTATGGTACCGGTATTTTAGGTTAGTCTCAGAGTCAAACACGTCAAACGTTAGCTCCGGACATTCCGGGAACGATACGGAGACGACGCTCCTGTCATCGCTTTTGTCAGTCACGTAATTGAGCATTATTGTTTTGCCTGCCGAGCATTGCCTGCAGTCGATATAGTGAGTTAAAAACACCGGCTCTTCAAGCCTCATCTGTGATGCGCGGATGGCGTACAGCCCGGCGGCTATCGCCGCCGCGGCGCAGCAAGCCGCAATAATTCTTTTTTTCATAGCTATAAGTCTCCTTTATGCACAGGCTGCCAAAGCTGCGCAAATCCCCGGGACGCAAAGCGTCCGCCCATTATCCATTGTCCATTGTACACTGTTACTGCTGTGCCCATCCTATCGTATTTTCTATTCGCTGCCTTAATTCGCTGAGCTGCCTGTCGGTAAGGTACTTTTCTGTCTCTGACAGATCTATGCGCTTGAGCTTTTCGGCGATGTCCCTGTGCCTTTTTATGAATCGTTCGCAGAGGTCGTCAAGCGGCAGCGATGCGGAATTGCCAATCGTTGTTCTCGTGAGCCCCAGAAAGCCCTCTGCGAATGCGACATTGTGGTCGTAGCATGGCGAGACCGATATGAACTCAAAGGTATGGCTGTCATAGAGCAGACCATAATTATCGTCATGAAGGTCGGGATTGCCTATGATGTAGTTGAAGATGTACATCCGCTGTAAGCCGCTTATAATATTTTTGTATTTACGATCTCCGAGCAGAACGTTGTATATTTCATCATCTGTGTCGAAATATGCCTTCAATTCGCTTGCGTGTACGAGTGAGGTATTGTAATCCGTGAAGATCTTTATTTTTACATATTCTCCTTCCGGCTCACATTCCGCGGTATCTACGCCGATCTGTTTGCCTATAAGGTATGCGGGATATTCAAGTATGGCATCCTTTTTGGATTTGTAAATATATCCGCCGAAGACCGCCTTGGGAAAATAGCCCTTGGTTGTAAACAGTGATGTAAAGCCTTCAAGAGGATCGCCGTCAGTCTCGAGCCTGCCTGTCAGCGCAATATTGCTGAGAGCAAGATTATCGTCGCGCAGCTGTTTGAGCATTTCCCAGCCGGCGATCGAGTCATTTGTTTTTATCCAGAAATTATCGGTAAAGGATATGCCTGAGCTGTCCTTTATGACCTTGTCGCGGTCCCTGCCGACACCGCGGGCAATGTATACGAGATTCATGTATGTTCTGTTTATGTTGTTTACTCTGTCCGAAAGCCATTCAAAAACGGAAACTGCCGATATGTTTTTCTTGCCTCTCAATCCGAACGGAAGATATGCGGCGTTGAATAATGTCACCGTGTCGGTCTCACGGTCGAATTCAAGCACCGGTGTATTCTCATGCATGATGGTATAGTGTCTGATCCTGCGCTTGTGTTCAGCGTTCCCTGTAGGTATTGTAAACATAGTAAAATCCTCCGATAAAAATGCCGCATGGGAAACGGACGGTTTTCCATGCGGCACAGTCTTGCATGTATTACAGAAGATGCTTGCGAAGCTCCTCGCCGCTCTCTTTGGAGAGATATGCAGGTGCGATGTCAAATACAGTCTTGCAGCCCGATACACCCTCATTGTTGAGCCTGTACGCCGCTCTCGCATAGGCGATGAGCACCGATGAGGTGAACTCGGGGTTCGAGTCAAGCTTTAAGCTGTATTCGATTATGTGGTTGTTTTCGCCGTTCATGCCGGTCTTTCCGCAGCGGATAACGAAGCCGCCGTGCGGGATGCCGTTGTGGTTCGCCTTCAGCTCCTCCTCGGAGATGAAATGAACGGTCGTGTCATAGTCTGCGAAATAGTTAGGCATCGTCTTGATCTCATTCTCGATCCTTGCCTTGTCCGCGCCCTCTTCGACTACAACGTAGCATTCGCGCGTGTGCTTTTCGCGTGTCGTAAGCTCCGGGTTCTTGCCGCTTCTTACTGCCTCAAGCGCGCTCTCTACAGGAACGGTGTACTGGCGCGCGTCAACAACGCCCTCAACGCGGCGTATAGCGTCCGAATGGCCCTGGCTCACTCCCTTGCCCCAGAAGGTGTAATCCGTGCCGTCGGGCAGGATAGCGTTAGCGTAGAGACGGTTCAGCGAGAACATGCCGGGATCCCAGCCGACCGAGATTATGCCGATCTTGCCGCTCTCCTTTGCCGCCGCGTCTACCGCTGCGAAATGCTCCGGTATCTTAGCGTGTGTGTCGAAGCTGTCTATGACATTGAAATACTTAACGTACTCCGGCGTCTGCTTCGGAAGATCCGTAGCGCTGCCGCCGCAGAGGATAAGAACGTCTATCTCATCCTTCATCGATACTGCGTCCTCTGCCTTATATACCTTTACTCCATCGGTCATTACCTTGACTGTCTCGGGATCACGGCGGGTGAATACCGCAGCGAGCTCCATATCGTCGTTCTGTTTTACGGCGCATTCGATACCGCGTCCGAGATTGCCGTAGCCCATAATACCGATTCTTATTTTCATAATTAGTTCACTCCGTTTCTCTTAAGTTAGGCTTGCATAATCTTATTTTAACAGATTTTTTTAGAAAAAACAATACTAAATCGGAATGTTTATAAAAAATGCTTGAAAAATGCAACCGCAGCGTCTATTTTCCGTCTATATTATTGAAGACGTCAAAAACACGGTGATCTCACCGTGAATAATGAGGGAGCTCCTGAGGAAAGGGAAGTGAAAGAATTGCCGGATGAGGATATAATCGAGCTGTATGAGAGACGCAGCGAAAGCGCATTGAGCAGGACTGCCGAGAAGTACGGCGCGTATATAAGAAAAATAGCGTACAACATTTTAAAGAATGTGTCCGACTGCGAGGAATGTGAGAATGATGTGTATAATACAGCATGGAACAG